>NZ_CP077087.1:3275227-3592045 GCF_014268495.2 Pseudomonas monsensis | reverse complement strand
TTTGTCGCCACGCCTGGCTCGGCCAGCGCCTTGGGCGATGTCTTTCAAGCCCTGACGGCCGGGCAAACGGCCCATCCGGAACCGGTGGCGGTTGGTCATCGTGTTCTGGACGTGGTGCAGGCCAGCGAGAGCGTGCTCTGGTGCCGCTACGCCGACCTCTGCGAGCAGCCTTTTGCCGCGATGGATTTCATCGCGCTGTGCGACAACTATCGGGCTATTCTGTTGGGCGACGTGCCGAACCTCAGCGCTCGCAAACGCGAGGGGCGCATCGCCCGCGGTACCGAGGACGGAGCCGAGCGGGTCGTGGCGGGCGACCGTGAGCTGCCGCAATTGTCGGTTCATGACGACGGTGTGCGGCGCTTCATCGCGCTGGTCGACGAGTGCTACGACCGCAAGGTGCCGCTGTTTGTCGAGGCACAGGTGCCCATGGACGCGTTGTATACCGAGGGTTATCTGGAGTTTCCGTTCCGCCGCACCCTCAGTCGCTTGCAGGAGATGCAGTTGCAACGCTTCGCCGAAGCCTGAAGTGAGGAGGGCGCAATCATGCCGCAACCGCTGTCCCACCATCTGCTGACCCAGGCCTATCAGAATGCCTGGGCCAATCACCGCCTGGCCAAGGCCTGGTCGCAACTGCCCGACACCGAGCTGGCAGCGCCGCGAGTGAGCTTCTTCCCGAGCATTCGTCTGACCCTCAATCACATCCTCACCTGCGACTGGTTTTACGTCGATGCGCTGGAACGTGAGCTACGAGGCGCCGAGCCGCATCCCGATTGCTACGTGTTTTTCAATCAGGACGAGCCCTTCACCGACGCCGCAGCACTGCATGAGGAGCAGACCCACGTTGACCGGCGCCTGATCGCCTATTGCGAACAACTGCGCGATGCCGATCTCGGCCGGATCGTCACCATCGCCCGCGACACGCCGCAGCACGACAGCCGCTTGCGCCTGCTGTCGCATCTGTACGAACACCAGATTCATCATCGCGGCCAGGTGCATGCGATGCTCAGTGGTACATCGGTCAAGCCGCCGCAGCTGGACGAGTTTTTCTGCGCCGGTGAGGCCCGGCTGCGGGCGCAGGACTTTGCCGAACTGGGGTGGACGGAAGAACTGATCTGGGGCCATTGAATGGCACGGCACAAAGCCCAAGATCGGCGCATGCGGCAGTGCTTGCAGGTCACACGGTGCAGGCGCTGCCGAATCTTTGGTTTTTTATAATTGCCGACCTGCACACGTCCGCGTTAAGGTCGAGTCAGCCTTTCAGCCCGCCCTTTGCGTGCCGGGGCTCATCATGTGTTTGGGGATGGAAATGGATTCCGCAGAAATTCTTGTACTTCAGGCCAGTTACAGCAATCCACTGCACGCCGAAGCCATCGGCATTGTGCTCAATCATTACGCCGAAGACCCGATGGGTGGTGGTCAGCCACTCGATCCCGACTTGCTGCGTCGATTGCCCGCAGAACTTGCCCGCCGTCCGCACGCCTTCAGCGTGCTGGCGTTCGTGGGCGGTGAGCCGGCCGGGTTGGTGAACTGCTTCGAAGGATTTTCCACGTTCGCCTGCAAGCCACTGGTCAACGTGCATGACGTGGCAGTGGTGAGTCAGTTTCGCGGTCTGGGGCTGAGCCAGAAAATGCTGCGCAAGGTCGAGGAAATCGCCCGCCAGCGTGGCTGCTGCAAGATCACCCTGGAAGTGCTGGAAGGCAACGCCGTAGCCCAGAATGCCTACAGCAAGTTCGGTTTTACGCCGGGCATGTTCAACCCCGATCACGGGCGCATGCTGTTCTGGATCAAGACTCTGCAGGCATAAAAAAAGGCGCCCGCCATGGGCGCCCAACTGTCTTCTCCCGGGCCAGAGCGGAGCCACGGGAGGTCCATCGGTTGCTCGGTAAACCTCAGTTGCGATAAGACTCGGTGGCTTGCGCCGTCTGATCGGCGGGAACGCGAATCTCTCTGGCGTCGGCGTCGTTCGCCTGCGCGCTTTGCGTGGTGTGGACCGGGAAGTGGTCGAAGTAGTGACGCATGCGCTCGGCGCCGCCTTCGGCAAAGGCGCTGGCTGATCCGAGGGCAAGCAGCCCGGCAAGTAATACGGTGGTGATTTTCATGGTGCCTCCTACTGAACAAGTCGGAGCCGTTCATCCATGAAACAGAACTCGGGACTGAGTCTGTGGGCGGTTAATTAACTCGGGGTTAACACCGTTGACGGGAGGGGTAAGGCGCAGGAGAGGGCGGGGGCTGCGAGCATGAAAAAGGGGCCGGTTTCGGCCCCTTTTTTCGGGTTACTTCTGGACGATATCCGCCGGGGCGGGATCGGCTTTTTTCGGCTTCATCAGGCTGAAGTCGATCAGCGAGCGCTGTTCCGTCTGATACGGATCGCCGATCAGCAAAGGGCGAGCCTTGAAACTGTCACTGACCAGGCTCTTGCTGCGGTCCAGCTCATCGAAGTTCAGCCCGGCCATGTCGGCCCAGGTGTGGATCAGGTGCGAGCTGCTGTAAGGACGATCCAGGTCCGCCGCGAAGTTCCAGTCATGGTTCTCGCGCCATTTCGGCGAAGCCCAGGCCATGAACGGAATGGTGTACATCGGTGCGGTCGGCTTGTTTTCGTTACGCCCCAGGGTGTTGTGGCCGACCGAGTCGAACACGTCTTCACCGTGGTCCGACAGGTACAGCAGGAAGCCGTTCGGATCGGACTTTGCGTAATCCTTGATCAGACTCGACACGACAAAATCGTTGTACAGCACGGCGTTATCGTAGCTGTTGTAGGTCGGGACCTGGTCGTCACGCACACCGGCCGGTACACCGTTGCGATCCTGGAACTTGTCGAAGCTCGGCGGATAGCGGTACTGGTAGCTCATGTGAGTGCCGAGCAGGTGCACGACGATCAATTTGCGCTGCGCCGGATCGTTCAGGGCCTTGTTGAACGGCTCGATCACGTCGCCGTCGTACTGGGCGGCGTTCTGGTTGCGGTTGTTGTTCAGGTACACCTGCTCGTCGGCCTGTTCGGAGAAGGTCGTGAGCATGGTGTTGCGCTTGGTCATGGTCTGCTGGTTGGTGATCCAGAAGGTCTTGTAACCGGCCTGTTTCATCATGCTGACCAGCGACGGCGTCGTCAGGTACAGATCCGGGTGTTCTTCGTCAGCGAAGGTCAGCACCTGCTGCAACGCCTCGATGGTATAGGGGCGCGGGGTGACGACGTTATCGAATACCGCCAACTGATCCTTGAGCTTGTCCAGTTCCGGCGTGGTTTTACGCGGATAGCCGTAAAGGCTCATGCGCTGACGGTTGGTCGATTCGCCGATCACCAGCACCAGGGTCTTCGGCTGATCGGCCGAGGCATCCTTGAGGTTTTTCAGCGGCGGGATCTTGCTCACGTTGTGCAGCATGCCCTGCATGTCGGCGAGGGTATCCAGATAACGGTGATAGGCCACGGCCATCTGCCAAGGCACGGCTGGCTCGATGCGGGTTTCGAATTTCTCGAAGCCTTGCGCGAAGGAGCCCATGCGCATCGTCTGTTTGACCAGCGGGTAGCCGACCACGGCGATGACGATGGCGACGGCCGCCACCAGAGCGCGACCACGAGGCATGTACACCGGACGCAGGCGAGTCCACAGGAAATAGGCGAACGCGGTATGGGCGAGGAACGCGACCACCATCCACCAGGCAAAATACTGAGTCATGTATTCGCCGGCTTCGGACACGTTCGACTCGAACATGATGAAGATGACGCTCTGGGAGAATTCCTGCTGATAGATGAAGAAGTAGCCCAGACTGGCCATCGAACAGGCCCACAGCACCAGGCCGATCAAGGCGGCCAGCAGTTTCGTGCGCTTGGGGAACAGCAGCATCGGTGCCAGCCAGAGCGCGCTGGTGAAGAACGCTTGGCGGAACCCGCTGAAGCCGGAGGTGCCGGTGATCTGGATCAGCAGTTGGGTGATGCCGGAAAAATACCAGAAGAATACAAACAGCCAGATAAAACCGGCCCAGTCGAAACCTGTCGCAGTCGTTTTGCTGCGTTTGAACAATGCCATTCGGCGCTCCAGCTGACTCGTTTACAACCACCGCCGGGACATTCATGAAGCCGACGAACGAAGGCCATACGCGAAGGTACGGCCAGAATGGAGGCGGAGTATTACGAAGAGAATGTGAAAGTTTTGTGAGTTGGCGAAAGCGGCCGGGGGTAGAGCGTAGGGAACCGCGGTGACGGTTCCCGAGAAAAGAGGGATCAGGCGTGTGGGTGACGCTGAACGACCGGCACCGGTTTCGACTGCAGGCCGTGGGCCATCTGCAGTTGGGCCAGTTCCTGCTTCAACTGGTCGCGCTCGTCTTTCAACTGACGCAATTCATCGCGACGGATTGTCACGTACAGGGTTTGTGGCGGCATTGCTGTGTGTACTGTGCCCATTGCTCACCTCGCAAATGGCGTGTCTCAACTGTAAGTAGCCCCCGGTTTCGAGGTGCTCTCTTACTATCGGCGCCGATTTTGATTTCTTTTGCCTGTGAATGGAACTTTTTTATTTTTCATGGTCGGTGTGTCTTCGGCAGGATTCGGGGCGTTATCAGTCTGGATCGGGCACAATGCCCGGAAACTTCATCGCAACGCTCTGGACTAACCTCCATCAGTCGCGTTGGGCTATAACCAATGACACACATTTATTTGTAGTAAGGAGCATCAGCACATGCAACTCGGGATTATTGGACTGGGCCGCATGGGCGGCAATATTGCGCGGCGTCTGATGCTCAACGGTCACACCACCGTTGTTTACGACCGCAATACCGCTTTCATCGACAACCTGGTCGCCGAGGGCTCCACCGGCGTCGCCGACTTGCCGGCACTGGTTGCCGGCCTGGCCAAACCGCGCGCGGTCTGGGTCATGCTGCCGGCCGGCGCGCCGACCGAAGACACCATCAACACCCTGAGCACTTTGCTCGAAGCCGGCGACACCATCATCGACGGCGGCAACACCAACTATAAAGATGACATTCGCCGCGCCAAGGCCTTGGCCGAGAAGGGCCTGCACTACATTGACGTCGGCACCTCCGGCGGCGTCTGGGGCCTGGAACGCGGTTACTGCATGATGATCGGCGGCGACGCCGAAACCGTGCAGCGTCTCGATCCGCTGTTCGCCGCACTGGCGCCGGGCATGGGCGACATTCCGCGCACCAAGGACCGCAAGTCCGAGGATCACCGCGCCGAGCACGGCTATATCCACGCCGGTCCTGCCGGTGCCGGGCATTTCGTGAAGATGATCCACAACGGTATCGAGTACGGCATGATGGCGGCCTTCGCCGAAGGCTTCGACATCCTCAAGACCAAGTCCAGCGAACGTCTGCCGGAAGATCAGCGTTTCGATCTGAACGTGGCCGACATCGCCGAAGTCTGGCGCCGTGGCAGCGTGGTTTCATCGTGGTTGCTCGACCTGACCGCTGATGCGCTGGCAAGCGATCCTAAGCTTGACGGCTTCTCCGGTTCGGTAGCGGACAGCGGCGAAGGCCAATGGACCATCGAGGCTGCCATGGAACAAGCGGTGCCGGTCCCGGTGCTGTCCAACTCGCTGTTCTCGCGCTACCGCTCACGCGGCCAGGGCACTTTTGGCGACAAGATTCTTTCGGCCCAGCGCTTCGGCTTCGGCGGCCACGTGGAGATACCGAAGAAATGACCCATACGATCCGCAGAAAATCCAAGGCAGAACCCGCACCACCGACCACGCTGTTTCTGTTCGGTGCCCACGGCGACCTGGTCAAGCGCTTGCTGATGCCGGCGCTGTACAACCTCAGTCGCGACGGCTTGCTTGACGAAAATCTGCGGATCGTCGGCGTTGACCACAACGCCATTACCGATGAAGCCTTCGCGCAAAAGCTCGAAGACTTCATCCGTACCGAAGTGGCGGCGAAGGTCGGCAAGGGCGATCAGATGCTGGATCCGGCCTTGTGGGCCAAGCTCGCCAAAGGTATCAGCTACGTCCAGGGTGATTTCCTGGACGACAGCACTTATTCCGCGCTGGCGGCGAAAATTGCCGACAGCGGCACCGGCAATGCGGTGTTCTACCTGGCCACCGCGCCGCGTTTCTTCAGTGAAGTGGTGCGCCGACTGGGCAGCGCCGGTTTGCTTGAAGAAACTCCAGAAGCGTTCAGAAGGGTGGTGATCGAGAAGCCGTTCGGCTCCGACCTGCAAACCGCCGAAGCGCTGAACGCCTGTTTGCTCAAGGTGATGTCCGAGAAGCAGATCTACCGGATCGACCATTACCTGGGCAAGGAAACCGTGCAGAACATTCTGGTCAGCCGGTTCTCCAACAGCTTGTTCGAAGCGTTCTGGAACAACCATTACATTGACCACGTGCAGATTACCGCCGCCGAAACCGTCGGCGTTGAAACCCGTGGCAGTTTTTACGAGCACACCGGCGCACTGCGCGACATGGTGCCCAATCACCTGTTCCAGTTGCTGGCGATGGTTGCCATGGAGCCGCCGGCCGCGTTCGGTGCCGATGCGGTGCGTGGCGAGAAGGCCAAAGTGGTCGGGGCGATTCGCCCGTGGACCGTCGACGAGGCGCGAGCCAATTCGGTGCGAGGCCAGTACAGCGCCGGCGAAATCGACGGCAAGGCGTTGAACGGTTATCGCCAGGAAGCCAACGTTGCCCCGGACAGCACCACGGAAACCTATGTCGCGCTCAAAGTCATGATCGACAACTGGCGCTGGGTCGGCGTGCCGTTTTACCTGCGCACCGGCAAGCGCATGAGCGTGCGCGACACCGAGATCGTCATTTGCTTCAAACCGGCACCGTACGCGCAGTTCCGTGACACCGAGGTCGACGAACTGCAGCCGACCTACCTGCGTATCCAGATCCAGCCCAACGAAGGCATGTGGTTCGACCTGTTGGCCAAACGCCCGGGACCCGCGCTGAACATGGCCAATATCGAACTGGGCTTCGCCTACAAGGATTTCTTCGAGATGCAGCCGTCGACCGGTTACGAGACGCTGATCTACGACTGCCTGACCGGCGACCAGACCCTGTTCCAGCGTGCCGACAACATCGAGAATGGCTGGCGCGCCGTGCAACCGTTCCTCGACGCCTGGCAGCAGGACGCGAGCGTGCAGACCTACGCCGCCGGTGAAGATGGCCCGCAAGCCGCCAATGATCTGCTGACTCGCGATGGTCGCGTCTGGCATGGTCTGGGATGAGTCACTCGATCCGCTTTTTGCTCAGCGACATGGATGGCACGCTGTTGCTGCCTGATCACAGCCTGAGCCAGCGCACCATTGACGCCGTGCGCTCGTTGCGCGAGGCCGGCGTGTTGTTCAGCCTGGCGACCGGGCGCCCGCCGAAGGCCATGTTGCAGCAGATCGAAGCCTTGGGCGTCGATCTGCCGACCGCGGCGTTTAATGGCGGCACCCTCGTCAATCCTGACGGCAGCTTGCTGGTGGCGCATTACCTGCCAGCGCCGACGGCGTTGATTGCCCTGGCAACGTTCGCCGATCAGCCGGATGTGGAAATCTGGGTGTTCAGCGGTGGCGACTGGCTGCTCAAGGATCCTCACGGCCCGATGGTGCCGCGCGAACAACACGGCCTCGGTTATCCGCCGGTGGTGGTCGAGAGTTTCGAGCCGTACCTGGAGCGCATCGACAAGATTGTCGCCACCAGCCACAACACGGATCTGCTGATCGAGCTTGAGGCGCGTCTGCAGGAGAAGGTTAACGGCATGGCGCAGGTCTCCCGTTCGCAACCGGTGTATCTGGACGTAACGGCGCTGGAAGCCAACAAGGGCAGCGCGCTGGCGACCATTGCCGCGCATCTTGGTATTGCGCTGGAACACACTGCTGCGATTGGTGATGGCGGTAACGACCCGGCGATGTTCCAGTGTGCCGGACTGTCGATTGCCATGGGGCAGGCGGAAGAAGCGGTGAAGCGGCAGGCCGATGTGGTGACAGCGCCGAACACCGAGGATGGCGTGGCGCAGGCCATCGAGAGATACATCCTCCCGCGCTGAACAAACGCAAAAACAACTGTAGGAGCGAGCAGGCTCGCTCCTACAGATTATTCGCTGTGATTACAGCCAGTAGCTCACGGCATACCAGCCCAGCAGCCCCATCACGAAGGTATACGGCAACGCCATCCACACCATCCGCCCGTACGACAGGCGCACCAGCGGTGCAATCGCCGACGTCAGCAGGAACAGGAACGCCGCCTGGCCATTGGGCGTCGCCACGCTCGGCAAGTTGGTGCCGGTGTTGATCGCAATCGCCAGCGTCTCGAAATGCTCGCGGCTCATGTGGCCGGCGAGGAAAGCCTGTTTCACTTCGGTGATGTAGATGGTGGCGACAAACACGTTGTCACTGATCGCTGACAACAGGCCGTTGGCAATGAACAGCATGCCGGGTTGCTGATCGGCCGGCAGCGCCAGCACCCACTCAATCAGCGGTGCGAACAGTTGTTGGTCGTGAATCACCGCCACCACCGCAAAAAACACCACCAGCAACGCGGTAAACGGCATCGCGTCCTTGAATGCACTGCCTAGACGATGCTCGTCGGTGATCCCGGTAAACGCGGTGATCAGCACGATCACCATCAAGCCGATCAGACCGACTTCCGCCACGTGAAACGCCAGACAACCGATCAGAATCAGCGCCGCGGCACCTTGCACCAACAGTGCAGCGCGTTGGCGCGCCGTGCGCTCGGCGTTGTCTTCGGCGGCGTAGTTGGCCAGGACGGCGCGCACGTTATCAGGCAGCAGCGTGCCGTAACCGAACCAGCGCAGCTTCTCCAGCAACACACAGGTCACCAGACCCGCCGCCAGCACCGGCAGCGACACCGGCGCGACTTTCAGGAAGAACTCGCCGAAGTGCCAGCCCATCTCATGGCCGATCAACAGGTTCTGCGGCTCACCGACCAGCGTGCACACGCCGCCCAGTGCGGTGCCGACCGCGCCGTGCATCAACAGGCTGCGCAGAAACGCACGAAACTGTTCCAGATCTTCGTGATGCAGCTTCGGCAGGTTCTGGTCGTCGCCAAACTCACTGTCCTGACGCGGGTCATTGCCTGAGGCGACGCGGTGATACACCGAATAAAAGCCCACTGCGGCGCTGATGATCACCGCCGTCACGGTCAAGGCATCGAGAAACGCCGACAGAAACGCCGACAAAAAGCAGAACATCAGCGCGAGGATCGCTTTCGAGCGCACGCCGAGCAACAGTCGCGAGAACAGGAACAGCAACAGATCCTTCATAAAGTAGATGCCCGCCACCATGAACATCAGCAGCAGGATTACCGGAAAGTTGTGCACCAGTTCATCGTAAAGCGCCTGCGCGGTGGTCATCTTCAACAACAGCGCTTCGATCAGCAACAGGCCGCCGGGCATCAGCGGATAGCACTTGAGCGCCATGGCGAGGGTGAAGATGAACTCGATCACCAGCAACCAGCCTGCGGCGACCGGACCCACCGTGAACAGCACGAGGGCGTTGAGAATCAGGAATCCGACGATGGTCGCCTTATACCAGCGTGGCGAGTGCCCGAGAAAATTATGCGCGAACGCCTGGGCCATTGAACCGGACATCGGTTGCTCCTTGTATTTAGAAGCGAGCAAGTTGCCGGATGTGTCTGACAAGTTCAAGTCGTGAATGGCGAAACACGTTCCTCAATACCGTAGGCGCTGCCGAAGGGGGCATTACTGATTGAGGTATCGCGCAACCATTGCCCGGTAGTTGCCATCCAGCGAATAACCGCCGACGAGGAGAGCGCCATCCGCCTGCACGGCCAGCGAATTGGCGGTGTCCAGGCTGCGGCCCAGGCGCGTGCGCAACCAGCCGCGACCTTCACCGAAACTCGGATCGAGATGACCGTCAGGGCAGTAGCGGGCGACGATGAAATCAGCCTCGAACCCGCCAATGGTCGCGCCAACCGCTATCAGACGGCCGTCGGCCATGCGCTGCGCCGCGCTCCACTGACAACCGCTGGAGCCGATTTCCAGCAGCTGTGGCAAGCCGGCGTTGTGGTGCTGGTCGGGGCGTCCGTTGGTGTGCAGGCTGAGCGCCAGGCAACGGATCGGATCGCGGCTGCTGCCGAAACAATGCAGCGCTTCGGCGGATTCAAGCACCTGACTGACCAGTGCACTTTTGCCGTGGGCCTTGAATGCAAGGAAGCCGTCCACTGCGAAACGCTCGTCCAGACGACCATCGGGCAGGTAACGCGCCAGCAGGCCTTCCTGAGGAAAGTCGATGGAGCCGGCGACCACGATACGTCCGTCGTCCTGCAGCAGCAGGCTACTGAGCCAGGTATTGAGCAAGAGATGCCGGATCATGACGAAGCCACGACCGTTGAACGACTGGTCCAGGCGCCCGTCGGGCTTGAGGCGGATCAATATGCCGGCATGGTCGGCGAGTTCGAAGTGATGATTGGCGATCAGCAGGATATGCCCGTCTGGCTGGACCGCGAAGTCGCAGGCCTCGGCGCCCGGTACGCCCGGTGGCAGCCAGCTGTCGCGGGTGCCCATGGACAACTCGCCTGGCAGACGGACAATTTGCCGGCCGTTATCGCCGAAGGACTGCTGCAGATGACCGTGGGTATCGAACAAGGCGAGGGCGGGCAAGGTGCGATGGCTGTTTTCATAATGCAGACCGGCCAACAGGATGCGCCCGTCAGGCAGCGTCTGCACTTTGCTGGCGGAGGCTTCGAAGCCTGAGGCAAACGCGTCGATCACGCTGCCCTGATGACCGAAGGTCAGATCGGCGGAGCCATCGGCGAGCAATCGTGCCAGGCCGAAGCGGCTGCCTTCGGCGATGCCGACTTTCGCCGCCACAAGGATTCGGCCTTGGGCATCCAGTGCGACACCCTGTGTCAGGCTGGACAGGCTGCCGGCAAAGTACACCTGAGCGACACCGCTGCCAGCGAATGTCTTGTCGAGTTGACCGGCATTATTCGATAACGTCGGGAGGGCATAGGCGTTCAGGCTGGACATGCACGCTTCTCCTTGCGAGTTGACCAACGCCGCGAGCCGGCCGGCAAACTGCATGAGCGGAACATTCAATCCCTGAACAGCAGGAAGTACAACTGTAAGAACTAACAGGTGGAGGGTCACACTGTGCCAGAACAGTGTCTTTTTGAACCAATAGCAAGCATGCCAAGCAGTTACGCTTGAAGCCGTTGCAAAAGTTGTACAGGCGTACGCGAAATTAAATCGCTATGGCAACTAACAGGAAGCGTGCGGATAACTGAAAAGTTATCCGCATCATCCCGCTATCAATGTGGCATCGACCAGGATTGCAGCATGTAACCTTCTTCGCTCAGTTCGGCGCGAGCCTGTTGCAGCAGTTGCTCGAGTTGGGCCGGGTCGGAGTAGGCGCTGCTCGGAATCTGTTTGCGGCCGATGTGCGAGTTGGTGCGGTCGATAACGGTCAGGCTCAGTTCGCCATTGCCGTCTTGTGGAGCCCAGGCCACGCATTGAAAAGGTTTAAAGGCGTGGTTGGCAATCAAAAGAGCTTCGTTGATACGGAGCGGGGCGGTCATGGGGTCTTCTCTCTGTAGTGCCCAATCAAGTGATATGCCGTCGGTTGGGCTTACCGTTCGGCTGGTTACTTGTACTGATGCACGCAACCCTCTGACAGGTCACACATGCCACAAAGAAATTTCAACTTTCTTTCATATCGCTGGTTTTATGAGTGCTTTTGTAAGCTGGATGAAAGCTTCATGGCACAAATCAGTCGATAGCTAACTAACAAAGCCGCTGCTTATAACTAGTTCGCTTGTACGCCTATAAGCAAACGATACAAGGTCCTGTCAAATTCTTGCTAATGTTACAGCCAGGTCTGCCAAATGACTGTTTTTAAAACCTTTTCCTAAAATTTGGCGCCAAGGAACAGTCATGAGCGAAGCGCCCGCGTTACGACGTTTACTGGTGGTCGATCCTTGCGACGACTGTCACCGATTATTGCCCGGTTTACGCGCGGTAGGGTGGGATGTCGACAGCTGTACCCTGGAAAATGCTGCCGACCGCAGTTGTGATGTCGGCTTGCTGCGCTTGCAGCCTTTTCACCTCGAGCGACCCGAAGCCGTCAAGGAACTGATCAGCCGCAGTGGCACCGAATGGATTGCCGTGCTGAATCAGGAAGTTTTGCGGCTGCAGAACGTCGGCGACTTCGTTTGTGAATGGTTCTTCGATTTCCACACCTTGCCGTTCGATGTGTCGCGGGTCCAGGTCACTCTTGGCCGCGCCTTCGGCATGGCGCGCTTGCGCGGGCAGGGGACGATTCATGTCGACCAGCCCGAACACGAATTGCTGGGTGACAGCAAACCGATCCGCGAGCTGCGCAAGTTGCTCAGCAAACTGGCACCGACCGAATCGCCGGTCTTGATTCGCGGCGAAAGCGGTACCGGTAAAGAACTGGTCGCGCGCACCTTGCACCGTCAGTCTCAGCGTCACAGCAAACCGTTTGTGGCCATCAACTGCGGGGCGATACCCGAGCACTTGATTCAGTCCGAGCTGTTCGGTCACGAGAAAGGCGCCTTCACCGGCGCGCATCAGCGCAAGGTCGGGCGCATCGAAGCGGCCAACGGTGGCACGCTGTTTCTCGATGAAATCGGTGACCTGCCGCTGGAATTGCAAGCCAATCTGTTGCGCTTCCTGCAGGAAAAACACATCGAACGCGTGGGCGGCAGTCAGCCGATCCCGGTCGACGTCCGGGTGTTGGCGGCGACCCACGTTGATCTCGAAGCCGCTATCGAGAAAAAACGCTTTCGCGAGGACCTGTATTACCGCCTCAACGTGCTGCAAGTGGTCACGGCGCCGTTGCGCGAACGCCACGGCGATCTGTCAATGCTGGCCAACCACTTTTCCCACTTCTACAGCCACGAAACCGGCCGACGCCCGCGCAGTTTCAGCGAAGATGCGTTGATCGCGATGGGCAAGCATGACTGGCCAGGCAATGTGCGGGAACTGGCCAACCGCGTGCGTCGCGGTCTGGTGCTCGCTGAAGGCCGGCAGATTGAAGCCCGCGATCTGGGACTGATCAGCCAGCACTCGATCGCCACGCCGATGGGCACCCTGGAAGATTACAAGACTCGCGCCGAACGCCAGGCGCTGTGCGATGTGTTGAACCGGCATAGCGATAACCTGAGCGTTGCGGCCAAGGTACTGGGGGTTTCACGGCCGACGTTTTATCGCCTGCTGCATAAACACCAGATTCGCTAGACGCCGAAGATCAAAAGATCGCAGCCTGCGGCAGCTCCTGCATGAGAGATGTGTAATCTCTGTAGGAGCTGCCGCAGACTGCGATCTTTTGCTGTGGCTTTAGAAGTAGTACGGGAATTTCAGGCTAAAGGAAAAGTCCGGGGCATCGTCGGTCAGACCGATCGACAGGTTTGGAACAATGGTCAGGTTGTCGGTGGCTGCAATGGTCATGCCGACGTTGAAGTAACCGGCGTTGGCGTCGCTGGACACCACCGATTGCCAATCGCCGCCATCCTGTTTCAGCTTGCTCTTGCGCTGCACCAGGTCAGACATCGAGAACGACATACTCATCTTCTCGTTCAGCGCAAACGCGACACCGGCGCCGATCTGGAAGCTGTCGCCGATCTTCACCTTGCCCGGGTTTTTCTGGTTGACGGTGGAGCTGATGTCGTCAAACGATTCCTCCAGGTTGTGGGTGTAGGACAAGCTGCCGAACAGCACGGCCGGATCGAACGTCTTGACCAGCGAGATCCCCGGCGTGACCGACCAGACGCCGTTGCCCGTCGGCAGGGTGTCCGGCACGAACAGGTTGGAGTTGGCGTCGGTCTGGCGCAGTTTGATCCCGAACGGATCCTTGCCGGTAGGCGCCTTGACGCGCAAGGTGACTACGGCATCCGGCGTGTTGACCGACTCGTCGAGGAACTTGTAGGCGATGCCGAAGTTGACGTCGCCGATGGTTGGATCGCGATCAACGTCCTGTTCGGTGGTGACGTTAGATGCGCCGCCATTGCCGCCGCCGGACTGATAAGTCGAACTGCGGTAGACCACCGGCACGTTCAGGTCGAACTGCCAGCGGTTGTCGAAGTTGTAGCGACCCGTGAGGTCGAGGGTCCAGGTGTCGGCCTTGATCCGGTCCAGGTTGATGTTGCCGAGAAAGATCGAGTCCAGTGCCAGGAAGCCGTTGAGGATCAACTGACGGGTGTCGTAGCGCGAATAGGTGATGCCGGTTTCAACGCTGAATTTGCCCCCGCCGAAGAAGCCGCTGGCCTCGTCGTACAGGTTGGACACACTCTGTGCCGGTTGCGAATCGTCTGCCAGCGATTGCCCGTAAGAAGCACCACTGCCCCCAGCCGCGCCCCCCGACGCTGCGGCGGCACCGGTACCGGTAGCCACTTTGGGATTGCCTTTCATGTCAGACGGCGACTTGGCCAGACGTTTCGGTTGCGGTGCCGCCGGCTGGTCTTCGACCTGGCGGACCCGTTGTTCGAGCACCGCCAGGGCCTTTTGTTGTACTTCGTAGCGTTGCTTCAGCTCCAGAAGCTCTTGTTTCAGGGCCTCTACGTCGGCGTCCGGTGCCGCTTGCAGCATTGCTGCAGGTAGAAGTGTGCTCAAACATACAGCGGCACGCAGTGATACTGATCGATACATGAATAAGCCGTCCCTTTAAGCCCAATGATCGAGACTCAGCGTAGTTCAATATCCGATATTGCGTAGTGCCCTGAGTTGAGTCAGGTTGCAGTCCAGTGCACCGGCGCTCATACCGTTATTGTTCAGGACGACGTTGAGTTGAGTCATGTTGTTGACCACGTTGGCACTGCCCAGCAAGCGCGTGTTCTGCAGCAGGCCACCCTGAGCGACTTGTTGCAGCGCCGTGCCCTGGTTTCCCGAGGCCTGGATCGCCATCTGCACGCCACTGCCGGAGGCCGAAACGGCGACGCTGCCGGCGGCGTTGCTGGCACCGATGGTCTGCCCGGCCATGAGGGCCTGGCCTTGTGCGGGCGCCAGTGGTGGAGGGGTGTTGGCTTCTTTTACATTGATGGCGACATTGTTATTGGCGGTGTTGCCGTCGCCGGCGGCGCGTACGCTCTGGGTCACGCCCTGGCTGCTGTTGAGGCCGGCGCCACCGGAGATCGTGCCGGTACCCGTCGCGAGGGTGCTGCCGTTGCCGTGCTCCTTGATCGTTTGCACATAGAATTCAGGTTTTACCGTTGCAGCTTGAAGTTGCATCGAGGTCGAAGCCCCGATCAGATCGCCACTGGCGTTGCGCCAGGTACTGCTCATGACAATGCCGAAGCTGATAATCCGCCCCGGCATGACGTAACGACCACGTAGTTCGGACAACTCCTTGTCCTGTATCTCGATAGGTTTGAATCCTGCATTGGCATAGCCTGACGCGCTCGCTGCCAGGCAGGCGGCGGCCAGCCAGTATGAGGTTTTCATTTGCTGCTCCCGGGACATCCAGCCCCATTCTTTATAATCGGCGATTAAAAGAAGTCGCTCTGTATGAACCCGAAGTCCATCAATTCAGCATCTTTGACCGGGTTGAAGCCATCTAGCTTGTTCTTGGCCGTCAGCGGTACAGGAGGGCTACGCAAGGCGTTGGCCTTGTCATATCCGGGACCGACGATGGCGAAAACGATGCCGTTCCAACCTTTGACAAAGTCATCATGTTTGTAGCGTTTATGGCCGAGTACCGGGTCTCCGATGTAAACCCAATCCTTGTCCGAACGCTGCAGCACGACGAAATGCTTGTAGCCGCGAATTTCCATCAGTACCACCACCGGGATGGTTACAGCGTCGAGTTTTTCCGGTGGGATCTTGTAGCCCCTGGCGCGCATGCCGATGCTTTCTATGTAGCGCTTCATGTCGAGCATGGAAAACCCTTGAGTACGAACAAGGTCCTGGTCTGCGTTGACCAGCATGCCTTTGATGATGTGCTCCTCATCGACGTCGAGCCAATAGGCCTGGCGTAACACCGTTGCCAGGGCGGCAGCGCCGCAGCTGAAATCGGTTTTCTGTTCGACAATGTCGGCAAACTTGCGCTCACGAATGCTTTGCACGTCCTTGTAGATCAGCGTGCCACCGGGCAGGGCAGCCACGGGCATCTGACCGGCCTGAGTCAGGCCACAGACACAAAGCAGAGCGAAAAGGGCAGTTTTACGCATGATCGATACGCCTTTGCGGACTGAGGAAAAGCCCCGTTTCCGGGGCTTTCGTTTCGATCGCGATTACATGCAGGCTTTGCAACCTGCAGCGATGGACAGCGAGTTGCTTTGTTGGTTGCCAACACCTGCGGCGTTGTTGTAACCAGCGTTGCCGGAGAAGTTGTTACCAACGTTGGAGATGTTTGCATTGTTGGTCACAGGGTTTTTCCAGCCGTCTGGGGTCAGCACTTGTTGCGTGGTTACACCAGCGAGACCGAAGATGCCGACAGCTTCAAAGGTCGCTTTCTGATCTTTGCTGCCGCCGTAGCCGCCATTACCACGGTCGTTGTCGCCATAACCGCCACCACCATGGCCTTTGTCGCCTTCGATGGTCGCTTTGCCAGCTGCCACGAATGCGCCGGCAGCGGTGAAGGTGCCTCTCAGAGTATCGGTTTTGTAGGTTTGAGTGCCGTTGTTGGACACAGTCAACCCAGTGGAGCTTTGGTTGGCAGCGGCAGCAGCGTTAGCTACACGACCACCGGATACAGCGATGGCCAGGTTGTTTTTCTGTTGGTTAAAGTTGCCGGCACTGTTGTTCACACCGATGTTGCCGGAACCACCGTTACCCACGTTGTTGAGGCTGGCATTGTTGGTTGTGGAGTAGTTGGCAACCGCGTTGTTGTTGTTGACCTGAGTCGCGCTGGAAACGGACACGGCACTGCCGAAGATGAAGCTTTCGTCGGCAGTTGCCAGTGCAGCGGCGTTGTCTTGTTGGTTGCCATCCCCGGCGGTGTTGTTCATGCCGACGTTGCCGTTGGTGCCATTGGCGGAGTCGCGAACGGAGGCATCATTTTTGGTGCCTTGGTTGCCAACCAGGTTGCCATCGCTGTTCTGCGTGTCGAGTACGGCAGCACCAGCGCCGGCGCCGATTTGCAGAAGTTGTTCCAGGGTAGGGCCTTTTGGTTCATGGTTGCCATGACCATTGCCGTGCCCGTTACCATGATCGTCATCACGACCGCCTGCCTGTGCTGCGATTGCCATCACTGCTGCAAGTGCGAAAACCAGTGGTTTGAGAGCCATTGTAGGTTTCATGGTGTTTCTCCATCGTGCTTATTAGTTGGTTAAGTGTTGGTACTTTCTAATTGCACTGCTTTTGTTGTTTGGGTCAGTCTGCGACCCGGATGCTCAGGGTGTTAGCCATTCGGTTCCCCACCCCGGCACTCTGGTTCACCTGGATTACCCCTCGGCTGCCGGTGAAGGCCTGATCACTTGTCGTGACCTGGCGACTGCCGGATGAGGTACCAGTTGCTCCTGAGCTCGGTAAAAGCGCCACGTTCTGTTGTGAAAGGGCACTGTCGTCAACGCTCTGCGGGGCAGCACTGATGCTGACGCGTGTCACGTTGGCCATCTGGTTGTTGGCACCGGCACCCTGGTTCACACCCAGGATCCCGTTACCATTACTGAAAGAATTGCCGCCAATGGTGGTGCTGGCGTTCATCGACGGGTTGGCAGGTGTATCAAGTGTTTGCCTGACGATGGTCGTAGCGCTGGCATTGGTGCCGATGGCGATCGCCTTGGTGTTGGTCTGTTGCATCTGGTCGCCGGCGGCCTGGTTAACGTTGAAGTTGCCGCGGTACTGGATACCGGTGTCCTGAATGTCGGCGTTGTTCACTGAAACGGGATCGGCGGCCATTGCACCGGCACAGCCGAAAAGGGCAAGCAGCAGAAGGGAATGATTCATCTCATTGGCCTCCAGCCATGCGGGTCAGCGGTGCCAGACCGCTGCTCAGCGAGCGATTGATCGTGTTGGAAATCGTGCCGCCGCCACCGCCGCCGTGTCCGCCACTCATGCCTGGCAGGCCGTTGGGGTTGGTCAGTACGTTCATGCCGGGCATGTCCGAGTTCGGCGTGATCACGTTGCTGCGAATCGAACTGCCGCTGGCGACACTGGCAAAGTCACCGTCATTGAGTTCGGTGCTGGTCATCGCTTGATTGATTCGACTGGAAGGGTTGGCATTGACCGTGGTGGGATAGGGGTCTTTGCCGCCGCTGCGCCCGATGGGAATGGGCTGGACGTCGCGGTTAAGAACGATCACGCCATTGCCTTCGGCCTGAACGTTGAAACTGATGAATGTGCTGGCTGCCGATCCAATCAGCAGAAGGCAGGTCAGGCCTTTATTGAAGTTCCCCACGGCGGCAATTCCTTCTTCAGTGGGCTGGCTCTTGTCAGCGTTGGGAAGGAGAGAGCGAAAGCTGTGCCGCTTTTGAATTATTTTTTAAATTCAATGGGTTGTGAGAAAGGTGTGCGCTAATGAAACATAACCTGTTTCAACGCTGATACAGCCACCCGGCTGTGAGGTCGTCTGTTGGTGCCATAAAGCTCTGGAACAAGGGTTTGCGCGGAGGTGTTTCACTGGTGTAACACCTCGTGTGACAAAGCGAAGAATGCCGCTGAAACGGCCACTTTGCACTCGGGCGAGTGTTTCAGGAACGGACACTTTGCCCTCAAAACAGGGAGTACCCGCAGGGGAAAGGCGCGCGTTAAGCCGGGTCAGGCAGCCAGTAGATCCGCCACCGCAGCAAAGGCCTGGGCCTGACGCCCGGCCCAATCGCCCTGAATCACCTGATAGCGCTGATGATGGGTTTGCAGCCAATTGTGCGTGGCTTGGTAAAACGCCAGGCGCTGGTCCAGATCCGGCTGACAGCGCTGGCCGTCGTCGGTCCAGTCGATGTGTTCCGGGGACAACAGCAGGTGCAGATCGTAATGCCGGGCCAGCAGTTCCGGTTCCAGCCAGTCCGGGCAATCGCCGAACAACGTCTGGCTCCAGAGGATATTGCTCAGCAGGTGGGTGTCGAGAATCAGCAGCGAGGGGCGTTGCGCACGCGCCTGATCTTCCCATTGCAACTGGCCTCGAGCGATCTGGGGAATATCGCTCAAGCGGGTGTCACGCGGATTCTGCTCGATGAACCAGCGTACATATTCGTCCACCCGCACGCCGCCGAACTGTTGTTGAAGGCCCGCTGCCAGCCAGCTCTTGCCGGTGGATTCGGGGCCGGTCAGCACCACCACTTTCATGGGCGCAACGCCGGGTCGGCGCGCCATTCGCGAAAGCCCTGAACCGCAATCAGCGTGAACAACCCATAGAGGGCAGCCGTGAGGTACAGGCCTTTATAAAGAAAGAGGCCGACGAAAATCACGTCGAGCACGAACCACAACACCCAGCATTGCAGACGTTTCTGCGCCATCCACAGTTGCGCCACCAGGCTGAAACCGGTGAGCGCTGCGTCGAGCCACGGCTGTGCAGCGTCGGTCCAGTAGGCCATGGCGGCGCCAAGCAGCCCGCTGCCGACGGCGCCGATGCTCAGGCCGATCAGCAGCGAACGTCGATCAAGACGTGTCACTTCACGGCCATCGTGCATCGTCCCGGCCTGGGTCCATTGCCACCAGCCGTAGACTTGCAGCGCGGCGTAGATCACTTGCAGCAACATGTCCGAGTACAGCTTCACGTCATAGAAGATCCAGCTGTACAGCAGCACCATGACCAACCCGATCGGCCAGCACCATGGATTCTGTTTGACCGTCAGCCAGACGGCGATCACGCCGAGGGCGGCGGCAAACAGTTCAAGCCCGGACATGTGGGTTCCTTGGAGGAATTGAGGAGGGGGCGGATTGTACCCAAAAACGCTGTTGGCGGATTAAACGTCGCCCCACGAAGACCTGTGGGAGCCAACCTGCTGGCGATGGCGGTAGGTCAGACACTGAATGGGTGTCTGACACAACTGATGGCTAACAGGCTGACGCCCTCATTGTGATTTAGGTCAGACGCGGAACTGGCGCAGCAACTGGTTCAGTTGTTCACTCAACTGCCCCAGCCTCACACTGGCCACGCTCGACTGTTCTGCCGCCAGCGCCGTGCTATGGGATAACCCGGCCGCCTGAGTCACGTTCTGATTGATGTCCTCGACCACGTGCGCCTGTTGCAGGGTGGCGCTGGCGATCGAGGCATTCAGGCCATTGAGATTGCGCAAGGCCTGGCCGATGGCATTCAGACTTGCCCCAGCCAGTCCGGCCTGCTCAATGGTCAGCTGCGACGCCTTGCTGCTGTCGCCGATGACCTTGACCGCTGCCTCGGAATGATTCTGCAAGCGCTCGATCATCGACTGGATCTCTGCGGTCGACTTCTGCGTGCGCTGAGCCAGCAGGCGCACTTCATCGGCCACCACGGCAAAGCCGCGACCTTGCTCGCCGGCCCGCGCGGCTTCGATGGCGGCGTTGAGGGCGAGGAGGTTGGTCTGTTCGGCAATCGAGCGAATCACCTCCAGCACGCTACCGATTTGCGTACTCTCGGCGGCGAGGGTGTGAATCACCTCCACGGCCTGGTCGATGGTGCCGGATAGCCGGTCGATCTGCTGCAAACTGCCGTCGATGTTGATCTGGCCCTGTTGCGCCTGTGCTTCGGCGTCACGCATTTCGGCAGCGGCATGCTCGGCGTTTTTCGCCACATCCTGCACGCCGTAGGTCACTTCGTTGATCGCGGTGGCTACCAGCTCCATCTGCTGCGACTGCTGCTGGCTACGTTGCTGCGCCTGCGTGGCATCGTTGCCCAGCTCGCTGGACGACTGGCCAAGGGCACTGGCCGACACCTGCAAGTCGCCGATCACTCGGCGCAGTTTGGCGGTGAACGCGTTGAAGTGATGCGCCAGCTCAGTGACTTCATCCTTGCCGTGAGTATCGAGGCTACGGGTCAGATCGCTTTCGCCGCTGGCGATGTTGGCCATGGCGTTCACGGTTTCCTGCAGCGGACGAACGATGCTGCGCGCGATAAGGATCACCAGCATGGCCATGATCAGTGCGATGACCAGGCCGATTACCGACGCCTTGATCACCTGGCCCTGAAACTCGGCCTGAACATCGTCGATATACACGCCGGAGCCCAGCACCCAACCCCACGGTTCGAACAGTTTGACGTAGGAGGTCTTGGCCACCGGCTCGCTCGCACCGGGTTTCGGCCAGCGGTAATTGACCATGCCGGCGCCTTTGGATCGGGCGATGGCGACCATCTCGTTGAACACCGCAAAGCCGTCCGGATCGCGGATCGCCGAGAGGTTCTGGCCTTCGAGTTTCGGGTTGGTCGGGTGCATGACCATCACGGGCGTGAGGTCGTTAATCCAGAAGTAATCGCTCTGGTCGTAGCGCAAGCCACGGATGGCGGTGAGCGCCTGCTTCTGCGCGGCCTCTTTGCTCAGGGTGCCGGCCGTTTCAAGGTCGTGGTAATAGCTCAGCAGGCCACTGGCGGTCTGCACCACGTGTTGGGTTTTCTGGGCTTTGGCGTGATACAGGTCGTCGTGGATCTGCTTGAGCATCAACACGCCCAAGGTCAGCAACATGACCACCGCCACAATCAAAATGAGCCACAAGCGTCGGCTGATCGACACACTGCGCAAGCTGTTCATAACGCTGTCACTCCGGATTCTTTTTCTTGTAATAAAGCACCGCCAGCATCCAACCACGATTTCGTGGGCGGGCATACGCGACCCAAGTCGAATAACGCGACAGCGCTATTAGGGCTTGTCTGTTAGGATTTCGGCCCCGCGCGTGAAAACCTGAATCCAAGTTGATATTTCACGGAATTTTGACCGTTTCGTGTAGATCCTGTGCGCGCGGAATCGGTACAGCCATAAACAGCTACGCTGAACGCAGTGAACCAAAAAATACTATCGGAGCATGCCGGCGTGCATCGCTCTTTGGGGGATTGATGGATCTTTGGACGGCCTTGCAGGCACTGATACTAGGCGTTGTAGAAGGGCTTACGGAGTTTTTGCCCATTTCCAGTACCGGACACCAGATCATCGTTGCCGATTTGCTCGATTTCGGCGGCGAACGGGCCATGGCGTTTAACATCATTATCCAGCTCGGCGCGATTCTCGCGGTGGTCTGGGAGTTCCGGCGCAAGATTGCCGACGTGGTCATCGGCTTGCCGACCCAACCGAGTGCACGGCGCTTTACCGCCAATCTGCTGATCGCCTTCCTGCCGGCCGTCGTGCTCGGGGTGGTGTTTGCCGACCTGATCCACGAATACCTGTTTAACCCTATCACCGTTGCGACGGCGCTGGTGATCGGTGGCCTCATCATGTTGTGGGCGGAAAAGCGTCAACATCAAGTGCATGCCGAAACGGTCGACGAAATTACCTGGAAAGACGCGTTGAAAGTCGGCTTCGCCCAGTGCCTGGCAATGATTCCCGGTACGTCGCGTTCTGGCTCGACCATCATTGGCGGGCTGTTGTTCGGCTTGTCGCGCAAGACCGCGACCGAGTTCTCGTTCTTTCTGGCCATGCCGACCATGGTCGGTGCCGCCGTTTACTCGGGCTACAAGTACCGTCATCTGTTTGTGCCGGCGGACGTTCCGGTGTTCGCCATCGGCTTCGTCACGGCGTTTATTTTCGCCATGATCGCCGTGCGCGGCTTGCTCAAATTCATCGCCAGCCACAGCTATGCGGCGTTTGCCTGGTACCGGATTGTCTTCGGTCTGGTGATTCTGGCGACCTGGCAGTTCGGCTGGGTGGACTGGTCGGCCGCCAAACCATGAGTGACTCCCGTGCACGTCGCCCGGAGGGTCGTCCGTCAGGCGGCAGTATTCAGAACCTGAAGCTGAAACTGCTGGTTTTGGCGATCGTCTGTGCGTTGCCGCTGTTCGGTTCGCTGTCGATGTGGCTGCGCGGGATCTCGCTGGTGCCACTGACCGCCTATGGTGTGGTCAGTGTGCTGGCGTTCTTCATGTATTGGGCGGACAAGCGCAAGGCACGCGCCGATGCATGGCGCACGCCGGAAAACATTCTCCACGCCGTGGAACTGGCCGGCGGCTGGCCGGGCGCGTTGATTGCCCAGCAAGTGCTCCGGCACAAGACGCGCAAAGTGTCGTTTCAGATTCTGTTCTGGGTGATTGTGGCATTGCACCAGGTGTTCTGGATCGACCAGTTGTTCCTCGGCGCGAACCTGCTTTCATTGTTCTGAGAATCAGCCAATCCCCTACAGGATTGGCGTCAAAGCAATAATCCGATTCGGGTTTTCTTGGGCAACTTACTCACCACCAGTTGATGCGAACGCATCAGCAATCCCTGCAGTTCCTCCGCACCCAGCGGGTAGGGCGGGTGCATGATGATCCACTGCGCCCGCGCCAGATACGGCGCCGGGTGAATGCCCGGGCGGTCGCAATGGCCGAGGAACAGATCCTTGTCGACCTTGAATGCCAGCGAATCGCCGCGCAAACCCTGCAAGGCGAACATCTTGTTACCGGCAATCGAGAACACCCGCACGCCGCCCCATTTGTAATCCTCTCGAGCGCCCGGCAACGCCAGGCAGAACGCTGCCACGTCGGCTTCGCTCATCTTTCCCTTGCTCATAACAACCGCTCCCCACAGGCATTGAACGATTCGACCAGGTGGTCGATCCACGCGCGCACCGCCGGCATCACCCCGCGTCGATGCGGGTACACCGCTTGCAGCCAGCCGCCGGGCAACGACCATTCGGGCAGCAGTTGCACCAGCGAGCCGTTCTGCAGTTCCTCTTCGCAGTACATCATCGGCAGCAGGGTGAAACCCTGGCCGGCCAGCACGCAGGCCTTGCGCACTATAAAGTCGTCGATACCCAGCCGTGCCTCCATATTCAACTCGAAACTTTTGCCGTGCTGGTCGAGCAGGCGCACATGGACCAGGCGATCGGCTTCCAGTGCGCCGAGCACCGGCAGGTTCTTCAAATCCTGCGGATGGCTGATCGACTGCCGCTCGGCGAACGCCGGGCTCGCCACCACGACTGTCTGCGCCTGGCGCAGGCGCCGGGTGACCAGCAGCGGGTCTTCGTCACCCGATTCGCGTACTCGCAGCGCGACATCGAAGCCCTCGGCCACGAGGTCCACCCGCCGGTTCAGCAGGACCACTTCCAGCTGCACCTGGGGGAATTTGCCGAGAAAATCGCTGATCACCCACGGCAACATTTCCCGCGCCAGACCGGTCGGGCAGGACACCCGCAGGCGCCCACGCGGTTCGCTGGACATGCTGGCGACGGCTTCATCGGCCATTTCCGCTTCCAGTAACATGGCCTGGCAGTGGCGCAGATAGCGTTCGCCAACCGCGGTGAGGTTCAACTGGCGCGTGGTGCGTTGCAGCAAACGTGCGCCGAGGCGTTCTTCCAGTTCGGCAATGCGTCGCGACAGGCGCGACTTGGGAATGCCCAACAAACGGCCGGCCGCCGCAAAGCCACCGGCTTCGACCACCTTGGCGAAATAGTAGAGATCGTTGAGATCTTGCATGGTGATATCCAACTGTTCTATCAGTGGGACGAACTATCGCATTGTCGGCGGCTAATCATCTATTGGTTTCTTCCGTAGGATTGTCTCCATTCCGTCGCCACCGGCGATTCATTCCAGGAGATTCCACATGAAACTGCTGCATATCGATTCGAGCATTCTGGGCGACAACTCGGCTTCCCGTCAGTTGAGCAGCCAAGTCGTCAAAGCCTGGCAAGCCGCCGAGCCAACTGCTGTGGTGACTTACCGTGACCTCGCCGCTGACGCCATCAGCCACTTCTCGTCGACCACCCTGGTTGCCGCCGGGACGACTGCAGAACTGCGCAACGCCGCACAACAGCACGAAGCCGAACTGAGCGCCTCGACCCTGGCCGAGTTCATCGCCGCTGACGCCGTAGTGATCGCGGCACCGATGTACAACTTCACCGTGCCGACCCAGCTCAAGGCCTGGATCGACCGCGTTGCCGTCGCCGGCCAGACCTTCCGTTACACCGAAGCCGGCCCTGAAGGCCTGTGCGGTGGCAAGAAAGTGGTGATCGTTTCCACCTCCGGCGGCATTCATGCTGGCCAGGCCAGTGGCATCGCCCACGAAGAGTATCTGAAGCTGGTGCTGGGCTTCCTCGGCATCACCGATATCGAAATCGTCCGCGCCGAAGGCCTGGCGTATGGTGAGGAAGTGCGCAACAACGCCATGACCGCCGCTCAAGCGAAGATCAGCGAGCAACTGTTTGCCGCCGCGTAAGGCTTGCGTAAAGAACAGCTGATGTTCAGGCAAGGCCCAAAAAACTCTGTATTCTGGTTCCGCAAGGGCTAGGTACAGAGTTTTTTGTTTCTGACTGTTGCATAATCTGGCCCGGGTTATGCAATCAAACGATCAACGTCTGCGTGCAACGCCGCGCCGGATCACCGAACCTCAGGGTTTCGGGCGTGTCGGAACATAAAGGATCTTTCGCTTGAGTAACACAGGGTGGGCCATCCCATGATGCGTCTTTGTGCAACGTTACTGATTTGCCTGCTTGGCAGCCTCGGTTCAGTGCATGCCGCGCCCGGGCGACACCCCGTGTGGAGTGTCGGTTACCACGAGATGACATTCCTCGATCCGCTGGACCTGCAACCGATGCGCGCCATCGCGTTCTATCCTTCCAGCGATCGTGAACACACCAGCCTGCTTGAAGGCTACAAGGTCGAGGCTGGCGAAGACACCAAGGTCGCCATTGGCCGCTTTCCGATGTTGATGCTGTCCCACGGCAACACCGGCACCCCCATCGCGCTGCATGACCTGGCCACCTCGCTGGCCCGCAAGGGTTTTGTCGTGGTCGCGGTGATTCATCCCGGCGACAACTCCAAAGACCACAGCCGACTCGGCACGTTGAGCAACCTCTACGGGCGGCCGATCCAGATTTCCGAAGCGATCACCGCCACCCTCGGCGACCCGATGCTTTCACCATTCGTGAATGCCGATCAGGTCGGCGTGATTGGTTATTCGGCCGGCGGCGAGACCGCGCTGATCCTCTCTGGCGCGCAGCCGGATCTCGATCGTCTGCGCCGTTACTGCCTGGAACGCCCCGACGACCGCGATGCCTGCAACACTCAGGGCGAGCTGATCGTCGATCGCGATGACTTGCAGCCAGTGGCCGATTCGCGCGTGCATGCGCTGCTGCTGATGGCGCCACTGAGTCTGAAGTTCGGGCGCCACACCCTGGCGGACGTACATGTGCCGGTGCTGCTGTACAGCGGCGATGGCGACAAACTGGTGGCTTTCGACAAAAACGCCGCCGCTCTGGCACGCAAACTGCCGACTGCCCCGGACTTCAAACTGCTCGCGGGGGCAGGGCACTTCGTGTTCATGGCGCCGTGCAACGAAGAGCAGATCCGCGCCATGCCGGCGCTGTGCACCGACGCCGACGGCGTGGATCGCGAAGACATCCACCGCAACCTGATCTCCGAAGCCGGGCAATTCTTCTCGCGCACGCTGGGCAAGCCGAGTCGGGCGGGGATGCAAACGGCGGATCAATGATCCTGGTCCTTTGCAAGCTCACTCCTGCAGGGGGCTGTCCAGTCAAGACATCGCCCGGCGCTTGAGCAGCAAGGTCAACCCCAGCCCGGTCACCGACAGTAGCGCTGCACTGAAGAAAATCCACGAATACCCCAAATTCAGCGCCACCGCGCCCATCAGCGGCCCGGCAATCGCCAGCGCCAGATCGAAGAACACCGCGTACGCGCCCAACCCCGAACCCCGGCTGGAGTTGGGCACCTGCTTGATCGCCTCAACACCCAGTGCCGGGTACACCAGCGACAAGCCAAAACCCGCCAGGCCCGCCCCGATCAACGCGAACGCGGTGGACGGGGCCAGCCACAACAGCACCAGGCCAACGGTTTCGATGGTCATGCAGGCAATCGCTGAATTGAATCCGCCAAAACGACTGATTGCCGAAATGAACAGCAGCCGCGACACGATGAAACATACGCCAAACACCGTCAGGCAATACGCCGCGCCGCTCCAACCCCGATTGAGGTAATACAGAGTGATGAAGGTAGTCAGCGTGCCGTAACCGATAGACGCCAGACTCAAACTGGCGCCAAACGGTGCAATGCGCCCGAACACTGCCCAAAAAGGCAGCCGTTCACCGCGCACCACCGGCACTGAGGGTTTATTGCGGATCAGCACCAGAGCGCCCGCCGCCAGTACTGACAGCGCGATGCCGAGGCTGGCAAAACCGTAATCGGCGACCATGACCACGCCCAGCGGCGCGCCAATCGCAATCGCGCCGTAGGAGGCAATGCCGTTCCAGCCGATAGACCTTGCGGTGTGCTCGGCACCGAGCTGGCCCATGCACCAACTGATGGTGCCGACCCCGATCAAGCCCTGTGCGACCCCGAGCAATAGGCGTCCGACAATCAAAATCAGCAGGCTCGGCAGCGGGTAGTCTTGCAGCAACGACGAGATCAGCGTCAACAAGCCACTGAGCGCAATCCCCGACAAGCCATAAACAATCGCGCGTTTGGTGCCGATGGTGTCCGACATGCGTCCGGCCATTGGCCGGCTGAGCAGGGTGGCCAGGTACTGTGAGCCGATCACCAGCCCCGCCACAATGGCGCTGAACCCCAACTGTTCATGGACGTAACCGGGCAACACCGCGATCGGCAGGCCGATGCAGAGGAAAGCGATAAAGGTATAGAACACGATGGAGACGATCTGCAGGGTGATCGCCATGGTGCTCTGCGGGGGCGGTTGCTGCGCAGACATGAGGACTCGTTCGCGGGCGGCGGTGGGAGAGTCGGCATGATGGCTTGGCGCTGGAACAAAAGGAAGCAGGCTAACTATTTTCCTGGCTATCCCGATTGTTGCTGATAGCCTGCTCGCGATTGTGTCGGTACTCGGATAACTACTGGCTCTGAAATGCAAAAAGCCCCGTCACATGGACAGGGCTTTTGCTTGAGGCTCGCGGCTTAACGCTGGCAGCTGCTCTTAGAGCACCACACCCTGACTACGCAGGTAGTCATCGTAAG
Organism: Pseudomonas monsensis; assembly: GCF_014268495.2. NCBI lineage: Bacteria > Pseudomonadati > Pseudomonadota > Gammaproteobacteria > Pseudomonadales > Pseudomonadaceae > Pseudomonas > Pseudomonas monsensis. The sequence continues at coordinate 3,564,159 of NZ_CP077087.1, read as the reverse complement.
TGCCGCTGAAGTCAGTCACGCCATTCGGGCTCAGCTCGATGATGCGCGTGGCCAGGGACGATACGAACTCACGGTCGTGGCTGACGAAGATCAGCGTGCCCGGGTAGTTCTCCAGCGCCAGGTTCAGCGCCTCGATCGATTCCATGTCCAGGTGGTTGGTCGGTTCGTCCATGATCAGCACGTTCGGCTTTTGCAGGATCAGCTTGCCGAAGAGCATGCGACCTTGCTCACCACCGGAAATCACCTTGACCGACTTGAGGATCTCGTCGTTGGAGAACAGCATGCGGCCCAAAGTACCGCGAATCATCTGCTCGCCCTGAGTCCACTGACCCATCCAGTCGAACAGGGTCACGTCGTCTTCGAAGTCGTGCGCGTGGTCCTGAGCGTAGTAGCCCAGCTCTGCGGCGTCGGTCCACTTGACGCTACCGGCATCCGGGGTCAGTTCATTGACCAGGGTGCGCAGCAGGGTGGTCTTGCCGATACCGTTCGGACCGATGATCGCTACGCGCTCGCCGGCTTCAACCTGGAAGCTGAAGTCCTTGAACAGTGGCTTGCCGTCGAAACCTTTGGCCATCTTTTCGACCATGACCGCCTGGCGGTGCAGCTTTTTGTTCTGCTCGAAACGGATGAACGGGCTCACGCGGCTGGAAGGCTTGACCTCGGCCAGTTGGATCTTGTCGATCGCCTTGGCGCGGGAAGTGGCCTGTTTGGCTTTCGAGGCGTTGGCCGAGAAGCGGCTGACGAACGATTGCAGCTCGGAAATCTGCGCCTTCTTCTTGGCGTTGTCCGACAGCAGTTGCTCGCGGGACTGGGTCGCCACGGTCATGTACTCGTCGTAGTTGCCCGGGAACAGGCGCAGCTCGCCGTAATCCAGGTCAGCCATGTGCGTGCACACGCTGTTCAGGAAGTGACGGTCGTGAGAGATGATGATCATCAGACTGTTACGCTGAGTCAGGATGTTTTCCAGCCAGCGAATGGTGTTGATGTCCAAGTGGTTGGTCGGTTCGTCGAGCAACAGCACTTCGGGATCGGAGAACAGGGCCTGAGCCAGCAATACGCGCAGTTTCCAGCCTGGGGAGACTTCGCTCATCGGGCCGAAATGCTGTTCCAGTGGAATGCCCAGACCCAGCAGCAGCTCGCCAGCACGGGATTCGGCGGTGTAGCCGTCCATTTCAGCGAACTCGGTTTCCAGCTCGGCCACGGCCATGCCGTCTTCTTCAGACATTTCCGCCAGTGAGTAGATGCGGTCGCGTTCTGCCTTGACCTTCCACAGCTCTTCGTGACCCATGATCACGGTGTCGATCACGGTGAATTCTTCGTACGCGAACTGGTCCTGGCGCAATTTACCCAGACGCACGTTCGGCTCGAGCATGACCTGGCCGCCGGACGGATCAAGGTCGCCGCCGAGGATTTTCATGAAGGTCGACTTGCCGCAACCGTTGGCGCCGATCAGGCCGTAGCGGTTGCCCGCGCCAAATTTGACCGAAACGTTTTCGAAGAGCGGCTTGGCGCCGAACTGCATCGTGATGTTAGCTGTAGAAATCAAGAGTTTTTCCTGCGAAGCATTCTTAAATTGCGAGGGTGCGGCCGGAGCGCTGGGCCCGAGTCGAAGTGCGCTGAAGCGGGACAGTCCCGTCATCAACCAAGGGGGGCGCGTAAAGTTTGGCGGCGATTGTACTGGTCTGGCTCTTTAAACGATAGGGCGATGATGCCGCGGCTGCTGTTTGGCTGATTCAGCGGACAGTTTTTCACAGATGAGGTTCACCATCGGTTACAAAGTATGGCTAAAATGCCATCCATTCGCCCGGCGCCCACTCCGGCGTCGGCTCAAGGACGTGCCATCTGTTTCCAGACCACTGCATAAGACGCCCGGCCCCGAGCCGCCAGGTGCGCAGTTTGTTCACTTCTGACGTGTGACGATTTCCGTGAAACTCATCATTGCTGCTATTTATGTCATTTCCATTGCATACGTTCACCTGCGGGGGCGTGTGCGTCACAAACTGGGTCGGCAACTGAGCGATCACTCGACCTTCCTCGCACCGATCAACTGCTTCCTTTATTTGTTCTCGAAGATCCCCAGCAAGCCTTACCTGAATCCGGCGGAGTTTCCTGATCTCAGCCCGTTGCAGGCGCATTGGCAGGAGATCCGCGAAGAAGGCCAGAATCTGTTGCGTGCCGGCGAGATCAAGCGCTCCAACCAGTACGATGACGTCGGTTTCAACTCGTTCTTCAAAAGCGGCTGGAAGCGTTTCTACCTGAAGTGGTACGGCGAAAGTCATCCATCGGCGATGAAGCTGTGCCCGCGCACCACGGAACTGGTGCAAAGCATCGGCTCGATCAAGGCGGCGATGTTCGCCGAACTGCCGCCGGGGTCGAAACTGGTACGGCACCGCGACCCCTATGCCGGTTCTTACCGCTATCACCTGGGCCTGGATACGCCCAATGACGCCGGTTGCTACATCAACGTTGACGGTGAGAACTACCACTGGCGCGACGGCGAGGCGGTGGTGTTCGATGAGACGTTCATCCATTACGCCGAAAACGCCACGGACAAGAACCGCATCATCCTGTTCTGCGACATCGAGCGCCCGATGAAGTACCGCTGGGCGGCGGCGTTCAACCGGTGGTTCAGCCGCACGGTAATGTCGGCGGCGGGTGCCCCGAATGATGCCGGCGACAAAACCGGCGGCATCAACCGTCTGTTTACCAGAATCTACAAGATTCGCCTGCGCGGCAAAGAGCTGAAAAAACGCAACCGCATGCGGTATTACCTGGAGAAATGGGCGATTTTCGCTGGCTTGCTGGCGATCTTCATCCTGATCTGAAGACCGCGGCGCCTGTGGGGCCGCCTTCGCGGGCAAGCCCGCTTCCACAGGTTCTGGCGCTGTGAATGAGTTCTGCGCATCACACCAGCCCCTGTCGAAGCGGGCTTGCCCGCGAAGGGGCCCTGACCATCGGCGCAAGTGATCAAGAAGCCTTCTTGGTCTTTTTCGCCGGGGCCGCCTTGGCCGGCTTCGCTGATTTTGCCTTGGGTTTTGCCGCTGCTTTCCCACCCAGACTGCGTTTGAGCAGCTCGGTCAAGTCGATAACATCCGCCGTTTTGCGCTCCTCTTCGCCACCCACAGTCTCGACATCCTCGATCTTGCCTTCATGGGCTTTCTTCTCGACCAGCGCCATGATCTTGGCTTCGAACTCGTCCTTGTAGTCTTCGGGCTTCCAGTCTGCGCTCATGTCTTCAACCAGGCGCCTGGCCATGTCCAGTTCGCCCTTGGCCAGTTGCGGCTTGGTCACTTCGCTGCCCAGATCCAGCTCGTCGAGCCCGCGGACTTCCTGCGGCCAGCGTAACTTCACCAGCACCAGTGCCGACTCCAGCGGCATCAGCGCGGCCAGATACTGGCGCGTATGCAGCACCACCCGAGCGAGGGCGACTTTGTTGGTCTTGCTCAGGGTTTCACGCAGCAGCGCGTAGACCTTGCCGCCCCGTTTGTCCGGTGCCAGGTAGTAGGGCGTATCGATGTTTTGCAGGGGAATCTGATCAGCCTCGACAAACGAGAAAATATCAATGGTCTGGGTGGACACCGGGTGCGCCGAGCGAATTTCCTCCTCGCTGAGCACCACATACCGACCTTTTTCGTAAGCCACGCCCTTGACGATATGGTCTTTGGTGACCTCTTTGCCGGTCACCTTGTTCACCCGTTTATAGCCCACCGGGTCCATGCTGCGGCTGTCGAGCCAGTCAAAGTCGACGCCTTGCGAGGCGGTCGCCGACACCAGCGCGACCGGGATGTGAACCAGACCGAAACTGATCGCGCCTTTCCAGATTGCCCGAGCCATGATGTGTTCTCCACGTGATGATCAGGTGACCTTGAGCGCGCCACGAAAGTTTCCGCTGACTGCGCTTCAGCAGGCGCAGCAGTCAAGTCGTGTTACATGTTGTTTAAAGCGGACGGGTTAACAAATCCGAACCCTGAGCGTAGCGTGGACTCGAACGCTGCAACCCCAGCCCATTCCCTGCGCATCGAGAGGCTGCTTCATGAACCGCTTTCTGCTTGGCATCGTTGCCTTGGCTCTCAGTGCCGGCCTGGCTCACGCTGAAGCCCCGAGGCCATCCGCGCCGTTGCTGCTTGCGCAAAGTCCTGCCGGCAACAGCAACAATCCCTATAACAGCCCGATTCGCCGGGCCAACCCCAACAGCATGCAGGGCACCCAGCCCAGCACGCCGCCCGTGCGCGGGCCGAACACCGTACCGACACCGCGTCAGCCCACCGTAGAGAACCGCGGTATCGGCAACGGCCAGCCGATTCGCTCAGTGCCGGCCACGCCACCCACGTTCATTCCCAACCCGCCCTCGCGGGATACCGGCAGCAACCGTTGAACGGCAGGACCGCGTTCTGTCAGCCTTTCAAATGACAAAAGGAATCGTGCATGTTGCGTAAAACCCTTTTAGCCAGCCTGTGCGCCGGCGCGCTGATCAGCGTCCCGGTACATGCCGCCGCCCCCAAGGCGCTGCAAAGCGAACAGGGCAGTCTTGAAGTCACCACTCTGGCCCAAGGGCTGGAGCATCCCTGGGCGCTGGCCTTTTTGCCTGATCGGCAAGGCGTGCTGGTGACTGAGCGGCCGGGCAACCTGCGGGTCGTCGCGGCCGACGGCAAGCTGTCCGCGCCCATCGACGGGGTCCCGGAAGTCTGGGCCAAGGGGCAGGGCGGTTTGCTCGATGTCGTGTTGTCGCCGGACTTCAAGGCCGACCGGCTTGTGTATCTGTCCTACGCCGAGGGCGGTGCTGAAGGGGGCAAGGCCGGGACGGCGGTCGGGCGCGGGCGCTTGTCGGAGGACCTGAAGAGCCTCAAGGACTTCAAGGTGATCTTTCGTCAGGAGCCGAAGTTGTCGGTGGGCAATCATTTCGGCTCGCGTCTGGTGTTCGATCGCGACGGTTATCTGTTTATCACCCTGGGCGAGAACAACGATCGGCCGACCGCACAGGACCTCGACAAATTGCAGGGCAAGATCGTACGTCTCTATCCCGACGGCAGAGTGCCGGACGACAATCCATTCGTGGGCCAGTCCGGCGTGCGCCCGGAGATCTGGGCCTATGGCATTCGTAACCCGCAGGGCGCGGCACTCAACCCATGGACGGGCACCCTGTGGGAAAACGAGCACGGGCCTCGGGGTGGCGATGAGGTGAATATCATTGAACGCGGGAAAAACTACGGTTGGCCGTTGGCGACCCACGGCATCAACTACTCGATGCAACCGATTCCCGAAGCGCAGGGTGAAACCGCTGAAGGCACGGTCGCGCCGCATCATGTCTGGGAAAAGTCGCCGGGCGTCAGCGGCATGACGTTCTATGACGGTGACCGCTTCAAACCGTGGCAACACAACGCGTTTATCGGCGCGCTGGCGACTCAGGAGCTGATTCGCCTGCAGTTCGATGGCGACAAGGTGGTGCATGAAGAGCGGTTGCTGGGCGAGCTGAAACAGAGGATTCGCGATGTGCGCCAAGGGCCGGACGGTTACTTGTATGTGCTGACGGATGAAGAGAATGGATCACTCTACAAACTCGGCCTGAAGTAACACCTCCCAAGGAGGCAATCCACCTAACTGTGGCCAGGGGATTTATCCCCGTTGGACTGCGCAGCAGTCACCTGCTTCTCACAGGGGGCCGCTACGCGACCCAACGGGGATAAATCCCCTCGCCACAAAAGCGATCCTGCTCATTGCTCGCGGGTATACAACACCACCGCCGCCCGCAACTTGCCCCGGCCAAACCGGCACATCTTCTCGAACTCGCCATGACTGACCGGTACATGCTGGCAGTCCATGGGCTGCCGATGCTGGCTGTGATCGACATCGGGGTCATGCAGGTAAACGAAATCTTCGTCGCAGTCGGTCACCACCACCCAGTGCGGCGACTTGGAGCGGGTCAGCCGGTAACTGCTGATCAACACCAGAGGCTGCCCGCCCGTATCCAGCAAGCGGGGTAGATCCAGCGGTGTACCGATCAGACACTCGACATCGGTCTCTGCCAGCTGCGCGGTGAATTCCTCATGGACCAGGCGCATGACGTCTTTTTTATGCGCATCGCGCACGCCGTCGAGAAACAGGGGACCTGCCAGGCTGACTTGCAAGCGCACGCGAAAGCCGCGGCACCACGCGGCCAGCGCCAGACCTTGCGGGCTGCAGCCACCGTGCCCGGAGGTCATGAACACTGTGGTTGCTTCACGCCAGAGCTGCAATTCTTCGCGTCGCTCCAGCAAGCGCTGCGATTGCAACGCGCCCATGGCCATCAACAGGCAGGCCGGGCCGCAGGTGAATTCAGTGGTTTGCGGGTAGTAGGGCACCTTTATGTTGCGTGAGTCGCGATGCTGAAGAATGCGTTTTTCCAGGCGCAAGGCGTCGGCATGGTCTTCGTAGTAATCGTGTATCAGGGCAAAGCGCCGGTAGCCGTTACGTTCGTACAGGGCAATGGCGGCGGGGTTGTCGATCCGCACCTCAAGACGCAGGTAGGCGCAATCGTGTTCCAGGGCGATGGCTTCGATGCGTTGCAGCAGTTGCTTGCCCCATCCGCCGCCGCGCGCCTCGCTGGCGATCGCGATGGAGTACAACCGCGCCAGCGACGTGCCACGATGAAACAGGACCAAGGCGTAACCGAGCAATTGGCCTTCGCGCTCCGCCACGAGCAACTGGCCATGGGCGCGAGTAATCATCCACTGAAAACTGCGCGCCGTGAGCCGGTCCGTGGTGAAACATTGCATTTCCAATGCCAGCAGCGCCGGCAAATCTTCAACTACCGCCAGACGAAAAACAGCACTCATATGACCACCGTAAAAGTTGCGTAACGAAACGGGACTTTCGAAAAACTTCGTGCTTAATAGAAATGGTCTTGTTCTCCAACGGATCAATCTCTATGTCAGCGGTACAGGGTCATTGGCGCGAAGTATCCGAGCAAAGTTTGCCGGCGGCAACTTATTTAAATTCAACGGCGAGAACTTCCAGTCAAGTGCTGATCATTGTCGAACGCAAGGAAGACTGGGCCTCGTATTTTCCCAGCGAAGGCATCGTCACCGCCCAGGAATATCTGGAACAGACCCGCGAAGCCGAACCCGGCAAGCGGGTGCAGGTGATCAATCTGTGCCGCAGTTACAAGTACCTGGGCCACGGTTATTACTGCTCGCTGTTGGCCGAAGCCCGCGGGCACAAGGTGATTCCGTCAGTACGCACGATCAGTGAACTGACCCGGAAGTCGCTGTACGGGCTGGCACTGGACGACCTGGATAAAACCCTCGAAAAAGCCCTCAGTCATCATCTCTACAGCGATACCGAAGGCTTTACCCTGACCCTGTATTTCGGCCGGACGCATATCGAACCGCTGCAGGATTTGGCCCGGCAGTTGTTTGAAGTGTTTCCGTGTCCGATCCTGTTAGTGGAGTTCGGTCGAACTAACGGCTGGCACATCGAAGGTATAAAGTCCGGCGCGTTGCATAAGTTGCGCGATGATCAGGAAGATCAGTTTGCCAATGCGCTGGATGGCTTCAGCCGTAAAATCTGGCGTGTTCCGCGTTCTCCGCAAGTGGCGCGTTATGACCTGGCGATCTTGCACGATCCGCAAGAAGCCTTGCCGCCTTCCAACGCCAAAGCGCTGGAGAATTTCGTCCGGGTCGGCAAGACCATGGGCATTGATGTCGAACTGATCGAGCGCAAGGACTATGCGCGCCTGGCCGAGTACGACGGTTTGCTGATCCGCGAAACCACCAGCGTCGACAACCACACTTACCGCTTCGCGAAAAAGGCTGAAAGCGAAGGGCTGGTGGTGATGGATGACCCGACGTCGATTCTGCGCTGCACCAACAAGGTCTACCTGACCGACTTGCTCAACAGCCATCAACTGGGCATGCCCGCCACCGAAATTCTCTACAAGGAGCGACCCGAAGACTTCGAGCGGGTGGGCGAGCGCCTCGGGTTTCCCTTGGTGCTGAAGATTCCCGATGGTTGTTTTTCCCGTGGTGTGATCAAGGTCGAGAGCCAGCAAGCCTTGCTCGAAGCCACCGCCGAGCTGTTCGAGCACTCGGTGCTGTTGCTGGCCCAGGAGTTTTTTTACACCGAGTACGACTGGCGCATCGGCGTGCTCAACCGCAAACCGATCTTCGCCTGCCAGTACTTTATGTCCAAGGGCCACTGGCAGATCTATAACCACAAGGCCAAGGGCCAGGACGTCAACGGCGAGTGCCGGACGCTGGCGGTGCACGAGGCGCCCCGGGCAGTGGTCGAGTTGGCGGTGAAGACGGCCAACCTGATTGGCGACGGTCTCTACGGCGTCGATCTGAAACAGGCCGGCGACAAGGTGGTGGTGATCGAAGTCAACGACAACCCCAACCTCGACGCCGGCATCGAAGACGCGTATTTGCAGGACGATCTGTATTCACTGGTACTGGAAGAGTTCGTGCGACGGCTGGAACTGAAGCGTCGCGGCCAGGCCTGGTGACCTGCCGATGATCAACAGTTTCGCATTGAGCCACGGCGCCTTGCAGCGGGTAGAGCGACTGGACGCCGAGGTGATGCTGTTCAGCAACCCGGACGCCGCCGAACGTGACTTGCTGCACAGCCATTTCAAGGTCGACGAGCACGCGCTGGCCTCGGCGCTGGATCCGGACGAGGTATCGCGGATCGAGTTTCACCCCGATCATCTGTTCCTGATCTGGAAGCGGCCGGAGAACTATTCTGGCGGTGGCAGCCTGGCGTTTGAGGTGTCTTCATGCGGTCTGCTGTTTGCGCCCGGGCAATTGCTGGTGATTGCCACTGACGACACACCCTTGCATGGCCTCGGTTCCCGGCAGCCGTTGAACACCCCGCTGGATGTGTTGCTTGATCTGCTGTTCAACAATATTCATCACTACCTGGGGCACTTGAAGGTGATCAAGCTGGTCGCTCGCGAGTTGCAGCAGAAATTCAATGCTTCGATGCAGAACCAGCATCTGATTCAGATGTTCAATCTCAGTGAGAGCCTGATTTATTACATCAATGCCTTGCACAGTAATGGCGCGGTGCTGACGCGGTTGCGCAATCATGCCGAGAAGCAGCATTTCGGCAGTGAGGCGATCGGGTTGATTGATGATCTGATCATCGAGAACAACCAGTGCTACAAGCAGGCGGAAATCTACTCGACGGTGTTTTCCGGGCTGATTGATGCGCGGGGCAATTTGATGAACAACAGCATGAATAATCTGTTGCGCAAGCTGACGTTGATCAATGTGGTGTTTTTGCCGTTGAACCTGGTTGCGAGCATTGGCGGGATGTCGGAGTTCAGCATGATGACGGCGGGGACGCCCTGGTGGGTTTCTTATCCTTTGTTTCTTGGGGTGATGGTGTTGGGGGCGGGGGGGATGTTGCTTGGGCTTCGGCGGTTGGCCCGGTGATCTTGGCGGCCTTTGGGCCGACCATGCTCTGGTCGGGGGGTGTGAATATCCGTTGCTTCGGGTGTGGCGGCTGGCGGTTTCGCCCTTACGGCGACTCACTTTTTTGACAAACCCCTCCGTGTCAGGCTACCTGTCGCCCTTATTGATTGACTCAAATAATCAAGAGGGCGAAGGTGAATAACCATGTCCAAAATGGGCAAACGCTACGACAACGACTTCAAAGATTGGGTCGTTCTGCAAATGATGCCGCCCCTCAATCGATCAGTGGCGGAACTTGCCGCTGCACTCAATCTCACGCCACAGTCACTGCGAAACTGGAGACAAATGGCTAGAGATAAAGGCTTGATCGTTCCGGGAAACGGCAAGACCAGTGACCAATGGTCTAGCGCCGATAAATTCAATGCCGTCATGGAAACCGCGCCGTTGAGCGAGGTCGAGATCTCTCAATACTGCCGAATCAAAGGCATTTACCCTGAGCAAATCCAACAGTGGCGAGTGGCATGCCAAAACGCTAATCCCGTTGTTGATCTCACCTCTCGAACTTCAAAAACGGCCGAGCAACGGCGCATCAAAATACTTGAGCGCCAACTGATTCAGTCTGATGCCAGTCGTGCAGAGGCGGTGGCGTTGCTGGAGCTCAGAAAAAAAGCCAATGCGATCTGGGGCAAGGACAAGGAAGACTGATCAACGCCTCTGATCGTACGCAAGCCATGAAGTTGATTGCCGACGCAGTGCTGAATGGCGCTCGTCGATATCGCGCTTGCAATGAACTGGGTCTGAGCCTGCGCACAGTTCAACGCTGGCAACACACTGAATGTGACGGGCGACAGCTGGCTCAACGTGCAGCTCCGGCTAACAAGCTCAATGATACGGAGCGTCAAGCGGTGCTGGATGCTGCCAATCAGGCTGGCTACGCCAGCCTGACCCCGCACCAAATCGTGCCTAAGCTGGCTGATGAAGGCATTTATCTAGCTTCGGAATCGACGTTTTATCGTGTGTTGAAAGCCGCCAATCAAAACGTCCGTCGCGGCCGGGCCAAAGCCCCAAAACGAAGAGTACTGACGACGCATCGCGCTGATGGCCCCAATCAGGTGTGGTGCTGGGATATCACCTGGTTGCCGAGCACAGTGAAGGGCCGTTTTTTCTACTGGTACATGGTCAAGGACGTCTACAGTCGCAAACTGGTCGCCAATGAAGTCCACGAAGTGGAGAGCGCCGAACACGCCTGTGAACTGCTCAGAAAGGGATGTTTACGCGAACAGACGGCAGGTCGTCCGCTGGTGTTGCACTCAGATAACGGACACGTGATGAGAGGTTCTTTGCTGCGTGAAAGCATGGTCGCGCTGGGCGTAGAGCCTTCTTTTAGTCGGCCAAGGGTGAGCAATGACAATGCTTACGCCGAAGCACTTTTTCGCACCGCAAAGTATTGCCCGCTTTGGCCGGATCAACCATTTGATACGGTCACTGATGCAAGGCTTTGGGTGCAGAATTTCATCGATTGGTACAACGAAGATCACCGCCACAGTGCCCTGAAATACGTCACGCCAAACCAACGGCACGAGGGCAAAGCAACCGCCCTATTACAAGCCAGGGCAGAGCTTTATGAGGATGCCAGGCGAACTAACCCAAGCCGGTGGAGCACTCGCACACGCAACTGGAAGCTGGCAGATGCCGTTTACTTAAATCCTGAGCGCCCTGAAATTAAGGGCGCAATGGACTAGCAACCGTAAGACCAAGGCGACAGTTACCTTGACACGTACCGAAACGCCTCAAAAAAGTAAGCAAAAAAGGGCTTGCCCCGGCGTTCGGCCCGCTCGCTTGGGCTCGGGGTTCCTTCGCTCCGGGATCCATCCGGGCGCATCGCCTCCGGTTTGCTTCGCTGCACCTCCTCTCGATGTGTTTGGCTTCGCCAAACGGCGCTGCGCGCCTGCCCCCGGATGAATCCCTCCACTCAGCCTGCCGAAGGGGCCTGAAGATCAAGATCAAGAGCACGCGAGCTGACACTCGGCCTAGTGGCTGGTTCGGTCATTGTGGGAGACCGGCTGCTGGCGGCTGGCAGTCGACCAGGCTCGGTGGGTGTGCTTGTTTCCTGTAGGTGTGCCGAGGGTTGCGATTTTTTGATTTTGTTTTTCAGAGGCAAGGCTAAAAGGATGCAGTCTTGCGCAGTGCCTGCTTCGCCCTGTGGTTTCCACAGTCCCGCATTTGGCCGAACCGCCACGGTGATGCCTTGTTATAGTTCGGACCTCTCTTTCTGTCCGGTAAAGGATCACTGCCATGTCTCAATACTCCGCCTTCAGCGTCGAACTGGCCGACAATATCGCTCATGTGCAGATCAATCGTCCGGAGAAGATCAATTCGATGAACGCGGCGTTCTGGAGTGAGATCGTCGAGATTTTTCAGTGGGTCGATGACACCGATGAAGTGCGCGTGGTGGTGCTCAGTGGCAACGGTAAACATTTTTCCTCCGGTATCGACCTGATGATGCTCGCCGGCGTCGCCAATGAACTGGGCAAGGACGTCGGCCGTAATGCGCGCCTGCTACGCCGCAAGATTCTCGCCTTGCAAGCTTCGTTCAACGCGGTCGACAACTGCCGTAAACCGGTGCTGGCGGCGATTCAGGGCTATTGCCTTGGCGGGGCGATCGACCTGATCGCTGCCTGTGACATGCGTTACGCTGCCGAAGACGCGCAGTTCTCGATCAAAGAAATCGATCTCGGCATGGCCGCCGATGTTGGCACGTTGCAACGGTTGCCGCGGATCATCGGAGACGGCATGCTGCGTGAACTGGCTTACACCGGTCGCACCTTTGGTGCTGATGAGGCGCGGAGCATGGGGTTGGTCAATCGTGTCTATGGCGACAAGGACGCGTTGCTCGAGGGCGTGTTCGACATCGCTCGCGAGATTGCAGCCAAGTCGCCGATTGCCGTCACAGGCACCAAGGAAATGATCAGCTACATGCGCGACCATCGCATCGACGATGGCCTTGAATACGTTGCCACCTGGAACGCCGCCATGTTGCAATCCACCGACTTGCGCGTGGCCATGGCCGCCCATATGAGCAAACTGAAACCCGAATTTCTGGATTGAGAAACCATGACATCTCGCTGGACCACTGCAGTACTGGACACCGATCATCCCGGCGGCTGGGCCGTGGCGCGCAGCCCTGAAGGGTTTTTGTTCGATGACAACGGCGCGCTGTTCCCGCGGGAATGGCTCAAGCGTCAGGACTTGTCGATCCTCGCCGAACACGGCATTGGCCATCTCGATGGCGAGCCGGTGTACCTGCTGGAGTTGCACAGTGTCAGCGAGGTGCCGGGGTGCAACTGGAAAGGTCTGCGGGCGTTCATGCTCGATGGCGATCACACGGTCTACAAAGTTTTGGGTTATGCCGCACAGATCGGCACCTGGGCGCGGGAGCATCGTTTTTGCGGCAATTGCGGGCAGGCCATGACGCAGGTGCCGCGGGAGCGGGCGATGCATTGCCAGCCGTGCGAACTGCGCAATTACCCGCGCATTTCGCCGAGCATGATCGTGCTCGTCACCCGGGGCGACGAGGTCCTGCTGGCGCGCTCACCGCGTTTCGTCACTGGGGTCTACAGTACGCTGGCCGGATTTGCCGAGCCGGGGGAGTCGGCCGAGGATTGCCTGATTCGTGAAGTGCGCGAAGAAGTGCAGATCGAGGTCAAGAACATTCAGTACATGGGCAGCCAGTGCTGGCCGTTTCCGCATTCGATGATGCTCGGCTTCCATGCCGAGTACGCCGGTGGCGAGATTGTCTGCCAGGAAGACGAGATCGAAGACGCCCAGTGGTTCAACGTGCACGATTTGCCGCCATTGCCGGCGTCCAAATCGATTGCCCGTTACCTGATCGACGTCTACGTGGCGCGGCGCTTAGGCCACGCTGAACCAGTGCTGCCAGGCTAGGCGCACGGTCAGACCCAACACCACGGTGATGAACACCGGACGGATGAATTTGGCGCCACCGCTGATTGCGGTGCGCGCACCGAAGAACGCGCCGACCATCACCGACAGGCCCATGCTCAGGCCGATGATCCAGTCCACTTGCCCGGAAAACACGAACACCGACAGCGCCGCAATATTGCTGACGAAGTTCATGCTGCGCGCCACGCCGCTGGCCTTGACCAGGTCGATCGGGTAGAGCAACAGGCTGCTGACCGTCCAGAATGCACCTGTGCCCGGACCGGCCACGCCGTCATAGAAGCCGAGACTGAAACCCTGGCTCGATTGCCATTTCTTTTTGATCGGTGCGTCGCTGTCCAGTGGCGCTTTCGGTGTGCCGCCGAACAACAGGTACAGGCCGCAGGCAAACACGATCACCGGGAGCATTTTGTTCAGCCATTCCGCCGGCAGGTAATGGGCGACGATCGCACCGGTCAGCGCACCGACCAGCGTGCCGACGATGGCGTGCGTCCACTGCCGAGGGTGGAATAGCTTGCGCCGGTAGAAAGTGAAACTGGCGGTGGCCGAACCGAAGGTCGAACTCAGTTTGTTGGTGCCCAGCACCAGGTGTGGCGGCAGGCCGGCAGTCAGCAGCGCTGGTGTGGTCAGCAGGCCGCCACCGCCGGCAATGGCGTCGATGAAACCGGCAATGAATGCGACGAGGGCAAGAATGGCGAGGGTGGTGAGGTCAACGCTGAGTTCGAAAGGCATGGAATCGGCTTATTCGGCAGGGCGCAGACGGGCTGCGGGAAGGGCCGACATGTTACTCATTTCCAGTTGTTGCGGCGACCCATAAGGCCCGATCGCTGGCAAGCCAGCTCCGTCAGGTTTCGGCATGTCCGCCATATGTGTGTGCGCTAGAGATCCCTGTGGGAGCTGGCGTGCCAGCGATGAGGGCTGAACAGCCACAGGCTATTGAACTGTTGCCCAACCAACACCGCGACAACAAATCACCCTCCAACCATGCATCTCCATCAGTCTCAAGCCCAATAAAAACGGGCATTTGCACGCTGGCACGCTTGCTGCTCTGACACCTTGACCTTCCCAATGTCCCGAGGACACGCCAATGAGCAAGCACGCGGTGAAATTCGCCTACTGGGTACCGAACGTCAGTGGCGGGCTGGTGGTCAGCAAGATCGAGCAGCGTACCGACTGGGGCATCGACTACAACCGCAAACTGGCGCAACTCGCCGAGGCGGCAGGTTTTGAATATGCGCTGACACAGATTCGCTTCACCGCCGGCTATGGCGCTGAGTTCCAGCATGAATCGGTGGCGTTCAGTCACGCGCTGCTGGCCGCCACCCACAAACTCAAGGTGATCGCGGCCATTCTGCCGGGGCCGTGGCAACCGGCACTGGCGGCGAAACAGCTGGCGACTATCGACCAACTGACCAATGGCCGTATTGCCGTGAACATCGTCAGTGGCTGGTTCAAGGGCGAGTTTCAGGCGATTGGCGAGCACTGGCTGGAACACGACGAGCGCTATCGGCGTTCCGAGGAATTTATCCGTTCGTTGCGCGGGATCTGGAGTGAGGACAACTTTACCTTCCGTGGCGACTTCTACCGGTTTGACCATTACAGCCTCAAGCCGAAACCGGTGGGGCGTCCGGAGATCTTCCAGGGCGGCAGTTCACGGGCAGCGCGCGACATGGCGGCGCGGGTGTCGGACTGGTATTTCACCAACGGCAACAGTGTCGAAGGGATCAAGGCCCAGGTCGATGACATTCGCGCCAAAGCCGCGGCGAATAATCACTCGGTGAAGATCGGCGTCAATGCCTTCGTCATTGCACGTGACACCGAAGCAGAGGCGCGGGCCGTGCTGGCGCAGATCATTGATCAGGCCGATCCGGAAGCGGTGAATGCCTTTGGTGACGCCGCAAAGCAGGCGGGCAGGGCCTCGCCGGAAGGTGAGGGCAACTGGGCGAAGTCGACCTTCGAGGACCTGGTGCAATACAACGATGGCTTCAAGACCAACCTGATCGGCACGCCGTTGCAGATTGCCGAGCGGATTGTGGCGTTGAAAGCGGTGGGCGTGGATCTGGTGCTGGCGGGGTTTCTGCACTTTCAGGAGGAGGTGGAGTATTTCGGCCGGCGGGTGTTGCCGCTAGTGCGCGAGCTTGAGGCCGAAAAGACGGCCGCCATCGCCTGAATCCAACAAATCTCCTGGAGGCGTGAGCCTGCTCGCGATGGCGGCGTGTCAGTCAACATTCAGGTTGAGTGTTCAGACGCTGTCGCGAGCAGGCTCACTCCTGCAATTGGATCTGCGTGAACTTACAGACCGAGGTCCGACAGCCCCGGATGATCATCCGGACGTCGGCCCAGCGGCCAGTGGAACTTGCGTTCGCTTTCCTTGATCGGCATGTCGTTGATGCAGGCATAGCGCTGGAACATCAGGCCATGCTCATCGAATTCCCAGTTTTCATTGCCATAAGAGCGGAACCAGTTGCCGGAGTCGTCATGCCATTCGTAGGCGTAGCGCACGGCGATGCGGGTGTCCGAGTAGGCCCAGAGCTCCTTGATCAGGCGATAGTCCAGTTCCTTGGCCCATTTGCGGGTCAGGAAGGCTTTGGCTTCTTCGCGGTTGTTGGCGAATTCGGCGCGGTTGCGCCATTTCGTGTCGAGGGTGTAGGCCAGCGACACTCTTTCCGGGTCGCGGGAGTTCCAGCCATCCTCGGCCAGGCGAACTTTTTCAATCGCCGATTCACGGTTGAAGGGGGGTAATGGCGGACGTACCTGGGCTGCAGTAGACATGTTCAGTCTCCCGATCTCATTAATAGTTAAACAACGTGTCCGGCTTATTTAAGGCGTTACAGGTCCAATAACTTACGCGCCATGCATTGCGCATTATCAGCGGCACTGTGATCACCCATCACAAGCGCTACGGTAATGGCACCGTCAATCAGGATCAGCAATTGTCTGGCCAGCAATTGCGGATCTTCGGCGCCATGTTCGGTACACAGCTCGCACAGGTAGTCGAGCAGCTTCTGTTTGTGGTCTTTGGCGACCTGGCGCACCGGGTCCTGAGGATCACCGGTCTCGCCACTGGTATTGATAAAGGCACAGCCACGGAAGCCTTCCGAGGCGAACCAGCCCTTGAGTACGGTAAACAGGTTGATCAGGCGCTTGGCCGGGGTTTCGGCCTGATCGACAGCATTTCGGTACCAATGCATCCAGCGCACATCGCGGCGTTGCAAAGCGGCGACGGTCAGCTCCTCCTTGTTGGCGAAGTAGCGGTAGATGCTTTTTCTGGAGACGCCGGCGGTTTTCACCAGCAGATCCATCCCGGTGGCAGCGATGCCACTCTTGTAGATCAGCTTTTCGGTGACATCCAGAATGATGTCGCGGGTCGAGGTGTCTGTGATTTCGTTCATGCGGCCAACAGTAGAACGATCGTTCTCCTTGGTCAAGTGTTGTTTTTTGATCGCTTTCGCGAACAGGCTCGCTCCCACAGGGGATTGCATTTCAAATGCAGGAGCGAGCTCGCTCGCGAAGGCTTCATTACAGACACTTACGAGACCCGAACCGAGTGATGGTGTAAGCTCTCGGGTTCTTCGGATTCGACCCATTGCGAGCCCTATGCCGTTGCTTTTCAAACGTTCTCTGCTGCCCAAACTGCGCAGCTTCCCGCTGACCGCCGAGGCCGTGACCATTCTGTCCGGCGCCGCCGAGTTTCGTCGTAGCCTGCTGGAGAAAATCGCCACGGCGACCCGGCGCATCTACATCGTCGCGTTGTATCTGCAACAGGACGAGGCCGGTCAGGAAATTCTCGATGCCTTGCACGCCGCCAAACTCAAGCGCCCAGAGCTTGAAATTGCCGTGGTGGTTGACTGGCTGCGGGCTCAGCGTGGCCTGATCGGCGCGGGCAAACAGCCGGGGAATTCGGCGTGGTATCAGGAAATGACCCGCACGCACCAGAGCGAAGTGCCGGTGTACGGCGTGCCGGTGCAAACCCGCGAGCTGTTCGGCGTCCTGCATCTGAAGGGCTTTGTCATCGACGATTGCGTGGTCTACAGCGGCGCGAGCCTGAACAACGTCTACCTGCACAAGTTCGAAAAGTACCGGTTCGACCGTTACCATGTGCTGCACAGCCGCGAACTGGCGGACTCGATGCATCATCTGGTCAAGCATGGCCTGATCGAATCCAAGGCTGTGCATCGCCTCGACCTGCCGAACCTGCCGACCACCCGCAGCCTGCGCAACGACATCGGTGACCTGCGCAGCCGGCTCAAATACGCGACTTACGACACTGCAGCCGGCAGCACGGCGCACACCGGTCTGTCGGTGAGTCCGTTACTCGGCGTGGGCAAGAACAACCCGCTGAACCGGGCGATCCTTGAGTTGATCGCCAGCGCGCAACAGCAACTGACGATCTGTACGCCGTACTTCAACCTGCCGCTGGGAGTGATTCGCGAGATCAACCGTGCGTTGGCCCGTGGCGTGAAGATTGACATTGTGGTCGGCGACAAAACCGCCAATGACTTCTACATCCCGCCAAGCGAACCGTTCAAGGTGATCGCGGCGCTGCCGTATCTGTACGAGATCAGCCTGCGCCGCTTTGCCAAGCGGCATCAGCGCAACATCGACAGCGGCCAGTTGAACCTGCACCTGTGGCGGGATGGTGACAACACCTATCACCTCAAGGGCATGTGGATCGATCAGCGTTATACCTTGCTGACCGGCAACAACCTCAATCCACGGGCGTTCCGTCTCGACCTGGAAAATGCGCTGCTGATTGATGACCCGCAAGGCGAATGGCTGGCACCACGGGCGAAGGAACTGGAGGAGATTTTCCGCAACACCACGCGAATTGCCAGCTTCCAGAACCTGGAGACCTTGCCGGAGTACCCGGCGGCGGTGGCGAAGTTTTTGAAGCGGGTGAGCAGGGTGCGGATTGAGCGGTTGCTCTACCGGATTTTGTAAACCTTCAGGTTATTCAGGGCGGTTGAAACCGCTATCGCGAGCAGGCTCACTTCTACAGGGGAATGCATTCCAACTGGAGGAGTGAGCCTGCTCGCGATGGGGCCCTGAAAGTCTCTACATCAAATCAGTTCAGACCGAGCTTGCCACGCAACGTGGAAAGGTCTTCCGCCAAGGTATTGACCGGGCCAACCAGCGCCTTGCGGTCGTTGTCTTTGACTTTGTCATACGTCTCGAAACCACCGTCCCTGGTCTTGTATTTGGCGAGGATCTTGTCCACGGTGGCAAAATTCTTGTCGACTTTGGCGACAAACGCCTTGTCCTGTTTCTCGATCTGCGGACGGAACAGGTCGACGATTTTCTTCGCACCGTCGATGTTGCCCTGGAAGTCGTACAGGTCGGTGTGGCTGTAGCGGTCTTCTTCACCGGAGATCTTGGTCGCGGCGACTTCTTCGAGCAGCACGGCGGCACCACCGACGACTTTTTCCGGCGGGAAGGTCAGGCCGGCGACGCGGGTTTGCAGGTCTTTCACATCACTGTCCAGTTTGTCCGCCAGGGCGCTCAGACCTTCGGTGCTCTTCTCCGAGAACAGCGAGTATTCGAGGCTATGGAAACCGGTGAAGTCTTCGGCCTTTACGCCTTTTTCATGGTCGTCGACCCGGGAGTCGATGGACGCATCGAGGTCGCTGAACAGCTCGGCAATCGGTTCGATCGACTCGTAGTAGACGCGGGTCGGCGCGTAGAGCTTTTGCGCGGTGGCCAGATCGCCTTTCTTCACCGCATCGGTGAATTGTCTGGTGTGGCTGCCCAGCTCATCCAGCTGCTCGGTGACGTAGATCTTGTAGTCCGACACCGGGCCGACCAGGTCCAGCGGCGCGGTCGCGGCGAACGCCGACAGTGGGGTGTTGAGCAAACCGAGGGTCAGCAGTAACGCGAGTGGCGACTTTTTCATGGAGCGGCTCCGAGGTTTTTTATGGTTAGGCAGCTGTTTTGGGGTGGGTGGCGTTGAGCAGCGAGCGACCAATGAAGTCCTTGTCGCCGGTGACACCCGGCAGGGTGAAGAAGTAACCGCCGCCGACCGGTTTGAGGTATTCCTCCAGCGGTTCGCCGTTGAGCCGGGTCTGTACGGTGATGAAGCCTTTTTCCAGGTCGGCCTGGTAGCAGATGAACAGCAGGCCCATGTCGAGCTGGCCGTTCTTGTTCACGCCGTTGGAGTAGTTGAACGGCCGGCGCAGGATCAGGTTGGCCTGGCTCGCGGCGGTGCGCGGGTTGGCCAGGCGAATGTGCGCGTCGAGCTTGGTCAGCTTGCCTTCCGGGTCTTTGCTGTAATCCGGAACCTCGGTTTCGTGCCGGGCGCCCATCGGTGCGCCCGTGGTCTTGACCCGGCCGATGATGCTTTCCTGTTCTTGCAGCGGCGTGCGGTCCCAGCGTTCGACGAAGTTGCGGATGATCCGCACCGCTTGATAGCTGCCATGCGCCGCCCAGGCGGGTTCATCGCTGCCTGGTTGCACCCAGACAATCGTGTCCATCGCCTTGGCGTCGTTGGAATCGGGGTTGGCCGAGCCGTCGCGAAAACCGAGGAAGTTGCGCGCCGATTGGGCCGGCACTCCCGGTTTGGCCGGGGCTTGCGGCGGCACGCTGCCTTCCTGCTTCCAGCGCACCAGCAACAGATCCGGCAGGTTCTTGACGATGTCGCGCAGCGCGTGAATGTTAGTGTCGGCGGTGTTCGAGCAGAACTGCAGGCCCAAGTCGCCGTGGCAGCAATCGGCCTCCAGCGCATCGTTGGGGAAACCGACCATGCGTTGCAGGCGCTTGGGTTTAGCGGCGGCCAGACCAAAGCGCTCATCGAACAACGAGTCACCTACCGACACGGTGATGGTCAAGTTGTCCGGGGTCACGACCGGGCCGAGGATGCCGGAATCCGGCGGCGGCAGTTTCGGGTCGATCTGCGCCACCGGGCCGCCCGTCATCAGGAACGCGATGCGTTCGTTGAGGGTGCGGAACAGACGCTCGAGGTCTTCGCGATCGCTGGCCAGTACGTCAAAGGAAACGAACATGCCGGACGCCGGACGCGGGGTGACGATGCCGGTCTGGTGCACACCATGGAAATCGTGACGGTCTTCGGTCTTGTCGCTGCTCGGCGCTTCGGTGACTTGCGCCGGCGCCGCAGCCATGGCGGGGCAACTCAGGGCCGAACCGGCCAGTGCGACACCGGCGACACCCATGCCCATCAGGAGGCGGCGACGTTGCAGATCGAGGTTTTGCAAATCTTTCATCGGTATTCGTCTTCTGCTTACAGGCCGGAGAGGCCGAGGGCGGGATCAATGCCATCCAGGGCGTGGGCAAGTGCCCTGGCCTTGTCGGCGATCTGTTTACGTTGTTCGCCGCTGACGGTGTCGTAAGTGGCGTAGCCGTCCTTGACCTTGAAGCTGCTCAGTACGGTGTCGAAATCGCTCAGCGCGGCATCAATTTTCGGCAGCAGATCCGGCGCCGATTTCGTCAGCATCGGCCGCAGCAGCTCGGCCACTTTGTGTGCGGTTTCCAGGTTGCTGGCGAAGCCGTTGAGATCGCCGTGGCTGTAGCGTTCCTCTTCACCGCTGGCGGCGCGCACGTCAGCCAAGGTGTTGAGGTTGCGCACCACGATGTTGACCAACTGCTCCGGCAGCAGTGACTGGGCCAGCAGTTGTTGTTTGAGGGTGCTGACGTCGCCCAGCAGACGCTCGGCCACCGGGTTCAATCCGTCGAGGCTGCGTTGCTGGAACAGGGCGTATTCCACGCGGTGGAAGCCGACGAAGGCCGGGTCCTGCTCGCGTTTTTCGAAATAATCGGCGCGGGCGTTGATGCTGTTGTCCAGTTCGGCCAGGCGTTGCGCCGCCGGTGCCAGACGCTGATAGGCGGCACGGGCTGGCAGGTACAACGCCTGCGCCTGACTCAGGTCGCCGCTGGCGATCGCCTGATTCAGCGCCGTGACGGCTTTGATCAGCGCACTGCTTTGGCTGGCCAGATACACGCGAAACTCCGACAGCGGCCCCACGAAAGCCACCATCGACGGTCTGGCTTTGGCGGCGGCATCCGATGCGGCGGTTGGCGTTACGTGCAGCACGCCGCGCGGGTTGCTCAACAGCCCGCAAGTGATGGCGTAGTCGCCGGGTTGCAGGTTGGCGTTGATCACCTGGCTCAGGCCCGGCGCGATGTTCTCGCGCTCTTCGATCACCAGCACGCCGTCGAGGATTTCCCATTCCACCGCCCGGTCGGAGCGGTTGACGATGCGGAAACTGGCACGGCCGGCCGGTACGCTCAGCTCGTTCGGATCGCAGCTGTGGGCGTTGATGTTGACCACCACTTCGTCATGGTTGTGCTGACGCTTGGCCGCGGCCATTTTCGAGGCGTAGTAGAACAGGCCTCCGGCAGCGATCATCACGACCACCGAACCGGCCACCGCCCAGCGCAAGGCGCGGGGAGGCGAGGCCTGAGGAGTATTAGGCTTTGACATGGGTGCCCTTATTGGCTGGAAACGGAAGACGATTTGCCGGCTGACTGGGTGCCGGAGGGCGCGGCGGGCAGGAAAAACATCACCAGCGCCACCAGCAGATAGATCAGGTACGCGCCGAGGGTGCTGACGGTCGGCGCATCCTGATAACCGAACATGCCGGCCAGCACCGAGCCCAGCGGGCCATCCATCGGCAGCGTCGCGCTGAAGTCGAAGAGCACGGTCTGCAGGTGGTTCCATACGCCCGCTTCATGCAGCGCCTGCACCGAGTTGGCGAGGATGCCGGCGGCGACCACGAGGATGAACAGCCCGGTCCACTTGAAGAACGCCGACAGGTTCAGGCGCATGCTGCCGCTGTAGATCAGGAAACCGACGACGATGGCCAGGATCAACCCGAGCAGGGCGCCGATCGGCGCGCCCGGGCCTTCGCTCTGCTGGAACACCGCGAGCAGGAAGAACACGGTTTCCAGGCCTTCGCGAGCAACGGCGAAGAACACCATGGCGATCAGTGCGATCACCTGGTGCCTTGAAGACGTCAGCGCGTGGTCCAGCGAAGCTTGCAGCGAGTGCTTGATTGAGCGTGCGACCTTGCGCATCCAGAACACCATCGAACTGAGAATGCCCACGGCCACCAGCCCGACTACGCCTTCGAACAGTTCCTGCTGCTTTTGCGGGAACTCGGCACTGACCAGTTCCAGACCACCGCCCACCAGCAGGGCGAGGGCGGCGGCGAGGAATACGCCGATCCATACGGCGGGCATCCACTGGCCACGACCGGTTTGTTGCAGGTAGCTGGCGATGATGCCAACGATCAGCGCGGCTTCGATGCCTTCACGCAGCATGATCAGAAAGGGAACGAGCATTCGGTGTCCACTAAGTCATTCGAAGAGGTTACAAGTTGTAACATAATGACAACCATTCTCACATGACAATGATTGACATAAACCTGAACGCAAGCTGAACAACCCGTTTTCTGTTTTTTGCCACGCACAGATCCCTGTGGGAGCGAGCTTGCTCGCGAAGGCGGCTGACCGGTCGACATCTCTGTGACTCACCCAACGCTTTCGCGAGCAAGCTCGCTCCCACAGGGGATCTGAGTCGTGTTTGGGTTAAGATGCCCGTCCCTCGAAAACAACAAGGTCTGCCTCGCTCCATGTCGGAAAAAGACACCATCGCCGTGCAACTGGTGCGTGAAGCGCTGCTGCAAAGTTGTGCCCCGGGCGTGGCCACGGAAGATGTCTTGAACAAGGTCGGTATCGACTCGGCCGTGCTGCAAAGCGCAGAAGGCCGGGTACCCGCTGCGCAATACGCAAAACTCTGGCGCTTGCTGGCCCGGCGTGGCGATGACGAGTTCTTCGGCATGGACCCGCGCCCGCTCAAGTCCGGCAGCCTCGAGTTCCTCTGTCGCAGCGCCATGGCCCAACCGACCCTGGCCGCCGGCCTGGGCATGGGCCTGAGTTTTCTCTCGTTGATGCTGGAAAAAATGCCGGCGCAACTTGTGCATCAGCAAAGCCTGGCGGAAGTCGTGCTGCTCGAAGACGACCCCGAACCGCGCCGCGCCTTCACCTATTTCACCTACTGGATGATCGTCCACGGCGTGGCCTGCTGGCTGGCCGGGCGGCGGATTCCGATTCTGGCGATCGAACTGCGTTGCGCCGAACCGGACTTTTGCGACGACTACCGGGTGATGTTCTCGGAAAACCTGCGGTTCGAGCGTCCACGCACGCGGATGATCTTCGCCGCCGATTGCCTCGACCTGCCGATCAAGCGTACAGCCGAGGAACTGAAACGCTTTCTGGCCCATGCGCCAGCAAACATCCTGGTGAAGTATCGCGACCCGGAGAGCCTTGCCAGCCGGATCAAGCACAATTTGCGGCAGTTGCCCGCCGAACACTGGCCGGAAACCGAGCCCCTGGCGCAGCAACTGTGCATGTCCGCCTCGACCCTGCGCCGACGCTTGTCGGAAGAAGGCCAGACTTATCAGGGCCTGAAGGACAGCGTGCGCAAGGAACTGGCGATCACTTGGCTGGCGGAGCCGTCGATCAGTTTTGTCGAGATCGCCACGCGGCTGGGGTTTGCCGATGCGAGTTCGTTCTACAAGGCGTTTCGCAAGTGGTCGGGGTCGAATCCGGGGCATTACCGCACCTTGATCCTGAACGAAGCGCTCTGATCCTGCACAGGCATTGATCGCTCTGACCTCATCGCTGGCAAGCCAGCTCCCACAGGTTTTGCGCTAACCCTGTGGGAGCTGGCTTGCCAGCCATAGGGCCGGTCAAGGCAACACATACTTTGATCCTTGGCCAAACCAGTCAGCCAACTTGATGGCTTTGACCATTGCCGCCTCCGCGCCGCAGCGCGACTATCCCTGTGTTGTTTACGGTTCCCAGCCTAATAAAAACACCGAGGGATTCTGGCAATGCGCGATTACTTGTCTGCCACCGAACAGTTCAACTATCAGCACACCGTGGACGCTGCGCTCAGCGGTTCGCTGGAGGCGCTCAACGCCTGCGTCGAATGTTGCGACCGTCACGCCTTGCCGGGGCGCATCGCGTTGTTCTGGGAGGGCCGCGACGGCGCCAGTGCGACCTACACCTTCAGTGACCTGCAGGACAAAGCCGCACGTTTTGCCAATTTCCTTCTGGCCCAGGGCGTGCAGAAGGGCGACAAGGTTGCCGGCCTGCTGCCGCGCAATATCGAACTGCTGATCACCGTGTTCGCCACCTGGCGTATCGGTGCGGTGTATCAGCCGCTGTTCACCGCGTTCGGCCCCAAGGCCATCGAACATCGCCTGAACAGCTCCGGCGCCAAAGTGGTGGTCACCGATGCGACCAACCGGCCGAAACTCGCCGAAGTCGGCGATTGCCCGACTGTGGTCACCGTTGGCGGCGCCAAGGGCCAGGGCATTGTCCGTGGCGACTTCAGTTTCTGGGCCGAACTGGCCAACTATTCCAACGTCTGCGAGCCGGTATTGCTGACGGGCGAGGAGCCGTTCCTACTGATGTTCACCTCGGGCACTACCGGCCCGTCGAAAGCGCTATCAGTGCCGCTCAAGGCGATCGTCGCGTTCCAGAGCTACACCCGCGACGCGGTGGATTTGCGTCCTGAAGAGTCATTCTGGAATGTCGCCGATCCGGGCTGGGCCTATGGCATCTATTTCGGCGTCACCGGCCCGATGGCCATGGGGCATCCGATCACCTTCTATGATGGCCCGTTCACTCTCGAAAGCACCTGCCGGGTGATCAACAAGTACAACATCACCAACCTCACCGGTTCGCCGACGGCCTATCGTCTGCTGATCGCCGGCGGCAACGAATTCGCCAAGTCGATCAAGGGCAAGCTGCGCATCGTCAGCAGCGCCGGCGAGCCGCTGAACCCGGAAGTGATCCGCTGGTTCGCCGACAACCTCGGCGTAGTCATTCACGACCATTACGGCCAGACCGAACTGGGCATGGTCCTGTGCAACCACCACGGCCTGGAGCACCCGATCCACCTCGGTGCCGCCGGTTTCGCCTCGCCGGGCCATCGCATCGTGGTGCTCGACGAGCACTGCAACGAACTCGGCGTCGGCCAGCCGGGGATTCTTGCCATCGACCGTCCGCAATCGCCGATGTGCTGGTTCGCCGGCTATGAAGGCGTGCCGACCAAGGCCTTCGTCGGCAACTACTACCTCAGCGGCGACACTGTGGAGTGGAACCCGGACGGCAGCATCAGCTTCGTCGGCCGCAGCGATGACGTAATCACCACATCCGGTTATCGCGTCGGTCCGTTCGATGTCGAAAGTGCGCTGATCGAGCACCCGGCGGTGGTCGAAGCGGCGGTGGTCGGCAAGCCCGATCCGGAGCGCACCGAACTGGTCAAGGCCTTCGTCGTGCTCAACCCGCAATACCGCGCCGAACCGGCGCTGGCCGAGGAGTTGCGGCAACACGTGCGCAAGCGTCTGGCCGCGCATTCATACCCGCGTGAAATCGAATTTGTCAGCGAATTGCCGAAAACCCCAAGCGGCAAATTGCAGCGCTTTATCTTGCGCAACCAGGAAATCGCCAAGGCTCAAGAGGCCGCGGCGCACAACGTTTCAGCTTGAATCAGGAAGTCAGTCATGCAGATCGAGAACAAGGTTTTTATCGTCACCGGCGGCGCGTCCGGCCTGGGTGCGGCCACCGCTGAGTTGCTGGTCAACGCCGGCGCCAAAGTGATGCTGGTGGACATGAACGCCGAAGCCGTTGCCGCCCAGGCCCAGCGCCTCGGCGCGCAAAGCGTGGTCGCCGACATCAGCAACGAGGCCGCTGCCGAAGCAGCGGTGCAGGCGACGGTCAAAGCCTTTGGCAGTCTCAATGGTCTGGTCAACTGCGCCGGCATCGTCCGGGGCGAGAAGATCCTCGGCAAGAACGGCCCGCATGCGCTGTCCAGTTTTGCCCAGGTGATCAACGTCAACCTGATCGGCAGCTTCAACATGCTGCGTCTGGCCGCGGCGGCTATCGCCGAAAGCGACGCGAATGCCGACGGCGAACGCGGGGTGATCATCAACACCGCTTCGGTGGCCGCGTTCGACGGCCAGATCGGCCAGGCCGCGTATTCCGCCTCCAAAGGCGCGATTGCCAGCCTGACCCTGCCGGCCGCCCGTGAACTGGCGCGCTTCGGCATCCGCGTGATGACCATCGCCCCGGGCATTTTCGAAACGCCGATGATGGCCGGCATGACCCCGGAAGTCCGCGACTCCCTCGCTGCCGGCGTGCCATTCCCGCCACGCCTGGGCAAACCGGCGGAGTACGCTGCGCTGGTTCGGCATATCATCGAAAACAGCATGCTCAACGGTGAGGTGATCCGTCTCGACGGCGCCTTGCGCATGGCCGCCAAGTAAGGAGGATTTGTCATGACTATTTCCAATGATCCGATTGTTATCGTCAGCGCCGTCCGCACGCCGATGGGCGGTTTCCAGGGCGAACTGAAAAGTCTCAGCGCCCCGCAACTCGGTGCTGCGGCGATCAAAGCCGCCGTTGAACGCGCCGGAGTTGCCAGCGACGCGGTCGACGAGGTGCTGTTCGGTTGCGTGTTGCCGGCTGGCCTCGGCCAGGCGCCGGCACGTCAGGCGGCACTCGGTGCCGGGCTGGACAAGTCCACCCGCTGCACCACGGTCAACAAGATGTGCGGCTCCGGCATGGAAACCACCATTCTGGCTCACGACATGTTGCTGGCCGGCAGCGCCGACGTGGTGATCGCCGGCGGCATGGAAAGCATGTCCAACTCGCCATACCTGCTGGACCGCGCTCGCGCCGGTTATCGCATGGGCCATGGCCGAGTGCTGGATTCGATGTTCCTCGACGGCCTCGAAGACGCCTACGACAAGGGCCGCCTGATGGGCACCTTCGCCGAAGACTGCGCCGAAACCAACGACTTCAGCCGTGAAGCGCAGGACGCCTTTGCCATTGCCTCGACTACCCGCGCCCAGCAGGCAATCAAGGACGGCAGCTTCAAGGCCGAGATCGTGCCGCTGACCGTGACTGTCGGTAAAGAGCAGGTGCTGATCATCAACGACGAGCAGCCGCCGAAAGCCAAACTGGACAAGGTTGCCTCGCTGAAACCGGCGTTCCGCGAAGGCGGCACGGTGACGGCAGCGAACTCCAGCTCGATCTCTGACGGCGCTGCGGCTCTGGTGCTGATGCGCCAGTCGCAAGCACAGAAACTTGGCCTCAAGCCGCTGGCGGTGATTCACGGCCATGCGGCGTTTGCCGACACCCCGGGCCTGTTCCCGGTGGCGCCGATCGGTGCGATCAAGAAGCTGGTGAAGAAGACCGATTGGGCGCTGGATCAGGTCGATCTGTTTGAAATCAACGAAGCGTTCGCCGTGGTGGCGATGGCGGCGATGACCCATCTGGAAATCCCCCACGACAAACTCAATGTGCATGGCGGTGCCTGCGCGCTGGGCCACCCGATTGGCGCCTCGGGCGCGCGGATTCTGGTGACCTTGCTCTCGGCCCTGCGCCAGAAAGGCCTGAAACGCGGGATTGCGGCGATCTGCATCGGCGGTGGTGAAGCCACGGCCATGGCGCTGGAATGCGTCTATTGAAGTTGACACTCGTCCCTGTGGGAGCGGGCTTGCCCGCGATGACGGAGTGTCATGTGGCCGATACGTTCACTGACACGGCCCCATCGCGGGCAAGCCCGCTCCCACAGGGTTCTGTGTTGCAACCCTGATTAAGGATTCACCATGATTCCCAACGAAGACCAAACCCAGATCCGCGACATGGCCCGGCAGTTTGCCGAGGAACGCCTGAAACCGTTCGCCGCCGAGTGGGATCGCGAGCACCGTTTCCCCAAGGAAGCCATCGGCGAAATGGCCGGGCTGGGCTTTTTCGGCATGCTCGTGCCGGAGCAGTGGGGCGGCTGTGACACCGGTTACCTGGCTTACGCCATGGCCCTGGAAGAAATCGCTGCCGGCGACGGCGCCTGCTCGACCATCATGAGCGTGCACAACTCGGTGGGGTGCGTGCCGATCCTCAAGTTCGGCAACGACGATCAGCGCGAGCGCTTCCTCAAGCCGCTGGCCAGCGGCGCCATGCTCGGCGCTTTCGCCTTGACCGAGCCGCAGGCCGGCTCCGACGCCAGCAGCCTGAAAACCCGCGCACGGCTGGAGGGCGATCACTATGTGCTCAACGGCTGCAAACAGTTCATCACCTCCGGGCAGAACGCCGGGATCGTGATCGTGTTTGCGGTGACCGACCCGAGCGCCGGCAAACGCGGAATCAGCGCGTTTATCGTGCCTACCGATTCGCCGGGCTATAAAGTCGCCCGGGTCGAAGACAAGCTCGGCCAGCACGCGTCCGACACCTGCCAGATTCTTTTCGAAGACGTGAAAGTGCCGGTGGCCAACCGTTTGGGCGAAGAGGGAGAGGGCTACAAGATTGCCCTGGCCAACCTTGAAGGCGGGCGCGTTGGCATCGCTTCGCAAGCGGTGGGCATGGCCCGTGCCGCGTTCGAAGCGGCGCGCGATTACGCCCGTGAACGCGACACCTTTGGCAAGCCGATCATCGAACACCAGGCCGTTGCCTTCCGCTTGGCCGACATGGCCACGCAGATCGCCGTCGCCCGGCAAATGGTGCATTACGCCGCCGCCCTGCGTGACAGCGGCCAACCAGCACTGGTCGAAGCCTCGATGGCGAAACTGTTCGCCTCGGAAATGGCCGAGAAGGTCTGCTCAATGGCGTTGCAGACGCTGGGCGGTTACGGTTACCTCAACGACTTCCCGCTGGAGCGCATCTACCGCGACGTGCGCGTCTGCCAGATCTACGAAGGCACCAGCGACATTCAGCGCATGGTCATCTCTCGAAACCTTTAAATCCACCCTCTGCAGGAGCTGCCGCAGGCAGTTCCTGCAGTGCAAGCATTCAGGAGTTTTATATGAGCTACGAAACGATTCTGCTGGAAGTCCACGACCGTGTCGGCCTGATCACCCTGAACCGCCCCCAGGCGCTGAATGCCCTGAATGCGCAACTGGTCAGCGAAGTGAATCACGCCCTCGATGGCCTGGAAGCGGATGCGAACATCGGCTGCATCGTTATCACCGGTTCGAAAAAAGCCTTCGCCGCCGGTGCCGACATCAAGGAAATGGCCGAGCTGACTTACCCGCAGATCTACATGGATGACCTGTTCAGCGACAGCGATCGCGTCGCCAACCGCCGCAAGCCGATCATCGCGGCAGTCAACGGCTTCGCCCTCGGTGGCGGCTGCGAATTGGCGCTGATGTGCGACTTCATTCTGGCCGGTGACAACGCCAGATTCGGTCAGCCGGAAATCAACCTTGGCGTGCTTCCGGGCATGGGCGGCACCCAGCGCCTGACCCGTGCCGTGGGCAAGGCCAAGGCCATGGAAATGTGCTTGAGCGGGCGCATGATCGACGCGGTGGAAGCCGAGCGTTGCGGCATCGTCGCACGGATCGTGCCGAGTGATGAGTTGCTCGACGAAGCGCTGAAGGTCGCCGCGGTGATTGCCGGCAAGTCGCTGCCGATTGCGATGATGGTCAAGGAAAGCGTCAACCGTGCTTTTGAGGTCAACCTGACCGAAGGCGTGCGCTTCGAGCGCCGAGTGTTCCATGCGGCGTTTGCCACGCAGGATCAGAAGGAAGGGATGGCGGCGTTTGTGGCCAAGCGGGCGCCGGAGTTTCAGGGCAAATAATGCAACGTTTGAGCTGACCTCATCGCGAGCAGGCTCACTCCTACAGTGGAATTGCGGTTGACACAGGTTCTGTGTACATCCGAAGACCCTGTAGGAGTGAGCCTGCTCGCGATGCTTTTAGAGCTGGTAGTTTTTCAGCTCCCGCGCAATCACCATCCGCTGAATCTCGCTCGAGCCTTCATAAATCTGGGTAATCCGTGCATCGCGGTAGTACTTCTCCACCGGATAGTCCTCCAGATACCCATACCCGCCATGAATCTGAATCGCCGAGGAGCAGACCTTCTCGGCCATCTCCGACGCGAACAGCTTGGCCTGCGATGCCTCCGACAAGCACGGCTTGCCCGCCGTCCGCAGTCGCGCCGCATGCAGGATCATCAAGCGCGCGGCGTTGATTTGCATCTGCATGTCGGCCAGCAGGTTGGCAATACTCTGGTGTTCGTTGATCGGTTTGCCGAACTGGATGCGATCGCGGGAATACACCAGCGCCGCTTCGAACGCGGCGCGAGCAATGCCGAGCGCCTGAGCCGCGATGCCAATGCGGCCGCCCTCAAGGTTGGACAAGGCAATCGCCAGGCCCTTGCCGCGCTCGCCGAGCAGATTGGCCTCGGGAATGCTGCAGCTGTTGAGCGTCACCGCACAGGTGTCGGAGGCACGGATGCCCATCTTGTGTTCGGTGCGATCGACGATGAAACCCGGCGTATCGGTCGGCACCAGGAACGCGGAAATGCCTTTTTTGCCCAAGTCCGGATCGGTCACCGCAAACACGATCGCCAGTTTCGCCCGTTTGCCGTTGCTGACAAATTGCTTGGCGCCGTTGATCACCCACTGGCCGTCGCGCAGTTCGGCGCGGGTGCGCAGGTTGTGCGCTTCGGAGCCGGCCTGTGGTTCGGTCAGGCAGAAACAGCCAATCACCTGACCGCTGGCGAGGTCGGCCAGCCAGGTGTTTTTCTGCGCTTCGCTGCCGTAGTTCATGACCGGCCCACAACCCACCGAGTTGTGGATGCTCATGAAGGCGCCGGTCGCGCCGTCGCCTGCGGAAATCTCTTCCACGGCCAGGGCGTAGGCCACGTAATCGACGTAAGTGCCGCCCCATTCCTCAGGTACGACCATGCCGAGCAAACCCAGCTCACCCATCTTCGCCACCAGCGCGTCATCAATCCAGCCAGCCTTTTCCCAGGCCTGCGCGTGAGGCGCGATCTCGCCACGGGCAAAGTCCCGGGCCATGTCGCGGATCATTACTTGTTCTTCAGTCAGTTCGAGATCGTGCATGGCTCAGCTCCCGCTCTCAGCAAACCCGTGGAAGAAACTCGCGACATGCGCAGCGTCCAGCGCAGCGAGGGTCGGCGGGTTCCAGCGTGGTGTCTTGTCTTTGTCGATCAGCAAGGCGCGCACGCCTTCGATCAGGTCGCCGCGCTCGAACCACTGGCGATCCAGATGCAGTTCGAGGGCGAAGCAGTGTTCCAGGCTCAAGTGCCGGCCACGACGGAGCATCTCCAGCGTCACGGCCATGGCCAGCGGCGAACGGGTTTCCAGGAGGTCAGCGGTGGCGGTTGCCCATTCGTGGCTGTCGGCAACCGTGACTGCACGCAGTTGCTCGACCATGCTCGGCACATCGGGCAAGGCGAAGAAGTGGTCGATGACCGGACGCAGTTTTTGCAGCGGTGCATCGGCCAGGGTCTGCACGCCGTTTTTTGCGAGCAGGCTTTGCAGGTCCTTGAGCGGCGTGTCATGCCATTCCAGGTGATCGAGCTGTTCATCGAGGCTCGCCAGTTTACGGCTGTCGACGTACCAGTCGGCCAGCCCGCAATACAGCGCATCGGCCGCGCGGATCTGCACGCCGCTGACACCCAGATAAATCCCCAGCTCACCGGGGATGCGCGGCAGGAAGTAACTGCCGCCGACATCCGGGAAATAACCGATGGCCACTTCCGGCATCGCCAGACGGCTCTTCTCGGTGACCACGCGCAGATCCGCGCCTTGCACCAGGCCCATGCCGCCGCCGAGGACGAAACCGTCCATCAAGGCCAGCACCGGTTTACGGTAGTGATGAATCGTCAGGTCGAGGGCGTATTCCTCGACGAAGAAATCTTCGTGCAGCGTATCGCCGCTTTTGAAACTGTCGTAAAGGGAACGAATGTCACCGCCAGCGCAGAAGGCTTTTTCACCGGCGCCGCGCAGCACCACGGCGCGGACATCGCTGTCGGTTGCCCAGGCGTCGAGCTGCCGTTGCAGTTGGCGAACCATGTCGAGGGTGATGGCGTTGAGGCCGGCGGGGCGGTTGAGGGTCAGGTGACCGATGTGGTTGCGAACCTCGGCCAGCACTTCGTTTTGCGTGGCATCCATGGACGGTGTCCGCGGGGATGAAGCCTGAGCAGTCATCACTAACTCCCTGCTTTTATTGTCTTTATTCGAGAAGCTCGCGCGCGAGCGTTAGCGGATCGTAACAGTGCAAATTTGCCGTGTACAACGGGGATATGTGCAGGGGGAGTTTGCGTTTTTGCAGCAGGCGCAAGATTGTCTTTGTGGCGGGAGCTTGCTCGCGGCGGGCTGCGAAGCGGCCCCATTATTCAACACCATGGGGCTGCCTCTGCTGAGCAGCCGAGCTGGAGCAAGCTCCCTCGCCACAAGGATTCAGGTCGTTATCGAGTGAAGACTTCACCGATGCTACGACGCTTGGCGTGCAGTTCGCTGGCATGAATCAGTTGTTCGAGATCTTCAGGTGTAACGTCGATAAACGCTTCCATATCCGCCAATGCCAGTTTCAAGTCAGCGGCGGTGATGGCCTGGCTATCGACCGGCGCCAGTGCCGGTGCTGGCTCGGCCGGGCGTTTCGGGTAGTGGATGCGCGTCAGGTTGTTGTAGGTCAGAGCGCTGAGCAGCATGCACGCGGCGGCGAGCATCACCGGTTCCATGGCCTTCCAGTCCATTGCGATGGTGGCTGGATCGGCCAGCACCAGCGTCAGCGCGAGCGCACCAGCCGGTGGGTGAAGGCAACGCAGCCAGCACATCAGGATCAACGCCATGCCCGCCGCCAGGCAAGCGCTGCCGAGGGTTCGGCCGAGGACGTGGGCCACCAGCAGCGCGACAACGCTGGCGCACAAGTAGCCGCCGATGATCGACCATGGCTGTGCGAGGGCGCCGGAAGACACGGCAAATAGCAACACGGCTGAAGCACCCAGCGGCCCGATCAGGTGATACGCGACCTCGATGCCGAACACCTGACTGCACGCCCACACACTGAACAAGGTGCCCAGCGCCATGCCGATGGCGGCGCGGCTCCATTCGGTGGGGCGGGTGTTGATGGCAGCGGGCAACCAGCGAGCGAGCATTTAAATCGGGTCCTTGCAGCAAATTCGAGGCAAAAAAAAGGACTGTCCGGCAATCCGGAAAGTCCTCGAAGCGTTCCAACTATTGGGGGAGGAACGCGCACAGTGTGCCGTGCAAACTCGATGCTGACAAATTCATATAAATGCTGCTTCAGTGCATTATTTTTGAGTTAAAGCGACGCGTCTCCCGCTCATGAAGCACAGCAGTCCACCCATTGCGGTCAACGCGCTCAGCGCATAGAACATCGTTGGCGCCGGAGTGTGCATCAGCAGGAATCCGCAGATCACCGGACTCAACGCGCCGCCCAGAGCCGCCAGATTCTGTGCGCCGTAGTAGCTGCCACGCAATTCTTCCGGAGCCAGGGTGTCGACGAACAGGAACTCCGACGGGTAAATGATCATTTCACCCAGAGTGAAGATGAACATCGCGATGCACCAGGTGAGCAGGCTGTTGGCCAGACTGAAACCGATCAACCCAAGAATGAACAGGCTGGTGCCAGCAGCAATCCAGTAGCGCAACTTTTCGCGACTGAGGAAGCGACCGATCTGGTATTGCAGCAGGATCACCGTGATGGCATTGCAGGCGAGCAGGGCGGCCATGGTCTGCAGGGCGCTTTTCGAGTCTTCGACCACCAGCAGGTATTGCGACAGGTACAGGGTGAAGCGCCCGTGCACCACGGTGCTGAGCAGGCAACCGCAGGTGAACATGATCAGCGTGCGGTCGTTTTTCAGGGTGAACAGGGTTTTCAGAAAGCTTTGCGGTTGGCCGATGGCGGTAACCGGGCCGGAATCCCTGGGAATCCCGCTCATCAGAAACACACTGGCGAAGGCAATCGCGGCGGCGATCAGGAACGGCGCAACAGGGTAGACCCCGGCAATCACCACGCCGAGCATCGGCCCGGTGGCGTAACCGATGTTGGTCAGCGTATAGCGCAGGGAAAATGCCTTGGCCCGTTGGCTCATAGGCAGGTTTTCACTGAGGATTGCCTTGGAGCCGATCAGGAACAACGCCGAGGCGGTTTCGGTGATGATCAGGGTAACGGTGGTCAGATAAAGGTTTTGGGCGAACGTCAGCAAGAAAAAGCCCACGGCGCTGGAAAGCATGGCGAGAATCAGCAACCGGCGCTTATCCAGGCGGTCGATGATGTAGCCGCCATACAGTGCCAGCAGGGTCGCGATGAACACCGCGATACCCAGGAGCAGACCGACGTCCTGCTGGTTTAGCCCGAGCTTGTTGCTCAGGAACAGTGTGAGCAGCGGACTGGTGATGGCGCGGCTGACCACGATGGTCAGCGAGACGATCATCAGGCGACGGATAACGAGCGAGTAGGTGGCCACGGTGGGGCGAATGTCCTTATTTCAGTTGTTTTTGTGATCGGCTGGGCACCGAGTCGGCTGCATCGCGAGCAGGCGGCACACTCATTACATCAGCCACCGATCCAGATCGCCCACAGATTCGAGGCTCTCCAGTCGCCGCACAGCGCCCAGCAACCCGTCAGCCTGCCCGCGCGGTAACACCCGCAACGCCAGGCTGAAAAACTTCTCCTCCAGTGCCGCATCACTCAGCGGATTGCCCGGCGCGCCCAACGGCACCTCGACACACAGGCTGGCCATGCGTCCATCGACGGTTCGAAGTGTCACCCACGGCTCACCATCCTCGGACAGTAGCGGATCGACTTCAAGGTGAATGCGCGCCAGCCACCAGGCGATGTGTGGGTCATGGCGTGGCCCTTCGTCGTAGGCCTCCAGCCGACAGTGGCCATGCACCAGCCGCGACGCAAGCGCATACGGCAGGCTCATTTGCGCGGCAGCCAGACTGCCGACATCGCGCCCGCCACACATGTCTTGCAGGAACGGGCACAAGCGCACCTGTACATCCTCGACCTGATCAGCGCCGACCTGCAGTTGCGCCAGCAACAACCCAAGCGCGTCGATTGCCGAATGCGTTCCGCGACAGGCCGCGTAGGGTTTGATCGAACAACGCGCGAGCTTCCACACCGCGCCCAGATCGGCGTCCAGCGCGTCAGGGCGCGCGTTGTCACCTGCGAAGGTCTTGAGAAAACCACCCCAGACTTCATCGAACAGTAGCGTGGGGCCGCTGATCCCCTCGCTGGCAAACCGCGCCGCCAGCAATCCGCCTTCGGCGGCGCGACCGCTGTGCAGTTTTTTACTCTGTGAGCCGTCGTGGATGAACGCCCACAGACCGCCACTGAAGCTGCCGGCGATGCCCAGCGCGGCCACTGTCTGCTGCACATCCAGGCGCAGAATCCGCGAGCACGCCGCCGCAGCGCCGAACACTCCGCAGGTGGCGGTAGAATGCCAGCCTGCGCCGTTATGCGCCGAATAGCTGCCACAGGCTTCCAGTACACGCCGGCCGATTTCATAGCCGATCACCACGGCCGTGATCAACTCGCAACCACTGATGGTCCTGTCGCTCAACGAAAGCGCAGCCATGATTGCCGGCAACACCACCGCACCGGAGTGATCGCAACCACCAGTGTCGTCCAGCTCCAGCGCATGGGCGGCGATACCATTGAGCAGCGCTGCCTGACCCGCGCCGACCCGAAACGAAGTGCCCCAGACGGGCACCGGACCGGACTCGCTTGCCAGCACTCGCCGCGACTGAAACGCCACGGCGCTGTCCGCCCCGGCCAGCGCTGCGCCAAAGGTGTCGAGGATGTGCCGCTTGGCTTGCTCGACGAGTGCCGGTGGCAAATCGTCGAAGTGTGTCGCGACGCAAAACTGCGCCAGACGCTGCATGCGCTGGGTCATACGAGGTAGTCCCGATAGTGCCGCTCATAGACCGATGCCGGATGATCGGCGCTCACCTGTTGCGCCGATTGCGCCCACCACTGCGCGACCTCGGCGCCGCTGGCGATCCACACGTCGTCATGCTTTTGAATGCCTTGCAGCAATTCGCGCAGCACGCCGATCCTTCCTGGCGTGGCAATGATTTCCGGGTGCAGGCGCAGCACATAACACAGACCGAACCGGTGGAACCCGGCGAAGTCCATCTGCAGGTTATCCAGCGTATGGCTGTAGGAGGCGATACGCGATTGTGCCGGCGGCACCGCCGGGCTCAGGTTGAAGGCGAAGTACGGCTCGTCTTCCAGTTCGTAATGCAGCGGCAGTTCGATGACATCGGGGGCCGTTGGATGAGCAAACGGCAAGTCGTCGCCACGCCACGATGAGCACCAGCGTATGCCATGACCCTTGAGCGCTTCGATAAACCCTGGCGCGCCGTTGCCGGCGGGAATGCGGAAGCCGTTCGGCCGTTCGCCGGTCAATGCGTGGAGCGCGGCACAGCCCTTGGCGACCTCGGCACTTTGCGTTGCAAGGTCGAGATGGTCGTAGTCCAGATGGCGATAGCCGGCGCAGGCAATCTCATGGCCGCCAGCCTTGATCGCCGCAATGTGCTGCGGGTTTTCCTCGGCGACGATACCAGGGACGAACCAACTGCTGGTCACCCCGAGTTCCTCGAACAACCGGAGCAGACGATCGACGCCGCGTTGCGTGCCATAGCGCCACACCGACAGGGTCTTGTCGCGTCCGGCCACTTCCGGGGCCTGAGTCAAAATACCGTGGATGTCGTTGTAATCGACGGTCAGGACCACGGCGCAGCGCTTGCCTTCGGGCCAGACCTGGTTGGGCAAAACAGCGAAGTCAGCCATGGTGATGCTCCTTCAGCCACCAGCGGGCGACGTCGCGGCAAGTGGCGAACCACACGTCATCGCGTTGGCGCATGTGTTCGAAAAGTTGCTCCAGCAACAGGATGCGTCCCGGTTTACCGGTGATTTTCGGGTGAAACAGGGTGGTCAGGCACAGGCCTTCATCCATGGCGCCGTCGTACTCACGCTTCCAGTTATCGAGGGTCAGTGCGTAGCTGGCGGTGCGATCCAGCCCCGACGGGAAATTCGGCGCGCGGGTGTAGGCGAGAGAGGCGTAATCGTCCATCTCCCAACGACCGGGGATTTCCACCAGCGGTGTGCTGTGACCGGGGACGTTGACCAGATACGGACGATCATCGCCGCGCATGCT
This sequence comes from Pseudomonas monsensis, assembly GCF_014268495.2. NCBI lineage: Bacteria > Pseudomonadati > Pseudomonadota > Gammaproteobacteria > Pseudomonadales > Pseudomonadaceae > Pseudomonas > Pseudomonas monsensis. Next base: position 3,526,849 of record NZ_CP077087.1, on the reverse strand, counting down.
GCTGGAATAGATGACGCCGGCGTCAGCGAGCATCGCCGGGGTTTGTGCGCGCCAGTCGCCGGACGGTGTGCGAAAGCCTTCGGCGCGGATGTGCAGGTGTTGCCAGAACACGTCCCTTGATTTCGCCATCACGGCTTGCTGTTGTTCCAGCGTCAGGGCGTAGAAGGATTCGTGTTTGTAACCGTGGTAGGCCACTTCATGGCCACGTTCGACGATGGCCTGGCACTGCTTTGGCCAGTTCTCCACGACCCAGGCCGGGACGAAGAACGTGGTCGGAATATTAAAGGCGTCGAGCAGATCGAGCAGCCGGGGCAGGGCGCGGTAAGGGCCATAACCACCGAAACCGAAGTATTCGGGCTTGTGCCAGATCGAGCCGTTGAGCATCGCATCGCCGGTCGGGCCGTCGAGGTCGAAGGCCAGGGCGAGGCAGGCTTTGTGCTGCTCGGGCCAGGCCGGTTGAAGCAAGGAGGACATCACAGCGCTCCGTTATTCATGGGTGAACGCCAAATCCTGCAGGAGCTACCGCAGGCTGCGATTTTGATCGTGTTTTCAAGACCAAGATCAAAAGATCGCAGTCCGCGGCAGCTCCTGCAGGGAGCTGCGGCGAAGTGTTACTGGCCGGCGTTGATCGTCACTTCCTTGATCGCACCCAGCTCCAGGTCCCACTTCTTCAGAATTGCGTTGTAGCTGCCGTCATCGACCATGCTCTGCAACGCGACTTTCACCGCTGCGCTCAGCTCGGGTTTTTTCTTGCTCACGCCAAGGCCGGTGAACTGCACCGAGATCGGCTGGCCGACGGTCTTGTACATGTCCTTTTCCTGAGTCTTGAGGTACGACAGCGTTTCGCTGCCCTGCATCGCCGCATCGATCCGGCTCTGGCGCAGTTGCGCACGGGCGTCGGCCGAGCCTTCGGTGCCGATCACGTTGATCGCCGGTTTGCCGGCCGCCTCACAGTTGGCCTTGCTCCACGCGGCGATTTCCGCCGGGAATGTGGTGCGACGGCTGGTGCCGACTTTCTTGCCGCACAGGTCGATGATCTCGTTGGTCGCGGTGTTCTTCTGCAAGGTGTAGAACTGCGGGCCGCTGGTGAAGTAGTCGACGAAGGTCACACTGGCCTGGCGCTCGGCGGTATCGGTCATGCCCGACAACACCATGTCGACGCGGTCGGTGGTCAGCGCATTGATCATTTGCTCGAAGCCGGTTTCCTGCCATTTGATCTTCACCCCCAGACGTTCGGCCAGCGCGTTGCCCAGGTCATAGTCCAGGCCTGTGAGGGTGTTGGTGGCCGGGTCCTTGAAGTCCATCGGCGGATAGTTCGGCATGATTGCCACGACGATCTCGCCTTTTTCCTTGATGCCGGCCGGCAGATCGGCGGCCACGGCAAAACCGCAAGACATGACAGAAGCGAGTGCAGCGGGGATTACGAAATTCTTCATGGTCGTTCTCTTATGAGTGTTGTGGCACCAATCGGTGCTTAGGTTCGAACGGCAGAAATGAAGCTTTGGGTGCGCGGGTTTTGCGGACTTATTAGTATTTCTTCGGGGCTTCCAGCCTCCACGATCTGCCCGCCGTCCATGAACACCATGCGATTGGAAACTTCGCGGGCGAAGCCCAGTTCATGGGTGACGACGATCATGGTCATGCCGGTCTGCGCCAGATCGCGCATGACCGACAGCACCTCACCGACCAGTTCCGGGTCGAGTGCCGAAGTGGGTTCATCGAACAGCATCAGTTTCGGGCGCATGGCCAGGGCCCTGGCGATGGCGACTCGTTGCTGCTGACCACCCGAAAGTTCGATCGGGTAGCTGTTGCGTTTGTCGGCCAGGCCGACGCGGGCCAGCAGTTCCAAGGCTTCTTCGTGGGCTTCCTTAGGCGAGCGCTTGAGCACCTGGCACGGGCCTTCGATGATGTTTTGCAGCACAGTCATGTGCGGAAACAGGTTGAAGCGCTGGAACACCATGCCGGTCGCCAGGCGCTGGCGGGCAATCTGCGACTCATTGAGTTCGTGCAGTTTGTTGCCTGCGACCCGATAGCCGACCAGTTCGCCGTCGACCCACAAGCCGCCCTTGTCGATCTTTTCCAACTGGTTAACGCAGCGCAGCAGGGTGCTCTTGCCCGAGCCGGACGGGCCGATGATGCACAGCACTTCGCCTTGCTCGACTTCGATGTTGATGTCCTTGAGCGCGTGGTACTGGTCGTAATACTTGTTCAGGCTGACGGCCTTGACGATGCTTCTCATGTTCGATTCCTCAAGAACGCTTGCCGGCGCCGCGAGCGAAGCGACGCTCCAGACGGCTTTGACCAAAGGACAGCACGGTGACAGTGGCCAGGTACCAGATACCGGCAACGATCAGCAGCTCCATCACTCGGGCGTTGGCGTAGTAAATGTTCTGGGCGTTGTAGAGCAGTTCCGAGTACTGGATCACGCTCGCCAGCGAGGTCATCTTGACCATGCCGATGAATTCGTTGCCGACCGGCGGAATAATGATGCGCATGGCCTGCGGCAGGATGATCCGGCGCAGCGCTTGCAGACGCGGCATGCCGATCGACTTGGCCGCTTCGTACTGTCCGGTGTCCACCGACAGCAGGCCGGCGCGCACCACTTCAGCGGTATAGGCGCCCTGGTTGATGCTCAAGCCGAGCAGCGCTGCCACGAACGGGGTCATCAGGCTCACGGTGTCGAGTTCGAACAGGCCGGGAATGCCGATGGTGGGGAAAATCAGCGCCAGGTTGAACCACAGCAGCAGTTGCAGAATCAGCGGCGTACCGCGAAACAGCCAGGTGTAGGTCAGCGCCACGTAGCGCAGGATCGGGTTGGCCGACATGCGCATGATCGCCGTGATCACCCCGAACACGATGCCCAGCGCCATCGCCAGGACGGCCATGATGATGGTGTTGAACAGGCCCCACATGATCGCCTGGGAGGTCAGGAACTGGCCGATGTACGACCATTCGATCTTGCCTTCGGCGAAGGCGCGCACCAGGCCGATGATCGCGATGACGATCAGCGTGGCGAAAAAAATCCGCCCGTAGTAGCGCCGTGGCACATGCTGGTACTGGGTGATATCGAACTGGTTTTCCGCCAGTTTACGCTCCGCCTGGAGTCGTTCTGCCTGAGTCTGGCTCATGGTGTTTCTCCGAACTGTACTTTCAAATCCAACACGATCACTGTGGGAGCGAGCTTGCTCGCGAATAGGCCGTGTCAGGCGACATCGAGGTTGAATGACACACCGCATTCGCGAGCAAGCTCGCTCCCACAAGGTTATGTGCCATGGCCGTTAGAGGCGGAAGCCCTGGTAGTTTTCTGTCCACTGCTGTTGCGCGGCGAGGGCGGTTTTCAAGCGGCCGATCTGCTCGCGCACCTGTTGCGGCGCGGTACCGCCCCAACCGCTACGGGCAGCGATGGCGGCCTCCAGTGTCAGGCTGTCGCGTACATCAGCGGTCAGGCGCGGATCGATCTCGGTCAGCAGCGCCGGCGAGGCTTCCCATAATTCGATGCCATGTTTCTCGCAGGCCTGCACCAGCGCGCCGGTGATTTCGTGCGCTTCTTTGAAAGGCACGCCGCGCATCGCCAACCAGTCGGCGACTTCGGTGGCGAGTGTGAAACCGAGAGGTGCCTGACGCCGCAGTTCTGCCACGTTGACGGTCATGGTCGCGACCATCCCGGCCATCGCCGGGAGCACCAGCAACAAGGTGTCGACACTGTCGAGCACGCCGTTCTTGTCTTCGCTCAGATCGCGGTTGTACGACAGTGGCAGGGATTTGAGCGTCGAGAGCAAACCGGTGAGATTGCCGATCAAGCGCCCGGCTTTGCCCCGCGCCAGTTCGGCGATGTCCGGGTTTTTCTTCTGCGGCATGATCGAACTGCCGGTGGCGTAGGCATCGTCCAGATCAACCCAGCGGAACTGGCGCGACGACCAAAGGCAAAACTCTTCGGCCAGACGTGAAATGTTGATCCCCAGCATGCTGGCGATGAACAGGAATTCGGCCACGTGATCGCGGCTGGCGACGGCGTCGATGGAGTTCTCGCAGACGCCGGCATAGCCCATTTCCTTTGCCGATTGCTGCGGCTGGCGAGCAATGGCGGAACCGGCCATGGCGGCAGCACCGAGTGGCGACAACGAGGTGCGGGCGTCCCAGTCCACCAACCGTTGCACATCACGCAGCATCGACTGTGCGTGGGCCAGCAAATGGTGGGCGAAGACGATCGGCTGCGCCTGCTGCAAGTGCGTGAAACCGGGACAGATGCTTTCGACATGCTGTTCGGCCTGGTCGACCAGCGCCTGTTGCAGAGCGAGGACTTCCACGGCCAGGGTGCGCACATGGTCACGCAGGAACAGACGCAGATCGTTGGCGGTCTGGTCGTTGCGCGAACGCCCGGCGCGCAGCTTGCCGCCCAAGGCGCCGAGGCGCTCGGTCAGCAGGCGTTCGATGAAAGTGTGGACGTCTTCGTCGTCCAGCGTCGGGGCGATGCTGCCAGCGCGGAAGTCTGCACCGATGGCGTCCAGCGCGGCGAGCATGGTCCGGGTTTCCTGCTCGGTGAGCAGACCGGCACGCTGCAGTTCACCGGCATGCGCCTTGGAACCGGCCAAGTCGTACGGGGTGAGGCGGAAATAGCGCTCAGGGCAACGGGACAACGCCGCCAGGGCAGCGGACGGGCCGCTTTTGAATCGGGCGCCCCAGAGACGGTCGGTGGTTTGAGACATTGGTTGTTTTCCTCGTCGGTAACGCGAACTGAAATCGGTGTGCATGACCTGCAAATTCCGGCTGAACAATCAGCGGACGGATTCAGGCCAAAGCAGTTTTCAAGAGGGCAGTTGCAATGTCGCGAGAGCTGATCGAAGTGTCAGCTTTTAATGTTTGACGATCAGTCAGTTGGCACTGATGTTCGGGATTTTCTGGCAGTTGCCAAGCCGTGTTTTCTGTGATCATTATTATTAGTCGGCGATGTTTTTGTTGTTGGACACAGATTGTTGAACATTGCGCCAGAGGTAAATCAGCATTATGGAAACCCCACTTTCCAATTCCGGAAACCCGCCGGTCAAAACGGCTCACCGAGCACCGCTGGCCCTCAGCGGACTGGATTTCAAACTGCTCAAGGTGTTCAAGGCCGTGGTCGAAGCTGGAGGCTTCAGCGCCGCGCAGAACGAGCTGAATGTGGGCCTGGCGGCCATCAGCAAGCAGATCTCCGATCTGGAAATCCGTATTGGCATGCGTTTGTGTACCCGTGGGCGCGAGGGGTTTCACCTCACCGAAGAAGGGCGCCTGGTGTATCAGGCGTCAATTGATCTATTTGCTTCTGTCGACAACTTCCGTGACCGGCTTAGTTCTGCACAAAACGAACTTATTGGTGATCTGGGCGTGGGCGTTATTGACAATACGATCAGCGATCCTGGTTCACCGTTAGTTGCAGCGCTGAAGAAAATCAATGAAGAGTCGCCAAAAGTAAGATTTCAACTTCAGGCGTCGCAGTTGGATGAGATTGAAAGAGGTGTCGTAGAAGGACGATTAGTTGCTGGAATTGTTCCGGTTTATCAACGCCGTGAAGAGTTTGATTATTACTCGCTGTATGAGGAACGCTCGCAAGTTTACTGTGCGCTCGGTCATCCGCTGTTCGATATGCCCGAGACGCAAATGAGCGGCAATGTGCTGCAGGATTACGAGTGCATCAACCACCGCTATGCGATCCACCGCGATAAGCTCAACTATGCGCGCTATGACAGTTTTTCCGCCTCTGCCACTCAGGTCGAGGCCGTGGCATTGCTGATCAAGACCGGCCGTTTCGTGGGTTTTCTGCCCGAGCATTACGCTGCAACACTGGTCGCGGCCGGAGAGTTTCGTGCGGTGCTGCCGCAGCGCATTCACATCGTTACGCCGTTCAATCTGATCCTGCGTCACAACACGGTGCGCAGTCCGTTGGTCAAGGCGTTTGCCCAAGCGTTGGGGGTCGATCTCAAGGCTGCGGTTTGAGTTCAAGATGCATGGCGCAACGCCGTTCAATCGGCAATCCGTGGGCTGCTTCGCTGTTTAACGCATCGACTAGATGCGCCGGTGTTTCTTGCGGGGTTAACAGGCTAAAGCCGATTTTTTGATAAAACGGTGCGTTCCACGGCAGATCGGAAAATGTTGTCAGCGTGACGGCGCGAAGTTGCTGGTCAGCGGCGTACTCAATGGCCATCAACAGCAACTTGCGACCCATTCCCTGACCCTGAAAATGTTGGCTGACGGACAGTTCCTCAACGTGCAGTTGTTTGTCGACTTCCACCGCCCGCAGAAAACCGCCAAGTTGCTGATCAGTGTGTTCGGCCACCCACACCAAAGCGCTGCGGATTGCCTGTAAGTGCTGCTCGGCATCGGGCACGGGGGCATCGGCCAGCCAGGCGAGGGTAGGGTCTATGCGAAACAATTCGGCGGCCGAACGTTCGATGGCGGGGAGGGCGGCGGCATCACGCTGCTGCGCCCGGCGTACAACAAAATGCATGGTCACTAAATCCCTTCAGATGCTGCCACTGGCGGCGATCTTTTGCTGTTGATGCTTAAACAGCAAAAGATCGCAGCCTTCGGTAACGCCTACAAGGGCTTGAGGAACAACAGGACGTAGTTGTTTTTGTCGAAGCTGCCAGTCAGTACCGGTTTTAACTCACCGATTGGCGTGCCTTGCAGGGCCTGGAAATCGCTGCGATCCATCATCAGCCACGCCGGGCCGTGAACCGCCTCGAGTTGCTGGATGCTGTCGCTGAACTGCGGTTGCAGGTCCTGCTCGAGGTTGACCATGAACTTGATCGCCTTCGCATCCTTGCCCATGCCGTGCAGCACCACCGGCGCGGGATTGCGCTGAATCTGCGCGAAGGCGTCACGGCTGAAGGTTTGCGTGTCGTACAGACGCCGCTCGGCCGGTTCAAATACCGCGACATAAACCGTCCACAATGCCAGGACCGCCGTCAGTGCCAGGACTTCCGGGCGCCAACGCGGCATCAACAGCCGTGACAGCGCCACCAGTTGCAGTGCACCGAGGCCGATCAAAACAAAGGTGACGTCTTGCAATTGCTCGGGAAAGCGCCGGCGCGCCACGAACAACAGCACCATCAGGACACCCGGCGTCAGCAGCCACAGGCCAAGCATCAACCCGCGCAACCCGCGAAACACCCAGCCATGTGCCACTTGGAACGGATACGCCGCAATGATCGCCGCCATCGGCAACATCGGCAGCAGATACCGCGCTTTCTTCGCTTGCGGGATCGACAAACCGACCATCACGATCAACGCGGCCGCCGTGCAATACTGCACCAGACGCAACGCGGGGCCGCGCTGCTGCGGTTTGCCCAGCCATGACGCCGCCAATGCCAATAACGCCAACGGGTAGGCCAGCGCATAGTTGCCGAAGGAACTGGTGAAGTAATACAGCGATCCGCTGACCCCTTCGCTACCGTCCATGCGCCCCATGAACTGCATGCGGATCACGTCCTGCATGAATCCCGGACCGCCGCTGACCCGGGCCAGCCACAACAGCAGACCGACGCACGCCACCAGCAACACCGCTGCCAGCACACCAAACACCAGCAGACGCGACCACTGTCGATTGAGCAGGTAATAACTGCAGAGCATGCCGGTCGGCACCACCAGGCCGATGGGGCCGCGAATGCCGAAACCGAGCAACAGCAAAACGAAAATCAGCGGCCAACGGCGCCCACCCGCGAAATGGTCGTGGGCATAACCGAGGTAAAACACCGCGAACGCCACCGCCGCCAGCAGCAGATCCTGCGACACCGCGCGCACTTCGGTCACGAAGCCACTGGTCAACATCAGCAACGCGATACTGATCAACGCCCAGCGCCGCGAGTACGGCGCCAGCAAGCGATACATCAACGTGACGATCACGGCGCCGGCCATCGCGCTCGGTGCCCACGCGGTCAAGGCATTCACCGTCCCGAACGGTAGCGACAGCAGCCAGACAAACAGCGTCGACACCGCCGAATAATCCGCGTACGGCTGGCCATACGTCGTGGGAAAGACCGTCGGCCCGTGGCGCAGCATTTCCTGTGCGAACAACACAAACCGCGAATCGAAACCGATAGGGGCCTGCCCGTAGACCCCGGCCATGCACAATAAAAACGCCAACAGCCCTGCGAGCAGGGACTGTCGGCGAATCTCGGGCGACAACGTAATCAAGCGACGTCCGCAGTGGCGGACCACTGCTGCAGCGGGATCGGCAGTTTGCGCGAATCGCCTCGGCCGATCGGGAAGTACTTGAAGCCATTGCGAGCCAGACGGTCGGCGTCGTACAGGTTGCGGCCGTCGAAGATCACCGGGGCTTTCAGGCGTTGCTCGATCAGGTCGAAATCCGGCGCCTTGAACTGTTGCCATTCGGTGCAGATGATCAGCGCATCGGAACCCGCCAGCACTGATTCCGGGGTGCCCATCAGCATCAGTTTTTCTTCGTTCGGGTACAGGTGCTGGGTTTCCTGCATCGCTTCCGGGTCAAACGCGCGAACACTGGCGCCGGCGGCAAACAGCGAGTCGAGCAGGACGCGGCTCGGTGCGTCGCGCATGTCGTCGGTGTTCGGTTTGAACGCCAGGCCCCACAGGGCGAAGGTCTTGCCGCGCAGGTCGCCTTTGTAGAACGCATTGATGCGGTCGAACAGCTTGTGCTTCTGCCGCTCGTTGATCGCCTCGACCGCTTGCAGCAGGTCGCTGGAGCAGTGTGCCTGTTCGGCGCTGTGGATCAGCGCGCGCATGTCTTTGGGGAAGCACGAACCGCCGTAGCCGCAGCCCGGGTAGATGAAGTGGTAACCGATGCGGGTATCGGCACCAATGCCTTGACGTACCGACTCGATGTCGGCGCCCAGGTGTTCGGCCAGTTCGGCGATCTGGTTGATGAAGCTGATCTTGGTCGCCAGCATGCAGTTGGCGGCGTACTTGGTCAGCTCGGCGCTGCGCAGGTCCATGAACATGATGCGGTCGTGGTTGCGGTTGAACGGCGAGTACAGGTCGCGCATCACATCGCGCACTTCGTCACCTTCACAGCCGATGACGATGCGGTCGGGACGACGGCAGTCGGACACCGCCGAACCTTCCTTGAGGAATTCCGGGTTGGAGACGATATCGAACTGCAGTTCACGGCCGGCGGCGTCCAGCGCGGCCTGGATGTGCGCACGCAGGGTGTCGCCAGTGCCGACCGGTACGGTGGATTTCTCCACCAGAATCAGCGGCTGCTCACGGTGGCGTGCCACGGCGTCACCCACCGACAGCACGTATTTCAGGTCGGCCGAGCCGTCTTCGCTGGACGGTGTGCCCACGGCGATGAACGCGACGCGACCGTGTTGCACGGCGAGTTTTTCATCGGCGGTGAACGTCAGGCGACCGGAGTCCAGGCCTTCACGCACCAGGCTCGACAGACCTGGTTCGAAAATGCTGACGTGGCCTTGGCGCAGCAGCTCGACTTTCTTCTGGTCAATGTCCATGCACACGACGTCGTGACCGACTTCGGCCAACACGGCGGCCTGTACCAGACCGACATAACCGCTACCAAATACTGTGATTTTCATGGAGCACTCCTGAATTCGGGCGCACGAGACGGACGAGTGTTAATAGTGATGACTCCGAGCATGACCAGTGCCACGCCCAGCGATTTAGTGAAACTGAAAGATTCGTTGAACAGCGGCAGACTGGCCGCCAGCAGGTACACCAGCGCGTAGCTGATGCTCAACAGCGAATAGGCCCGCCCCAACGGCAGGTCGCGTAGCGCCGCGAGCCAGCAGAGCATCGACAGGGCGTAGGCGAAAATCGCCGCCATCACCACGGCCAATGCGCTCAGATCAACACTGCCGGCGCTCAGCGCCGTCAGCCATTGTTCCGGTTGCGGCAGGCGCGTCATGCTCCAGCGCATGCCCAACTGGGCACTGCTGACCAGGCCCACACTGGCCAGGGCAAAGCCGATACCGCGTGCCTTGTTCATGACTGTTGCCCCAGCAGCACCACGCCGCCGATCACCAGCGCCACGCCCAGCCAATGCCGGCGGTCGATGGGCTCGCGAAAGACGAAGCGGGCGATCAGGGTGATCAGGACAAAGTTGAGGCTGAGCATCGGGTAAGCGATGCCCACTTCGAGGCGCTGCAACACCAGCAGCCAGACCAGCAGCCCGCTACCGAGGGCCAACAGCGCCAGCCACAACCATGGTGAACGCAGTTTGTCAGCCCAGGACGACTCGACGCCACGCCAGCTTTCCACGGCGAATTTCTGCGCCACTTGCCCCAGGCACGTCAGTAGACACGCCGTCAGTAACAGCAGCCAACTCATGACGCGACCTTGGGCAGGACCATAATCACCAGATTGCCCGATTCGTAACGGGTGCCGTCCTTGGGCAGCAGGTCGAGCTCTTCCAGCTCGTCCTGACCCTTGACGCGCATCAGTACGCCGACCGATCCGGTGCGGCGGGCTTCGCGGACCCATTGTTGAACGGTTTCTTTGGTGAGCCGGCGTTCGGCGCCTTCAGGATAGGAAAGTCCGTACTTGAGTTCGCCGACCGTGTTGTACAGCGCGACCTGCGGCGTTTTCAGGCGCCAGGCCAAGGCTGCTGCAGCGCCCAGGTCGTTGCTCAGCAAATGCGTGGTGCCGGACAGTTCAGTGACGTGATGCCGGATGAACTGATCCGGGGTTTTGTTGGCCACCACCGACTTGGGCAACGCCGCCGGCAGCACCCCCGCCAGCAACAGGCTGCCCAGTGCCGGTGCCGCCCAGCATTGCAGCGGCAGGAACGCTTGCGCGAGGTTGGCGATGATCCAGCCGATCAGGGCGATGAACACCAGCACCATGCTGTGCAGTTCGTGGTCGTACACCGGTTTTTTCAATTGCAGGTAAACCAGTGCGATCAGCAGGACCACGCCCAGCAGCAGATTCAGCAGGCCATTGATCCCCAGTGCCCGGCCTTGCTCCAGCCGCAAGCGATCAGCCAGCGCATTGCCCAGCAGCAACGCCATCGGCAACAGGCACGGCAGGATGTAGGTCGGCAGTTTGCCGTTGCTCAGGCTGAAAAAGCCCAGTGGCAGCAACAGCCACAACAGCAGAAAGACCATCTTCGGCTGGGCCCGGGTTTGCCAGGCTTGCCGGAAAGCGCTTGGCAACAGGCCGACCCACGGCAGACTGAATGCCACCAGCAGCGGCAAGTAGAACCACCACGGCGCATCGTGCTGCGCATCGTCGCCGGCAAACCGGCGAATGTGTTCGTGCCAGAAGAAGAACCGCCAGTAATCCGGTTCCTGCGCATGCACCGCCAGTGCCCACGGCAAGCTGACGACGATCGCGATGGCGATGGCCACCGGACCGAACACCAGCAGTTCGCGCCAGCGTTTCTGCCAGAGCATCCACGGCAACGCGATCAGCACCGGTAACAACCAGGCGAGAAAACCCTTGGTCATGAACCCCATGCCGCAGGCCAGTCCCAGCACTGCCCAGGCCCCCAGACGTTGGCCGGTGCTTTTGCTGTCGAGCGCAAACCACAGCGCCACCAGACTCAGGTTGACCCAGAAGGTGAACTGCGGATCGAGGTTGGCGTACCCGGCCTGACCGGCAACGACGGTGAAGCTCATGTAGAGCAGGGCGCAGACGAAACTCTTGCGCGGATCGTTCCACATCCGGCGCGCGATCAGGTAGGCCAGCAGCATACTCAAGGCCGTGCTCAGGGCCGACGCGAAACGCACGCCGAACAGATTCTGCCCGAACAATTCCTGGCCGATGGCGATCATCCAGTAACCGGCAATCGGTTTCTCGAAATAACGCAGCCCCATGAAATGCGGCGAGACCCAGTTGCCGCTCAGCAGCATGTCCTGGCTGATCTGTGCGTAACGGGTTTCGTCGGGGATCCACAGGCCATGTGTGCTCAACGGCAACAGATAGGCCAGCAGACAGAGCCCGATCAACAGCGGCAGTGCCCAGCGTCTGGTCATGCGCCTTGCACTCCCAGCCAGCCTTCACGGCCTTCGAGCGCACCGCGTTGCACGCGACCCACGGGCAAGGAGTTGAAATACTCGGGCAACAGGTTGCCCAAGGGTTGGAAGTCAATACTGCGCTGGCGAGCATTGACCAGCAATTGACGAAAGTCCTGAGCCATCAGAATCCCTTCTACTTCGGCATGAATGGTATAGACGTTGAGTGCCTGCGGCCGGAACCGGTCGAGGATGAAGGCGTTGAAGTCCTTCGCCGCCACGTGCGGGCCGACCACTTCATCGAAGGTCGGCAAGTCCACCGGAACCTGCGGCGTGCCCGGTGTTCCGTCCGCCAGCAGCGGACGGAACAGGCTTTGCCCGCGGCAATCGCTGTTGTAGCGAAAGCCGAAGGCCTGCTTGGCTTCGATCACCCGTTCGTCCGCACGCCAGCCGGCGGAGGCCGAACACTCGATCTTCGCCCCGAGGATATCGCTCAACGTGTCGACGCCCTGACGAATCTGCTCGATCAGTTGCGCCTGGCTCCAGCGCCCGGCATTGGCTTGCCAGCCGTGGTGATCCCAGGCGTGCAGGCCGACCTCATGACCGGCGTCCCGGGCCTGACGCATCAGGTGCCCGAGATCGCGGCCAATCGGTTTGCCCGGCCAGGCAGTGCCGGCCAGCAGAATGTCCCAGCCGTACAGGCCGGCGGCGTTGGAGCGCAGCATTTTCCAGAGGAACTGCGGGCGGATCAGGCGCCACAGATGCCGGCCCATGTTGTCCGGGCCGACACTGAAGAAAAACGTTGCCTTGACCTGAGCCTCGTCGAGCATCTCCAACAGTCGCGGCACACCTTCACGGGTGCCGCGGTAGGTGTCGACATCGATACGAAGTCCTGCCTGCATTACTTCTTGTCCGCGATTTCGAGCATGGCTTCACGCAGGAAGAAGTCCAGGGTGTTGCCGATGGTTTCGCTCATCTCCACGGTCGGTTCCCAGTTCAGCAGGCGCTTGGCGTTGGCGATGCTTGGCTTGCGGTGTTCCACGTCCTGGTAGCCGGCACCGTAGAACGCCTTGCTTTCCACGTCGCGGAAACCGGCGAACGGAGGGAAGTTGTGGCGCAGCGGGTGCGCTTCGAACTGACGCAGCAGCTCTTCGCCCAACTGACGGATGCTGGCTTCGTTGTCCGGGTTGCCGATGTTGATGATCTGGCCGTTGCAGGCATCGTTTTCGTTATCGACGATGCGGGCCAGAGCTTCGATGCCGTCAGCGATGTCGGTGAAGCAGCGCTTCTGCTCGCCACCGTCGAACAGACGGATCGGCGTGCCTTCCACCAGGTTGAGGATCAGCTGGGTGATGGCGCGGGAGCTGCCGATACGGGCCGAATCCAGACGGTCCAGACGCGGGCCCATCCAGTTGAACGGACGGAACAGGGTGAAGTTCAGGCCTTTGGCGCCGTAAGCCCAGATCACGCGGTCCAGCAGTTGCTTGGATACGGAGTAGATCCAGCGCTGCTTGTTGATCGGGCCAACGATCAGGTTCGAGGTGTCTTCGTCGAAATTCTTGTCCTGGCACATGCCATAGACTTCGGAGGTCGACGGGAAGATCACGCGCTTGTTGTACTTGACGCAGTAGCGAACCAGTTTCAGGTTCTCTTCGAAGTCCAGTTCGAATACGCGCAACGGGTTGCGGGTGTATTCGATCGGAGTGGCGATGGCCACCAGCGGCAGAACCACGTCGCACTTCTTGATGTGGTATTCGATCCACTCGGAGTGAATGCTGATGTCGCCTTCGACGAAGTGGAAGTTCGGGTGGCTGCGCAGACGCTCGATGGCGTCGGAGCCGATGTCCAGACCGTAGACATCGTAACGGTCGTCACGCAGCAGGCGCTCGGACAGGTGGTTACCGATGAAACCGTTGACGCCGAGGATCAGTACGCGGGTACGACGTGGCGCACGACCGGACTCGGCACCGCGCAACAGCGAGCCGTCAACCAGACCCAGTTCGTTGGCCAGTTGCGGGCCACTCAGGTACAGACCGTTGTCGTTGCGCTGACCGGCAGTGACTACCAGCGAGTCTTCACCGCAGGCAATGCGCAGTGGATCGACGCTGATCACACGGCCAGGGGCCTGACCTTCGTTGCCCTTGACGACTTCGGCGCTCCAGACGATCAGCTTGTGCTCGCCCACGGCGCAGAAGGCGCCCGGGTACGGACGGGTCACGGCACGCACCAGGTTGAACAGCTCTTCAGCCGGTTTGGCCCAGACCAGTTTGCCGTCCGCCGGAGTGCGACGACCGAACACGGTCGCTTTGGACTCGTCCTGCGGAGTTTCGGTGATCTTGCCTTGCAGCATGTTCGGCAGGGTGTCGCGCAGCAGATCGCTGGCGGCAGTGCGCAGTTTGGCGTGCAGGGTCAGACCGGTGTCGCTGCGCTCGATGGCTACGCGTTGCTGGGCCACAATGGCGCCGGCATCAGCGCGTTTGACCATGCGGTGCAGGGTAACGCCGGTTTCGGTTTCACCGTTGACCAGCACCCAGTTCGCCGGTGCGCGACCGCGGTAGTGTGGCAGCAGCGAGCCGTGCAGGTTGAACGCGCCTTTTTTGGCGGTGGCCAGCAGTGCTTCGCTCAGCAGGTTGCGATAGTAGAAGGAGAAAATGTATTCCGGGTTCAGCTTGGCAATACGTTCGATCCACAGTGGGTGGTTGGCGTCTTCCGGGGCGTGCACCGGGATGCCTTTGCTGGCGCACAGTTGCGCCACCGACGCGTAGAACGCGTTTTCTTTCGGGTCATCGGCGTGAGTGAACACTGCTGCAATGTCATAGCCGCTGTCGAGCAGGGCTTCAATGCCGGCGCAGCCAATATCGTGGTAGGCGAAGACAACAGTTTTTGCACTCATGAGAGAACCTGATCGGAAGAAGTAGGGGAAGAAGAGAGACCATCAACGGTGACCGCAGGGGCCGGATCGGCCGGCTGACTGCGCAGCACCTTTTCAATGAAGAAGCGTGGGCGGGCGCGCACGTCGCTGTACATGCGACCCAGGTATTCACCCAGCAGACCCATGCCGATGAACTGGCCACCGGTAAACACGAACAGTACGGCGAACAGGACGAACGTGCCGTCACCCGCCCAGCCGGCGCCGAACGCCAGGCGCAGCACGATCAGCGCAATGGCGAACAGCACGCCCAACCCTGCCATCCCGAAGCCGACGATGCTCAGCAGACGCAGCGGTGTGGTGGTCATGCACGTCACCAAATCGAACATCAGGTTGATCAGGCGCATCGGGCTGTATTTCGAATCGCCGTGTTCACGCTCGGCGTGGGCGACAACGATTTCGGTGGTGTGGCGGGCGAAGCTGTTGGCGAGGATCGGGATGAACGTGCTGCGTTCACGGCAAGCGAGCATCGCGTCGATGATCGTGCGGCGATAGGCGCGCAGCATGCAGCCGTAGTCGCTCATGGCGACGCCGGTGGAGCGTTGCACGGCGAGGTTGATCAGCTTCGACGGGTAGCGGCGCAGCGCCGAGTCCTGGCGATTGCCACGCACGGTGCCGACCACGTCGTAGCCTTTTTCGGCCTCGGCGACCAGGCGCGGGATTTCTTCCGGCGGGTTCTGCAGGTCGGCGTCGATCGTGATCACGACATCGCCCTTGCACTGCTCGAAGCCGGCCATGATCGCTGCGTGCTGGCCATAGTTGCGGTTGAGAATGACCGCCACGAACGGGCTGTCTACGCGGGTCGCCGCTTCTTCAAGCAACTGGGCGGAGTCGTCGCGACTGCCGTCGTCCACCAGGACGATTTCAAATTCATGATGCAGCATCCGGCACGCCGCTTCGGTGCGGCGCAGCAGTTCCGGCAGGCTGTCCTGTTCGTTGTAGACCGGGATAACGATCGACACACATCGGATTGGATAGGGTTTCACGGGCGTTTGTCCAAAAGGGTGGCGATGGCACCGACGACACGATCAAGGTCTTGATCGGTCATGTCGGGGAACAACGGAATCGAGCAGAGTCGCGCCGAGTTCCATTCGGTGTTAGGCAGATACAGGTCAGGGTCACGCTGGCGATACCAGGTGTGCAGGTGGGTGGCAATGAAGTGGATACCGGTGCCGATGCCCTGATCCTGCAAGCCTTTCATGAAGGTTTCGCGGTCCATGCCGCAGCGCTCGCTGTCGATGCGCAGGATGAACAGGTGCCAGGCGTGTTGCTGGGCATAGCCGGGCAGGGCCAATGGCTGTACCGGCAGGCCCTCGAATTTTTGCAGATAGGCGCTGGCCAGTTCGGTACGGCGGGCGTTGATTTCGTCCAGACGTTGCAATTGCACCAGGGCAATCGCGGCATTGATGTCGGCCAGGTTGTACTTGAAGCCCGGCTCCATCACTTGTGCCTGCGGCTTGCGGCCACCGGTCAGGCGGTCATAGGCATCGACGCCCAGGCCGTGGAATTTGAGCATGCGCACGCGGCTGGCCAGGGCTTCGTCGTCGGTGACGAACATTGCGCCTTCGGCACAGGTCATGTTCTTGATCGCGTGGAAAGAGAAAATCGCTGTGCCTTGCGAACCGACGTGACGCCCCTTGTAGCGGGTGCCGGCGGCATGCGCAGCGTCTTCGATGACTGCGATGCCGTGCTTGTCGGCCAAGGCATACAGCGGATCCAGATCGAACGCGGCGCCGGCGTAATGCACCGGGATGATTGCCTTGGTCTGCGGGGTGATGGCCGCTTCGATGCGCGCAGCGTCGGTCATCAGCGTGTCGCGGTCGACATCGACGAACACCGGTTTGGCGCCGAGCAGGGAAATCATGTTGGCGGTCGAGACCCAGGTCTGCGACGGGGTGATGACTTCGTCGCCCGGCCCAATGCCCAGGGCCAGCAGGGCAATGTGCATCCCGCCAGTTGCCGAAGACAGGGCCACCGCATGGCGGCAACCGACGTACTGCGCAAATTGCTCTTCGAGTGCCTGGTTTTTCGGCCCTGTCGTGATCCAGCCCGAGCGCAACACCTGCTCTACAGCGGCTATTTCCTCATCGCCGATACTCGGACGAGAGAAGGGGAGAAACGCCTGACTCATGGGCACCTCATTGAAAAAAAATAAAGGATGGACTCACAGACACGTTGGATCCAACCTCAGCGTAGACACAGAAAATCGTTCCTGCATCAATGACTTGGCAAAAAAAGCATGACGTCGGGGATAGATTGACTTTTCACCATTTGCCCGGCAGGTTGGGCAAGGCCAGCACTGAACCGATAGGAATTAAGGTTATGCCGGTTTTTGTGAAAGGAACATGAAAAACCGGTTGGCGAATCGTTTATCTGTCACTTATACAGCCGCTGTTCAGGCTTGTGCCGTCCATCGCAGTTTTTGTCCGGCAGTGCGGCCAAGTACCTTCTTTACTTCAAGTACATTGCAGTTGTTAGTTGTTGTTGTGTCGTACACTTTTTACTCAAGGTTTAACGTTTGATTGATTTAGTTGCTGCAACCCCGGTCGCTTCGAAACCCAACCCGATGAGCCTGTACCTCGCGCGTTTGGCGCCTTCCAGCCAACTCACCATGCGCTACGTACTACAAGACGCAGCTGATCGCCTGGGTTTTGAAGACATGAATGTCGAAGAGATTCCCTGGCACGCCCTGCAGCCCGAAGATGTTGTAGCACTGGTGGCGGCATTGCGCGCAGACAACTACGCGCCGAACACTTCTTCGCTGTATGTCAATGCCGTGCGCGGGGTCATGAATGAAGCCTGGCGTATGAGTCTGATCAGCCAGGAGCATCTTTTAAAGATGCGCTCGGTCAAGGGCATCGCCGGTACGCGACTGTCCCAGGGACGTAATCTCAAGCGCACGCTGATTCACGAATTGATGGAAGTCTGTGCCGCCGACCCGCGCCCGCAAGGCCTGCGCGACGCTGCAATCATTGCGTTGCTGTACGGCACCGGCATGCGCAAATCGGAATCAGTGGATCTGGATCTGAATCAGGTCGACTTCACTGAACGCAGCCTGACGGTTACCGGCAAGGGCAACAAACAACTGATCAAGTACGCCCCGGCGTGGGCGTTCGCCAAACTCGATGCGTGGCTCGAATTGCGCCGTTCACACCTCAACGAGGGCGAGAGCGACGATGGGTTCCTGTTCAACCGCATTCGCCGTGGCAGCCACATCACCCGCGAGCGCATTACCAAGCACGCGATCTATTACATCGCCCGGCAGCGGGGCACCCAGGTCGGGGTGAAAATCATGCCCCACGATTTCCGTCGTTCATTCATCACCCGGGTGATCGAGGAACACGACCTGTCGATCGCACAGAAACTGGCGCATCACAGCAATATCCAGACCACCGCCAATTACGATGTGCGCGATGACAACGAGCGGCGGCGGGCGGTGGATCGCTTCGATCTCTGATCAGCCCAGGCCAAACACATGCGCCGCACCGAGCACTGACAGGTACACCGAACTGCCGGCGGACGGGGCGTGCATGCCGGTGCTGCGCACCAGGATCGAACGGGCCGATGCTTGCGTGGTAGAGGCGCTCAGCTCGACCGTCAAGGTACAGGTGTTGCCGGCAAAGTCGCGCTCAGTGACGGTCGCATGGCATCCCTGACGGTCACTCGCCACTTCGGCGATCTGCAATTGTTCGGGGCGAAGCATGATGTGCGCGGCGCCGGTAAAGCCGTTGCTGTTGACCGGCATCTGACCCAGATCGCAGTGCGCCCAACCGGCCTCGATTCGTGCGGGCAAGACCACGGCTTCACCGAGGAAGTGCGCGGTCTGTTCATCGTCCGGATAACGGTAAAGGTCCATCGGATGCCCGGATTGCACCAGCCGTCCGGCGCGCATGACCGCCAATTGATCGGCGAATGACAACGCTTCGCTCTGGTCGTGGGTCACCAGAATGGTGGTGACGCCGGCGTCTTCGAGCAGGCGCGCGACCATTTTGCGCATGGCGCTGCGCAAACCGGTGTCGAGTGCAGAGAACGGCTCGTCGAGCAGCATCAGGCGTGGCTGCTGCGCCAGCGCACGGGCCAGTGAGACCCGCTGTTGCTGGCCGCCGGACAGCTCGTGGGGCCAACGGCTGGCCATGTTCGCGTCCAAAGCGACACTGTCCATCAACTCGAGGATCCGCTGGTTGCGGGCCGCGCCAGTCAGGGCCAGGCCGAAGCCGATATTGGCGGCCACGGTCATGTGCGGGAACAGGGCACCGTCCTGCGGCACGTAGCCGATCTGCCGTTGATAGGCCGGCACCGCGTGAGTGCGATCAACCAGCGTCTGGCCGTTGAGGGTCAGGCTGCCGGTGTCGGGAAATTCGAACCCGGCGATCATCCGCAGCAGGGTGGTCTTGCCGGAGCCGGAGGGGCCCACGATCACCGTACGGCTGCCGGTCGGCACATTGAGGCTGACGTCGTCGAGCGCCTTTTGCGCGCCGAAGGTTTTACTGAGGTTGAGCAGTTCGAGAGCGTTCATCGGCCAGCGGTACGCCTGGATTGGTGATAGAGAATGGCCGTCAGCGGCAGTGAAAGCAGGATCATCAGCAACGCGTAAGGCGCGGCAGCGGCGTAGTCGATTTCACTGGTCATCGCCCAGAAGCCCGTGGCGAGGGTGCGCGTGCCATTGGGCGCGAGCAGCAGGGTCGCGGTCAGTTCGTTGGTGATCGCCAGAAACACCAGCGCCGCACCGGCGGCAGCACCCGGTGCTGCCAGCCGGACGGTGATCAGCCACAACGCCCGTATTGGCGAGCGCCCCAGGCTTTGCGCGATGTTTTCCAGCTCCACCGGCGCTTGCGCGAAACCGGCACGCAGGCTGACCAGTGCGCGCGGCAGAAACATCAACAGATACGCGAGCAGCACGGTAATGCTGGTCTGGTAGATCGGCCGGGCGAAATGGATAGTCACGGTCACCAACGCCAGTGCCACGACGATGCCCGGCAGCGAGCTGGTGATGTAGTTGCAACCTTCCAGCAAACGCTGCAGTTTGCCGGGCGAGCGGATCGACAACCAGGCAATCGGAATGGCCGCAACGCTGGTCAGCAAGGCGCCGGCCACCCCATACGACAGAGTCTGCAGCAACGCAGGCAGCAATTCGTCGCCTTGCCAGACTTGCACGCCACCGGCCAGCAGCCAGCGACCCAGTGTCAGTAAGGGCACACCCAAGGCCAACAGGCAGGTCAGGGCTTGCAGCAATAACGCAAAGGTTGTTGCGCCTCGACCCAGTTGCACGTTGCGTTGATCCCGGGCGCTACCGGAGCCGACTCGGGCATAACGCGCCTGGCCACGGGCGGCGGATTCTGCCGTGAGCATCGCCAGGCAGCACAATGCCAGAACCCCGGCGAGCATATTGGCGGCCGGGCCGTTGAAGGTCGATTTGAACTGGTCGAAGATCGCCGTGGTGAAGGTGTCGAAACGGATCATCGCGTACAGACCGTATTCGGCCAGCAGGTGCAGGCCGACCAGCAACGCGCCACCGCAAATCGCCAGCCGCAATTGCGGCAACACCACGCGAAAAAACACCGCCCACGGCTTGAGCCCCAGCGACTCCGCGACGTCTTCAATAGCCGGGTCGAGACGGCGCAGGGTCGCGGCTACCGGCAGGTACAAAAACGGAAAATAGGCAATCACCGACACCAGTACGCCGGCCGGCAACCCATGAATCGAGGGAATCAGACTGACCCAGGCGTAACTGTGAACGAACGCCGGCACCGCCAGTGGTGCCACTGCCAGCAATGACCACAGGCGTCGGCCGGGCAGGTTGCTGCGCTCGGTCAGCCAGGCCAGCGCGGTGCCCAGCAGGATGCACAACGGCAGGGTGATCAGCACCAGCAGCACGGTGTTGATCAGCAGTTCGGCCACGCGCGGGCGGAACACCATGGCTTCGATGGTTGGCCATCCGGTGTACCACGACACGCCGAGCACAAAGCCGATCGGCAGCAACGACAGCACCGATATGAAAACAGCCAGAGCGACCATCGACGACCGCCCGCGACCGTTGAGTGCGCGGGCGCCACGCGAGCGATGGGCGGGGGCTGCCAAAACAGCCTTTGCCGGCAAGGTTTCCGGCATCACTTACAGCAGTCCGGCCTGGGTCATCAGTTCGACGGCCTTTTTGCTGTCGAGCTTCGAAGCGTCAACCTTTGGCGCATCGAGCTCTTTGAGCGGGACCAGTTTCGGGTTGGACGGGGCACCCTGGCCTACGGCGTATTCAAACGAACTGCCGGTGTGAAGAATCTCCTGCCCCTGTTTGCCGGTGATGTATTTGAGGAACTGCTGGGCTTCATCCTGATGCTTGCTCGACGCCAGGACGCCGGCGCCGGAAATGCTCACGAAGGCGCCCGGGTCCTGGTGCTTGAAGTAGTGCAGGCGAGTGTTCTTGCTGTTTTCGCCGGTCTTGGACTGATCGACGAAGCTGTAATAGTGGTAGATCACGCCGCTGTCGATTTGCCCGGCGTTCACGGCTTTGAGCACGGCGCTGTTGCCACGGTAAATGGTTGCGTTGGTTTTCATCGCTTTGAGCCAGTCGAGCGTGGCGGCTTCGCCTTTTTGCTCAAGCACAGCAGCGACAATCGCCTGGAAGTCGGCACCGGCGGGCGAGGCGGCCCAGCGGCCTTTCCAGGTCGGGGTGGCGAGGTCAAGCAGGGATTTGGGCAGGTCTTTCTCGCTCAACTTGTCCGGGTTGTAGACGAACACCGTGGAGCGTGCGGCGATACCGACCCATTGGCCGTGGGCCGGGCGATAGGCGGAATCCACTTGTGCCAGGGTGGTCGCCGCCACCGGCGCAAACAGTTTGGCGTTATCGACCAGCACCATGGCCGGGGAGTTTTCGGTCAGGAACACATCCGCCGGCGAGGCCGCACCTTCTTGAACCAGCTGGTTGCCCATTTCCGTGTCGTCACCGTTGCGAATAGTCACCGGGATCCCGGTTTCTTCGGTGAATCCGGCCACCCAGGCTTTGGTCAGGGTTTCGTGTTGCGCGTTGTAGACCACCAGTCCTACCGAGTCGGCGGCGAAGGCGTGCCCGGCGCCGAACAACGCGGTGGCCAGCAGCGCACGTTTCAAAAAGGATGGAAAGCGTGGGTTCATTCGGGCAGCTCCTGTTGTTAGACGTTATGAGCGAAACCTTCGCAGGCAACAATGCGAACGATTTGCAAGTATCGGGTCGCGGCAATGTAGGGTGGCAAATGAGAAAAAAACGTCAAAGAAACCGTTAATCCTTGTCATTGCCATTCAAATTGTCGCGACCCGCCCCTTGTCGCTGTCTACGGCATCAATCAGGAACGGGGAATGTAGGCCACGCTCTGGTCTTCGCGTCCGTGGAATACCTGCTCGCCACGGGTGGGGGTGGTGATGATGACCTGGTGGTCCGTTTTCAGGTAGTCGAGCGGCATTGCATCACCGTTGCGGTACTGCGCAACGACAATCGTGCGTTGCGGATCCCAGTGTTCGCCACTGGTACGTTCAAGCCAGGTCATTAATGCTGCGGTATCGCCACTGCGCGGAAAGTCCTGGGTTTCTGCCACGTAATAGAACGGCGCGCCGCCGGTTTGCAGGTACATCGGGACTTTGTTGTCCACCTCGACCATAACCATGCGCCACTGATTCAGCGGTGCCTGTTCGCTGGCCTGCTGGCGAACCTGCTCGCCGAAACGGATGACGCCACCGCCGCTGTTGGTCCACGGGTAGAGCACACCCAGTATTGCGACCAGCAGCGCCGTGGCAACAGCAAAGCCGATTTTCAGCCCACGGCCTTCACTGTTGCGTTCGGCCAGGCGCCGGGTGACCCACCAGGCGCCAAGCAGTTGCGCGAACGGCACCAGCGGCAAGACGTAATAACTGCGACGACTGCCGCTGGCGGTGAAAAACAGCATCAACAACGCAAGCCCCTGGATCAGCCAGCGGGTATCCGGTTCGATGTGCTTCCAGTTTCGCGCGGCGACCCACAGTGCGATCAGCCAGCACGGAGCCCAGGGCAGGGTGTAGACCGGCAGGTAGATCAGGTAGGTGTAAATCGGCCCGAACTGGTCGAACGGCTGGAAAAACCGCACGACGTTCTCGCGCAACACCAGCCCCAGACCGCTTTGCTCGTAGGTGGGCGCGCCGTAGAAGTGCGACAGCACGAACGGCGTCATGTAAAACGCCCCGGCGATCACCAGCGCCGCGAGCAACCGCAGATTGAGGTGGCGTTTCCAGCGATGCTCACTGAGCAGGTGCGGCAGCAGCACCAGGCCCGGCAGAATGAAGCCGATCAAGCCCTTGAACAGCGAGGTCAGCGACAGCAAGCCGAAGAACACCACGTAGCGCCAGAATCGGCTGTCATCCGGCCCGCGCCAGTACCACCAGACCGCGGCGAGCACACCGCACACCGTGAGAATGTCGGCGGTGGCGACCCGCGCCCAGAACACGAAGTAGAAGGTGGTCGCCAGCATCCAGCCAGCGATCAGCCCGGTGCCTTTGCGAAACAGCTGTTCACCGAGCAGGTACACCAGCCACACGCTGAACCACGCGGAAATGACCGAAGACAAGCGCAACGACCAGTGCCCCAGGCCGCCGGTGAACCATGAGGTGGCGGTGATCAGCCAGTACGACAGCAGCGGCTTGTCGTAATACGGACTGCCCTTGAGGTACGGGTCGAAATAGTCGCCACTTTGCAGCATCTGCAGGGCGATGTTGGCCCAGCGGGTTTCAGCGCCCCAGAGTTCGCGACTGCCCAGGCCGAGCAGCAACAGCAAGGCAGTCGCCGCCAGCAGGAGCAGCAACGGCCCCCGTTCAGACTTGGTCTGGATCATGGCTGGCTCTGGTTAAAAATAAGGATTTCCAGTTGGCCACGACGGTAATGCTTACCGTCGATGGGCAGCAGTTCGAGTTGCTGAGCGTCCGAAGTGCTGTTGACCCGCATCACCACGCCGACCGAGCCTTTTTTGCGGGCGTCGGCCATCCACTGCGCAACACCGTCCAGACTGACCTTGCGCGAGGCCATGGCCGGATCATCGAGGCCGTACTTGAGCTCGCCAACGGTGTTGAACAGATCCACCTGCGGGCGTCCCAGGCGCCACGACAAGGCCGACGCAGCACCCAGATCGTTACTCAGCAACGAGGTGGTTGCGCTCAGTTCCTGCTGGTGTTCGGCAATGAACTGATCCGGCATCTTGCTGTTGACGACGGTCGCCGGCATGGCGGCCGGCAACAGCGCGACGAGCAGGCCGATGCCCAGCGCCGGCATGGCCCACAGCGCCAGTGGCCGCAAGGTTTGCAGCGAGCCGGCAATCAGCCAGCCGAGCAGCACGATGTAAGCCAGCGACAGGCTGAACATTTCGGTGTGTTCGTATACTTCGCGGGTTGCTTGCAAATAGATCAGCGCAATCAGTGCAGCAACAGCCAGCACCACGTTGACCGCGCCGTTGGTGCGCAAGACGCGAGCGTCCTGGCGATCGAGCCAGCCCATCAGTGTGTGGCCCATCAACAAGGCCAATGGCAGCAGACACGGCATGATGTAGGTCGGCAGTTTGCCGCTGCTGGCGCTGAAAAATGCCAGCGGCAGCACGAACCACAAGGCCAGGAAGCCGATTTTCGGGTCGCGCTTTTCGCGCCAGGCGCGCAGCAGTGTCGACGGCAACAGCAGTGCCCACGGCAAGGTGGAGGCAAACAGCAGCGGCAGGTAGAACCACCATGGGCGTGCATGCTGGGCGTCTTCACCGGCGGCAAAGCGGCGGATGTGTTCGTGCCAGAAGAAGAAACGCCAGAAGTCCGGTTCACGGGCGTGCACGGCCAGTGCCCAGGGGACGCTGACCAGAGCGGCCACCACAACAGCGACCAGGCCATAACGCACCAACTCGCCGAAACGCCGTTGCCAGATCATGTAGGGCAGGGCGATCAGCACCGGCAGCATCAGGGCGAGGAAACCTTTGGTCATCAAGCCCATGCCACAAGCCAATCCCAACAATGCCCAGCCGCCAATCCGCGCGCGCGGGGTGTTGCTGTCGATGGCAAACCAGATCGCCACCAGACTGAGGTTGACCCACAAAGTGAACTGCGGATCGAGGTTGGCATAACCGGCTTGCCCTGCGATCAGGCCAAAGCTCATATAAAGGAGGGCGCAGGCGGCGCTGAGGCGCGGGTTGTTCCACAGGCGTCGGGCCAGCAGATAGGCCAGCCACACGCTCACGCCGGTGCTGAGCGCCGAGGCGATGCGCACGCCGAACAGGTTTTCACCGAAGATGGCCTGGCCGATGGCGATCATCCAGTAGCCGGCAATCGGTTTTTCAAAGTAGCGAATGCCCATGAAGTGCGGCGCCACCCAGTTGCCGCTCTGCAGCATTTCCTGGCTGATCTGGCCATAACGGGTTTCATCGGGAATCCACAAGCCGTGGGTCATCAATGGCAGCAGATAAAACACCACGAAGGCCAGCACCAGCCCGGGGATCGCAAAACGCTCGATCAGGGTGCTCTGGTGGAGGCGCGGCAAATTCAACGCTGCATGGTGCAGCGGCTTGTTAATAGACGTCATGACTGGACCTTGGTGCAGTACAAAGTGTGCGTTTCAGTGACGGCCTGGCGATGTCCGTTGCAGGCGCGGCACTGGGTTGAATGAATGCAGAGGCGAGCACGCCCGGTGGCGTGTCCTGTATTCAGAGAACGGGTTTGCTTCCAGCTTTAAGTTCTCCTTGCGAAGACAAGCTCGAAAATGAAATATTTCCAGTTTTCGAAACTAAAAAACATTTCTTATTACAAATGAGCAAATGCCAAGGCTCCAAATAGAGCCTTGCTTGCGAAATACCGGAAAGTTACGCAAAAAAAGCCCGCTGATTATTTGTTCAATTGTGGCCAGCCGTCCGGGTTCATGATGCCAATGACGTTGAGTTGACCCTTGGGATCAATTTGCACCAGCACTGCGCTGCCATATTCCGCAGCGACGGCACGGGGGTAGCCGGTCTGTTTTTCAAAGTCGCTGATGCAACCGCTGTGGGTCACCAGGATCATGTTTTGCCCGGGCGTCTTGTGCGCCACGACGTCATTGCGCAAGGTCGGGCCGCACACTTCCAGCCATTCCTGGGCTACGGCGTCGTGGCCGAACATGTAATGGGCGGTCTGCAGGGTGCGCGTCAGCGGGCTGCTGAAGACCTGGGTGTTCTGCAGCCCCAGTTGCGTGAAGGCCCGGCCGATGCCGGTTGCAGCAGTGCTGCCGATCTGGGTGATACCGTCTGCCGGCCCCAGGCACGTATTGGTCGAACGGTCGCAACGTTCGGTATGGCGCACCAGCGCGACCACCTCGCCGGCCTGCCAGGCTTTCACCCATTCCTGAGTGGCCGAGGCGCTGGCATAACGCAGGTTGGCGGGCGAGCGTTGCATCCAGGCGAAGCCGCAAATCAGTGCACTCAGCAGCAAGCCGACAGCGATCACCGCCCAGGTGCGCGGGCGAGACAGATCCCATCGTTTGGATGCCGATTGTATTTGTACTAATTCAACCACGACGTTGCCTCTTGTCATTCCCGAGTTCCATTCAGTTCACACGTAAAGTGCAACGTAAGCCCCAGGAGGAAGTTACTTTACGGAGATTTACTTGAATGGCTGCTGAACACTACGTCCACAGTCGTGGCAGAGCAGTGAAGAACATGTGAAAAATTTGCGAGGGCCACGGAGTTTTAACTAAAACGACTATTTGATAAATAAACTCAAATACTCATTTTGTTTATCGGTGCTACTTAACAACAGCGACGCTGGAGGCGAAGCTGCGCCCTTTGAGCAACGGCATCGTGCGCAAGCTGGCGTGTTGTTCTGATATCAGTACTGGAGTCATTGAAGCGGATGGACCTCAAGCAAAGCCTCGCCAACCGGATTGTGATCGTGTTCGCCTTGATGAGCGCTCTGGTTGCCGGTGTGTTCGCCATGGGCATTGTCGCCACCGTACATGTGGTTGAACACAAGCTGACCATGACGGCCCTGAGCGGCGGTTTACGCCGGTTGCTGGCGATGGACGACATCAACCAATGGCGGCATGAGCCGGAAAAGAGCGAATTGTTTTTTTTCGAGGACGGCCCCGGTCCCATGGCGCTGACGGAACCCCTGGCCAGTCTGCCCCTGGGATTCCAGGAAATCAGCTTCAACGGTGATGACTTCTACGCCATGGTCGACGCTGTCGGCGGTCGCAAATACGTGCTGCTGCGCAATCAGGAAAGCTTCGAGCAACGTGAGCACCTGTTGTTCGTCGTGGTGATCGTCGGTTTCATCCTCAGCGTCATGCTGGCCGTCGCCCTCGGCAGGCTGTTGGCGCGCCAGGTCATGGCGCCGGTGATTCGCCTGGCGCGTCAGGTTCGTCATCGCGATCAGTTGATCTCGATGGCCCCGGCACTGCAGCCCGACTACGCCGATGACGAGGTCGGGGCGCTGGCACTGTCCTTCGATCAGACTCTGGGCCGGTTGAGAGCCACCCTGAATCGGGAAAAGCTCTTCACCAGTGACGTGAGCCATGAACTGCGCACGCCGTTGATGGTGCTGGCCAGCTCCTGCGAGCTGTTGTTGGCCAATCCGTCGCTTGAACCACGTTCCACCGAGCAAGTCAGGCGCATAGCCCGGGCCAGCAGTGAAATGCGACAACTGGTCGAGACCTTTTTGATGCTCGCGCGCAAACCCGAAGAACTCGGAACTGCCGCCACGTGCACGCTCAAGGAAATCGCCGATGCCCAGGTGGAAGTCTGGGGACGATTGATCGGTGAAAAAGGCCTGGAGTTTGTCTATGAGCCGAAGCTGGCCGGTAACGGGCGCTATGACCTGACGCTCCTGCAGTCGGTGATGGGCAATCTGTTGCGCAATGCCTGGCATTACACCGATCAGGGTTTTGTGCGATTGACCCTGCTCAATGACAGCTTCGTCGTCGAAGACAGTGGCATCGGTATCCCCGAAGAGAAACGCCATGCCATGTTTCAACCGTTCGTGCGCGGTGATGAGCAGCGCGGTGAAGGCCTTGGGTTGGGGCTGTCCCTGGTGCAGCGAATCTGCAGCCATCAACAGTGGCAGGTGCAACTGGTGACCCGCGAGCCTAATGGCTGCCGCTTCACAGTCACGCTATCGCCGGCGATTCAAGAGACTGGCGGGCAGGCGCGGGAGTTGCCCGCCGCCTGACTGATCAAGGCCGCCAGGCGTCTGACATTGTTCTGCTGCGCGACCACCAGATCGTCAATCCCCGGACCTGACGGCGTTTGCAACGTGGAGCGACACGTCAGCAGGCTGTTGTCCGCCGCACCGCTGGGGCGCAGGCGCCATTTGACGTCGATCAGCCCGTACTGGCCAGGGATTGAATCGAACCGCTGCACGTCGATGCGCACCGAGACATTACCGTGACTGCCGGTATTGCTCAGTTGATCGCTGAGCGCGCTGCGCAACTCATCCGCCAGACTCGCGCCCCACCATTGGGTTTCCAGAATCGCCAGGCCGCTGTTGCCCTGGCGGATGACGATTTGCGGCCGGTCGACCTGCGGCGGCACCGTGATTCCCTCGATGGGGATCTGCGCGCCGGCCCGGGTGTTGGGCAATTGCACCGGGGTCAGGGTGTGAAAACTGATGGGGTCGCTGCGACACGCGCCGAGTAGCAGGCACGCGGCGAGCACGGTGATCTTCAACGGTGCAGCCATGGTCTGACTCCTGTGCTCAATTGCGCGGTGGCCCTTTCAGATCCAGCGGTGCGGCGTTGTCGGGACGACCACGGATCAACGATTCCGGATGCCGGCCGAGATAGTCCGACAGCTCCCGCAGCGAGCGCGACATGCGCCCGAGTTCATCGAGGGTTTCGGTGAGTTTTTCACGCTGTGGCGAATCTTCGGCCAAAGTCGAACTGGCGGACTGCAAGGTTTTGCTCACGTCGGCCAGGGTGTTCTGCACGCCCGGCAGGGTTTTTGCGTTGAACTGCGTCAGGCTTTTGCGCAGCTCGACCAGATTGCTGTCGAGGTTACCGGCAATGCGTTCAACCGGCAGTTTGTTGAGCTTGTCGACCATCGCTTCGAGCTTTTCCTGCAGTTGTTCGAGACTGCCGGGAACGGTCGGCAAAACGACCGGGCGAGCGCTCGGATCGAACGCGACTTTCTCCGCTTTCGGGAAGAAGTCCAGCGCGATGTACAACTGGCCGGTCAGCAGGTTGCCACTGCGGGCCTGGGCGCGCAGGCCATTATCGACGAAGGTGCCCAGCAGACGGATGCCGGCGGCTTCGTCGTTGGGGTCGTGCTTGAATTCGCTGAGCATCTTTTTATAGGCCTGACCGAGACGCTGCGGATAAATGACGATGCCGACGTTGAGGGGGAACGTGCGTTTTTTCGCATCGAAATCCAGGTTGATGCCCACGACTCGGCCGATTTCCATACCGAGGAACTCAACCGGCGCATCGACCTTGAGTCCGCGCAACGACTGGTCGAAACGCAACACCATGTATTGCGCCTTGCCGTTCGGCGGGGCGAGGGCGGTCTGCTGGTCGGCGAACAGTTCGAAATCCCTGTCATCGGTGGCGGCCACATCGTTGGGGCTGTAATCCGGGGCACGGAAGGCAATACCGCCCACCAGCAGGGTCGACAGCGATTCGGTCTTCACGGCGAAGCCGTTGGCACCGACATTGATGTCGATGCCGCTGGCATTCCAGAAGCGCGTGTTTTCGGTGACGAACGCGTCGTTCGGCGAGTGAATGAACACTTCGATATCGACCCCTTTGCCTTCGGGGTTGAGGGCGTAGGTGACCACTTGGCCGACCGGAATCTTGCGGTAGTAAACCGGAGAGCCGATGTCCAGCGAACCGAGGTCCGGTGCATGCAGCATGAAGCGCTTGCCGGGTTCGCCATAGGTGATCGGCGGCGGATTCTCCAGACCTTTGAAGTGCTTTGAATGGCTATTGGACTGGCCGATGTCGGCACCGATGTAGTCACCGGAAAGCAGGGTGTCGATGCCTGAAACACCGCCGGCGCCAATGCGTGGGCGCACCACCCAGAACTGTGAATCTTCGCGAGTGAAAGTTTGCGCCTGTTTGGCCAATTTGATGGTGGCGTCGACGCTTTTCTGGTCGCCACTCAACTCGACGTCCGTCACCTGACCGATGACCACGTTGCGGTATTTGACCTCGGTCTTGTTGGCCGTCAGGCCGCTGCCGGTCTTGAAGTTGACGATGATCGTCGGGCCTTCCTGCATCAGGTTGTGCACCACCAACGAAATGCCCACCAACACTGCTACGATCGGGACGATCCACACCAGCGAGATGCTGAAGCGGCGGGTTTTGATCGGGGCCTGGCCCGGTGCTCGCGGCTCATCGACGGCTGACGACTTCATCCAGGTCCTCCTTGGTTTATTGGGCACACTGAGCGTCAGGAACGCAAAAGCACTTCATCAATATAGAAGTGCTTGGCGATAGAGCAAATGTGTATAGCTCGCGAGCTGCGGAACAGCGTGAGGGGGCAGTGACTTGTGGCGAGGGAGCGAGCTCCCTCGCCACCAGGACGATATTGCGTCAGCCGAGGATTTCCCGCAGGCGATACCAGAACATACCCAGTGCCAGCAGCGGCGAACGCAGGGCCGGGCCGCCGGGGAACGTCATATGTGGCACGCCGCTGAACACGTCCATGCCCTGGCTGTGCCCGGCATGAATGGCTTCGCCGAGCAGCTTCGCGCACCAGTGCGTCACGTTCAGGCCATGCCCGGAATAACCTTGGGCATAGAACACGTTTGGATGCTGTTTGAGCCGGCCGACCTGCGGGAAGCGGTTGGCGGTGATGCCGATCTTGCCGCCCCACTGGTAGTCGATGCGCAAGTCCGCCAGTTGCGGGAAGACCTTGAGCATTTTCGGTCGCATATACGCGGCGATGTCCGCCGGATCGCGTCCGGAATAATGACAGGCGCCGCCGAACAGCAAGCGCCGATCAGCCGAGAGCCGATAGTAATCAAGACCGACTTTCTGGTCGCACAGCGCGAGGTTATGCGGAATCAGTTGCCGCGCACGTGCTTCGGACAGCGGTTCAGTGGCGATGATGTAGCTGCCGGCGGGCAGCACTTTACCGCTGAGTTGCTGTTCGAGGTCGTCCAGGTGCGCGTTGCAACCGAGCACCAGACTGCCGGCGCGCACGCTGCCGCCCGCGCAGCGCACTTGCACGGTTTGGCCGTGGATGATTTCCAGCACCGGGCTCTGCTCGAAGATGCGCACGCCGAGTGAAGCCGCCAGGCGGGCCTCGCCCTGGACCAGATCCAGCGGATGCAAGTGACCCGAGCCCATGTCGACCAGACCACCGGCATACCCATCGGCATTGACCACCTGCTGACGGATCTGCTCGGGGCCAACCAGGCGGGTTTCGTGGGCATAGCCAAGTTCGGCCAGATCGACTTGCTCTTGCTGGAAGGCTGCGAACTGCGCGGGCGTGTTGGCCAGCTCGCAGAAGCCCCAACGCAGGTCGCATTCGATAACGTTATCGGCGATGCGCTGGCGCACCAGCTCCACCGAGTCGATCCCGGCACGGTGCAAATAGCGCACGCCCTCCTGACCGACATATTTTGCGAAGCCGTCCACTGCATGGCCGATGCCGCGGATCAACTGGCCGCCATTGCGCCCGCTGGCCCCCCAACCGATCCGCCGGGCTTCGATCAACACCACCGACAGCCCGCGCTGAGCCAGTTCAATGGCGGTGTTGACCCCGGTGAAGCCGCCGCCGATCACGCAGACATCGGCACTCACATCGCCGTCCAGCCTGAGGTAAGGCGTGCTCGCCCGAGCCGATGCAGCGTAATAGGAGCGCGCGTGTTCTTCGGTGTACTGATTCATTTGTTCGACTTCACTTTGCTCCAGGAGCGGGTCATCAAACGCATGATGGCCTGGGGCGGGGTAGAGGAGATGTAGAGCTTGTCGAGCACCGCTTGCGACGGATAAACCTCAGGGTTATTGACCAGCTCCTGATCCATGTACTGCTTGGCGGCCGGGTTCGGGTTGGCGTAACCGACCGAGGCGCTGACCTTGGCGATCACTTGTGGATCGAGCAGGTAATTAATGAAGGCGTGGGCCTCTTTGGCATTGCTCGCGTCGGAGGGAATGGCCAGCAAGTCGAACCAGAGGTTGGCACCTTCTTTCGGGATCGCGTAGGCGATATTCACGCCGTTCCTGGCTTCCTTGGCGCGGTTGGCGGCCTGGAACACGTCGCCGGAATAACCGAACGCCACACAGATATCGCCGTTGGCCAGGTCGGACACGTATTTGGAGGAGTGGAAATAGGTGATGTACGGGCGAATGCTCAGCAGTTTGGCTTCGGCCTTTTTATAGTCTTCCGGGTTTTCGCTGCGCGGGTCCAGGCCCATGTAGTTAAGGATCGCCGGGAACACTTCATCGGCGGAATCCATCATCGACACGCCACACTGGGTCAGTTTCTTCAGGTTTTCCGGCTCGAACAGCACGGCCCAGGAATCAATGTGGTCGATGCCCAGCACCTCCTTGACCTTGTCGACGTTGTAGCCGATGCCGTTGGTGCCCCACAGGTACGGCACCGAGTGCGCGTTACCCGGATCGTTTTTTTCCAGCAGTGCCAGCAGTTTCGGGTCGAGGTTCTTCCAGTTCGGCAACTGCGAGCGATCCAGTTTGAGGAAGGCGCCGGCCTTCACCTGACGCGCGAGGAAGTGATTGGACGGCACCACCACGTCGTAGCCGGTACGGCCGGCGAGGAGCTTGCCTTCCAGGGTTTCGTTGGAGTCGAAAACGTCGTAGATCACCTTGATGCCAGTCTTGGCCTGGAAGTCGGCGAGGGTGGTTTCACCGATGTAATCGGTCCAGTTGTAGACGCTGACCTGGGGCTGGGCCAGTGCGGCGGCGCTGCACAACAACGCCAGTGCAGCGGGGACCATGGATTTCAACAGACGCATATCGACACCTCTTTGAATTATTGGATTTTTCAGGCGTTTCACTCTTCCTGTGGGAGCGGGTGTGTCCGCGATGAGAACGGCAGCCTCGACCTCATTTTTGAATGTGCCGCCGCCATCGCGGGCAGCCAGCTCCCACAAGGATTTGTGCAGATCTGGTTTAAACGCTCAGCATCAGGAACTCACGCTCCCACGAGCTGATCACGCGCTTGAAGTTTTCATGCTCGGCGCGCTTCACCGCGACGTAGCCGCGCACGAATTTGTCGCCCAGGTATTGCGCAACGGTTTCGCACTCTTCCATTTGCGTCAGCGCGTCTTCGATGGTGATTGGCAGGCGCAGGTTGCGGCGTTCGTAAGCGCGCCCTTGTACCGCAGCGCTCGGCTCGATGCCTTCGACCATGCCGATGTAACCGCAGAGCAGGCTCGCGGCAATCGCCAGATACGGGTTGGCATCAGCGCCCGGCAAGCGGTTTTCCACGCGCATCGCTTCAGGGCTGGAGGTCGGCACACGCAGGCCGACGGTACGGTTTTCTTCACCCCATTCAACGTTGACCGGCGCCGAGGTGTCCGGCAGGAAGCGGCGGAACGAATTGACGTTTGGCGCGAACATCGGCAGCACTTTCGGGATGTACTTCTGCAGACCACCGATGTAGTGCAAGAACAGCTCGCTCATCTGCCCGTCGGCGTTGGCGAACACCGGTTTGCCGGTGGCGATGTCCACCACGCTCTGGTGAATGTGCATGGCGCTGCCCGGCTCGTCGCCGATCGGCTTGGCCATGAATGTGGCGGCGACGTTGTGCTTGAGCGCGGCCTCACGCATGGTGCGTTTGAACACGGTGATCTGGTCGGCCAGGTCCAGGGCGTCGCCATGACGGAAGTTGATTTCCATCTGCGCCGGGCCGTCTTCGTGGATCAGCGTGTCGAGGTCCAGGCCTTGCAGTTCGCACCAGTCGTAGACGTCTTCGAACAACGGGTCGAATTCGTTGGCGGCGTCGATCGAGAACGACTGCCGGCCACTTTCCGCACGGCCCGAGCGCCCCAGCGGCGCCTTGAGCGGCAAGTCCGGGTCTTCGCAACGCTGGGTCAGGTAGAACTCCATTTCCGGGGCAACAATCGGCTTCCAGCCTTTGTCGGTGTAGAGCTGCAGAACTTTCTTCAAGACGTTGCGCGGCGACAGTTCGATCGGGTTGCCGAACTTGTCGAAGGTGTCATGGATGACGATTGCGGTCGGCTCAATCGCCCATGGAATCACGTAGACCGCATCGGCGACGGGCTTGCAGACCATGTCGATATCGGCCGGATCGAGCAGGTCGTAGTAGATGTCGTCGTCGACAAAATCCCCGGTTACCGTTTGCAGCAGCACACTTTCCGGCAGGCGCATGCCTCGCTCATGCAGGAACTTGTTGGTCGGTGCGATCTTGCCGCGGGCAATGCCGGTCAGGTCGCTGACCACACATTCGACTTCGGTAATCTTGTGATCTTTCAGCCACGTGAACAGCTGATCGAAAGGGGCATTCATAAAGACCTCGTTATTGGTTTTATAGACGCCGGGGAGGGCGGGTTTCATCTTCCGCCCCTTCCCCTGTGGCGCGTTGACGACTATCTTGGGCGAGCCTTGCAGTTCCATCTATCCACTTTAAGCAGCACCAAAGCGCACCAAAAGAGTGCGCAAGGTCACCTCATGACAACGTGCAATCCGCTCCAGGTTCAAGCGTTCAACACCGCCGATGTAGCCGAACAAATCCGTGCCACACCGGGCTGGGTTCAGCATTACCAACAGATGTCGCCAGGCCATTTCGCCGGGCAGATCCGCTACCTGGATCTGCAAGGTGTGGAGGTCTACGAAGAACAGATGAACACCCGCGTCGAGCAGAATTTCAGTGCGCCGTCGGGGGCCCTGGCGTTCTGTTTCGATCGCAGCGACAACGCGCTGTATCTGCTCAATGAAGAGAGCCGCAACATCTGGATCACCCCGGAGAACTACCAGGAAATCGCGGTGGTGTTCGGCCCGGAATTCGTCCGCCAGCACGGCCTGGACGTGACGAAACTCGAAGGTTTGTTCATGGCGCCGCTCAACTGTGGGCAGAACGCTTTGTTCAGTCGCTGGTTAAGCTCGATTCTCACGAAGTTGACACAAGTTATTGATTCGCCTAGCAAAGAGTCGCTGACTCAGCAGTTGCTCGAGGATTGCCTGTTTATTCTCGACAACGCTCAGGTGTGCCTGGATCGCGGAGGATTGCAGCGGCGTACCGAAGAGCGAACCATCATGAAACGCGTTGGCGACTGGGCCGCCGATTCACCGGAAGAGACGGTGAATCTACTGGAGCTGGCAAACGTTGCGGGCGTTTCACTGCGCCAGTTGCAGCAAGCATTCAAGGCTTACACCGGGATGACGCCGAGCCATTGGCTGCGCCTGCGCCGGCTGAACAGTGCTCGCCGCGAACTGCTCAAGCGCCGGCCAACGGAAACCACGGTGGCCGAGGTGGCGATGCAGTGGTCGTTCTGGCATTTGGGGCGCTTTTCCAGCAGCTATCGCGCTCTGTTCAACGAACTTCCCAGCGAAACCCTCAAGCGTGCCCACCGATAAACAGCCTTGTCATTTCGCCGGAAGTTGGGGTGGGAACAGGGTTTGCAGGACCGCGCCGTGCGCTGGGTCCCATACCCATGGGGTGATACTTAAGAAATCACTTTAAGTGTTGTTCAATTCCTTTTATATCAATGAGTTATCAGATGTTTGTGATGTTGATTGGATCATTTGAGCCGTAGCGGCGGGGCATCCAGCGTTCTGCTGGCCGATGCAATGGTGTGTCGGCTTCAAGCATTGAGGCTATCGAGATCGAGCCTCGGTAAACGCCCACTGTCCGCCAGCAGACCAGCGCTGCGAGCAAAGCCCCACTCGAGATCCTGCAATCCAACATTCATAAAAACTTAACGAAATTGCTGCAGTGTTAAGGGGCCCCTATAAGGAGTTTCCTTGATGAAACGTTTGATCAAGTCTGCTGCGTTCGTTGTGACTGCATCTCTGTTGGCTACCTCGATGTCCTTCGCGGCGGAAAACGTCCGTCTGACAGGCTCCGGCGCCAGTTTTCCGGCTCCGATCTACCTCACCTGGTTCAAGGATTTCAGCAAGAAGTCCGAAGGTGTCACTGTGGATTACCAATCCAAGGGCAGTGGCGCCGGCGTACAGGACTTCTTGAACAAGACCGTTGATTTCGCCGCCAGCGACTCGGCTATGAAAGATGAAGACATTGCC
Source organism: Pseudomonas monsensis (assembly GCF_014268495.2). Lineage (NCBI taxonomy): Bacteria > Pseudomonadati > Pseudomonadota > Gammaproteobacteria > Pseudomonadales > Pseudomonadaceae > Pseudomonas > Pseudomonas monsensis. The sequence goes on along the minus strand of NZ_CP077087.1, from coordinate 3,490,845 downwards.
AAGGTGGCCGAAGGCGTGCAGTTGCTGCCGATGACCGCGGGTGAAATCGTGCTGGCGTATAACCTGCCGGGCAATCCCAAGGGTCTGAAACTGCCACGTGACGTCTACTCCAATATCTTTTTGGGCAAGATCACGCGCTGGAACGATCCGCAGATCGCCGCAGCGAACCCGGGCCTGAAACTGGCCGATACGCCGATCACGGTTGTGGTGCGCGCTGACTCCAGCGGTACGACTGCGGTGTTCACCAAACACTTGGCGGCGATCAATCCCGAGTTCAAGCAGGCGCTGGGTGAGGGCAACACGGTCAACTGGCCGGCCAGCGACAAATTCATCAAATCGCCGAAGAATGACGGTGTGACCGCGACCGTGCGCCAGACCCCGGGGGCCATTGGCTACATCGAATACGGCTTCGCCAAACTCGCCAAGGTTGATTTTGCGCAGTTGCAGAACAAGGCCGGTCAGTACGTCGTACCGAACGCGGAAAGCGGTGCCGAGGCACTGGCTGCGGTGAAAATGCCCGAAAGCCTGGTGGCCTGGCTGCCTGATCCTGACGGCGCCAAATCCTACCCGATCACGTCCTACACCTGGATGATCTTCCGCAAGGACAACGGCAATCCGGCCAAGGCCAAAGCCATGCGCGAGATGGTCGAGTACAGCTTGACCGAAGGGCAGAAGATCGCCGACTCGATGGGTTATATCCCTTTGCCGCAATCGGTCGTCGATCAGGTTCGTAAAGCGTCTGCCAACATCCAGTAAGCGCTCGTGAGGTCTCTCTCGGCGTGGGCTTTGCGCCTGGCCGGGAGAGTTTTCCCCCATTGCGGAATCAGCCAATGAACCCACCTTTTGTCGTACCGGTCAATCCGGCTTCCGCGTGCCAACCACCGTCCGCCAAGGACTTTCTGGTCGACCGCATCTTCCGTGCGCTTGCGCAAATAGGCGTGGTGCTGATTCTGGCGTTGGTCTTTGCGCTTATCTTTGAAGTAGGGCGCAAGGCCATTCCCGGCATGGAGAAGCACGGTCTGGATGTGTTGTTGGGGTCCGTCTGGGATGTCAATCAAGGCAAGTACGGCATTCTGCCGGCGATTTGGGGCACGCTCTACAGCGCTTTCATCGCGCTGCTGATCGCCGGTTTTTTCGGCGTCAGCATGGCGATTTTTCTGACCCAGGATTTCCTTCCCGCGCAACTCGCCGCGGTGTTTCGCACCATTGTTGAATTACTCGCTGCCATCCCGAGTGTGGTGTATGGCCTGTGGGGGATCTACGTGGTGATTCCGGCGATTCGGCCGCTGGCGGAGTCGCTGAACAGCGAACTCAGCTGGATACCCTTTTTTGGCACATCGTTGAGCGGGCCTGGGCTGCTGCCGGCGGCGCTGGTGCTGGCGATCATGATTCTGCCGACCATTGCTGCCGTCTCGCAGGACGCCCTCACCGGCGTCCCGATGAAAACCAAGCAGGCCGCCTATGGCATGGGAACCACCCACTGGGAAGCGATTCTCAAGGTCATGGTGCCGTCGGCCGCTACCGGTATCTTCGGTTCCCTGGTGTTGGGGCTGGGCCGCGCGCTCGGTGAAACCATGGCGCTGGCCATGCTGGTGGGCAACGCGAACAACATCTCGCTTTCGCTCTTTGCCCCGGCCAATACCCTGGCCGCCTTGCTGGCATTGAACTTCCCCGAGGCAGGGCCGAACGAGATCGAAGTATTGATGTACGCCGCTCTGGTCCTGATGTTTATCACGCTGCTGGTGAACATCATCGGTTCCATGATCATGGTCTATGCCCAACGGGGTACTAAATAATGACGGACATCACGCCCTCAGCCGCTGCATTTCCAAGCCTGCAGCGCAAGTTCGAAGGTCGCGCGCTGCGCAGCCTGGTGTTGACCACACTGGTCTGGGCTGGCGCTCTGTTAGCCAGCGTGCCGTTGATTTCCGTGCTCTACATGCTGATCACACGTGGAGGCGCACGCCTGAACCTGGAAGTGTTCACCGAGTTGCCGCCAACTGGTTTCGAAACCGGTGGTGGCTTCGGCAACGCGATGGCGGGCACGTTCCTTATGGTCGGTATCGCCGCAGCGATCGCGGTGCCGGTCGGTATCATGGCGGCCATCTTTCTGGCTGAACTGGGCCCTGACAGCAAGCTGGCAAACGCCGCGCGCTTTGCCGCCAAGATGCTCACGGGGCTGCCCTCCATTCTGGCCGGGGTGTTCGCCTACGCGCTGGTCGTGATGACCACCGGCACCTACTCGGCACCTGCCGGGGGCGTGGCACTGGCGGTGCTGATGTTGCCCATCGTCGTGCTGACGGCTGAAGAGTCGATGCGCATGGTGCCGAAAATCATGAAGGATGCCGCCTACGGCATGGGCTGCACCCGCTCGCAGGTCATCTGGAAAATCGTCTTGCCCACCGGCATGCCGGCGATCCTCACCGGGGTCATGCTGGCCGTGGCCCGCGCGGCGGGCGAAACCGCGCCCTTGTTGTTCACGGCGCTGTTCAGCAACTACTGGATCTACCACGACGGCAACCTGGCGGTCATGAATCCGACGGCCTCGCTCGCCGTGCTGATTTACAACTTCTCCGGCATGCCCTTCGACAACCAGCTCGAACTGGCATGGGCGGCTTCGCTGGTGCTGGTGATGATCGTACTGGTCGTCAATATCGTCAGCCGTATTTTCGGCAAGCCCAAGTACTGAGAACGGAGCACCTGAATCTTGAACGCATCAAATCTGCAAATCGCGGCTCCGTTTGTCACTCAGGCGCCAGTGGTCATGGACTGCAAGCTGGACAAGATTTTCTACGGTAACTTCCTGGCCGTGCGTGACAGCCATGTCCCGATCGAAAAAAACAAGATCACCGGTTTCATCGGGCCGTCGGGTTGCGGCAAAAGCACCGTGCTGCGCAGCCTCAATCGGATGAACGATCTGGTCAAAGGTTTTCGCTTTGAAGGGCACGTGCATTTCCTCGGGCAAGACGTTTATGGAAAGGGCGTCGATCCAGTGGTCGTGCGTCGTTATATCGGCATGGTGTTTCAACAGCCGAACCCGTTCTCGATGAGCATTTTCGACAATGTTGCATTCGGCCTGCGCCTCAATCGCTACAAGGGCGATCTGGGCGACCGCGTGAAACACGCCTTGCAGGGCGCCGCGCTGTGGGATGAGGTCAAGGACAAGCTCAAGGTCAGCGGCCTGTCGCTGTCCGGCGGCCAGCAGCAACGGCTGTGCATCGCCCGCGCCATCGCCACCGAACCGGAAGTGTTGTTGCTCGACGAACCGTGCTCGGCGCTTGACCCGATCGCGACCCGACGGGTCGAGGAATTGATGATCGAGTTGAAGAAGGACTACACCATCGCCCTGGTGACCCACAACATGCAGCAGGCCATCCGCGTCGCCGACACCACGGCCTTTTTCTCGGTGGATATTTCCCAGGGGACGCGCACCGGCTATCTGGTCGAGATGGGCCCGACCACGCAAATTTTCGATAGCCCGCGGGAGAAAATGACCGAGGACTACATCAGCGGCAAGTTCAGCTAGACCAACGATCTCCCTGCACAGACCGCATCCGCCGGCGGGCAGAGTGTCCGCGCGGTGGTTCGGTCGTTTGACCTTTTTGTTCAGCGTTTCTCAGGATTGCCAATGTCTGCAACGCCTCGTCTTGATTTGCCAGCGATTGAACGGGTACTGCGAGAGGTGCAGGGCCGTTTTGCCGAGCTCAGCAGGCACTTTACCGAGCCGCGCGATCCCTTCACCGACGAAGTGCTACACAATGTGCTTGAAGGCTATGCGCTGATTGACGACTATGTGGCTCGCGGTGTCGACCTGTTCGACCTTCAGCAACTGAACCTGATGCTGGAGATCAATGCCACCGTCCTTTGTGGCCGGGACCCGGTACGCCGACTGGAGTACGCCCAACATCTGGCGGCTACCGAAGCGCACTTCTTCAACAACGTTGAGGGCGGCATCAAGGACTTGTTCAATTGGTACTGCGCCTATCGCAGTGAATCCGTCTGGAAGCGTGCGGCCGGTGTCTATGTGCGCATCCTCAGCAAGCCGCAATTGTTTATCGAGGGCAATAACCGTAGTGGTTCGCTCATCGTCAGCTATTTGCTCATGCGGGCGGGGTTACCCCCGTTCGTGCTGACGCTGGAAAACGCCGAGGGTTACTTCAATCCGTCCTCGGTCATCCGCAACTCCGCCAAGCATGGGATCAAGGCGTTGTATGAATTGCCGAAAATCAAGAAAAAGTATGCAGCCTTCCTCGAAGGTCAGGCGCCTGAGTCGATGAACTTTCTACTCAAGAACAAGGCCTTGCCCGTCTTTCAGGGTGGGCAGTGATGAACGGTCAGCCACTCTCCGCCAGGTACCGGGCTTCCGCCAGCCGGGTCTGGCAGGCCATCGCCGGCGCGATGCCGATGCACCTGTTCAGCCGCCCGCGCATCCGGGTTTCGTTCGATATCGACGACACGCTGGCCTGCCAGCTCCATCACTGCGCAGTCGAGCACAGCTGGTTGCCGGCCTGTGTGCACCGTTGGCTGGGCGAACCGCTGCGAACCGGCACGCGCTCATTGACCCGCGAGTTGCGCCGCCAGGGCTGCAGTATCTGGGTTTATACGTCGTCCGGGCGGACACCGGCCTATATCAGGCGTTGGCTGTTGCTGTATGGCATCCGCGTCGACGGGGTCGTCAACAGTGTGCTGCATAACCAGGCGTTGACGACCAAGGGGCTGTCAAACGGTCCGTCGAAATTTCCCCCGGCCTTCGATATCGACTTGCACGTCGATGACTCCGAGGGCGTGCGCACGGAAGGCCATGCTCACGGTTTTCGCGTGGTTGTCGTGCACCCGGAGGATGAGCACTGGGCACAGCGAGTGCTGGAGGCCGTCGCTGATGTGCAGGCACTGCTCACCCGGCAACAACAGGTCAGGCGCAAGAGCCCCGTGCGGCAATGTTCAGAGGCCGTGTCCTGATTTTTCAGTGCCTGCAAAAACGCCGCTCAATGAGCGGCGTTTTTTGTAGCGGACCTTAAAGCGTCGCTGGACGTTGCGAGCCTCAGGCTACGCCATTCCAGGGACGATCTCCGTGCTCATCCTTGATACGGGTCGGCAGGCCCATGACATCCAGCGCGTTGAGGAACGGCTCAGCCGGCAGTTCCTCGACGTTGACCATGCGCTGCACATCCCACTCGCCGCGAGCGACCAGCAGGGCGGCGGCAACCGGCGGTACGCCAGCGGTGTAGGAAATGCCCTGGCTGTCGGTTTCGGCAAAGGCTTCCTCGTGGTCGGCCACGTTGTAGATGAACACTTCGCGCGACTGACCATCCTTGGTGCCTTTGACCAGATCACCGATGCAGGTCTTGCCGGTGTAGCCGGGCGCCAGCGAACTCGGGTCAGGCAGCACGGCCTTGACCACTTTCAGCGGCACGACTTCCAGGCCTTCGGCGGTCTTGACCGGTTGTTCGGACAGCAGGCCGAGGTTCTTGAGGACCGTGAACACGTTGATGTAGTGCTCGCCGAAGCTCATCCAGAAACGCACGTTGGGCACGTTGAGATTCTTCGACAGCGAGTGCACTTCGTCGTGACCGGTCAGGTACAGGTTCTGCGACCCTACGACCGGCAGGTCGTCGGTACGTTTGACTTCGAACATGGTGTTGCTGGTCCACTGGCTGTTCTGCCAGCTCCACACCTGCCCGGTGAATTCACGGAAATTGATTTCCGGATCGAAATTGGTGGCGAAATATTTGCCATGGGAACCGGCATTGACGTCGAGAATGTCGATCGAATCAATGCGGTCGAAATACTGTTGTTGCGCCAGTGCTGCATAGGCATTGACCACACCCGGGTCGAAGCCCACACCGAGAATGGCGGTGATGTTCTTCTCTTGGCACTCTGCGAGGTGGTTCCACTCATAGTTGCCATACCAAGGCGGGGTTTCGCAGATTTTGCCCGGCTCTTCATGAATGGCAGTGTCGAGATAAGCGACGCCGGTATCGATGCAGGCACGCAGCACCGACATGTTGAGGAACGCGGAGCCGACGTTGATGACGATCTGGGATCCGGTTTCGCGGATCAGCGCCTTGGTCGCCTCGACATCCAGGGCATTGAGCGAGAAAGCTTTGATGTCGGCGGGTTGTTTGAGGCTACCCTTGGCCTTGACGCTGTCGATGATGGCCTGGCATTTGGAGATGTTGCGCGACGCGATAGCGATACGACCGAGTTCATCGTTATGCTGCGCGCACTTGTGGGCCACCACCTTAGCGACACCTCCTGCACCAATGATAAGAACGTTCTTTTTCAATTGCTTTTTCTCTCCTTTATCTGTCCGTTTCAAGAAAGGCTGGACAGGTAGTCTTCGTAACCGAATTGGCGAACCACTTCGACGGTACCATCGAGTTGTTTCACAACGATGGATGGCATTTTCAGGCCGTTGAACCAGTTCTTTTTGACCATGGTGTAGCCGGCGGTATCAATAAATGACAGTCGATCGCCAATGGCCAGCGGACGGTCAAATTGGTACTCGCCGAAGATGTCTCCGGCCAGGCACGATTTGCCGCACACCATGTAGGTATGTTCACCCTCGCTCGGTGCCAGCTTGGCGTTGAGGCGATAGATCAACAGGTCGAGCAAGTGGGCTTCAATAGAGCTGTCCACCACCGCCAGGTGCTTGCCGTTGTAGAGGGTGTCGAGCACGGTGACTTCGAGCGAGGCACTGTTAGTGATCGCCGCTTCGCCAGGTTCCAGGTAGACCTGCACGCCGTACTTTTGCGAGAACGCCTTGAGACGTGCGCAGAACGCGTCCAGCGCATAGCCTTCACCGGTGAAGTGAATGCCGCCGCCCAGGCTGACCCAGCTGACTTTGTGCAGCAGCTCACCGAAGCGTTCTTCGATGGTGCAGAGCATTTGGTCGAACAGGCCAAAGTCGCCGTTCTCGCAGTTGTTGTGAAACATGAAACCGGAGATCTGGTCGATGACGCCTTCGATCTTCTGCGGGTCCCACTCGCCGAGACGGCTGAACGGACGCGCCGGGTCGGCCAGCAGATAATCGGAGCTGCTGACTTGAGGGTTGACCCGCAGGCCGCGGACTTTGCCTTCGGAGCGCTCGGCGAAGCGTTGCAGCTGGCTGATGGAATTGAAGATGATCTTGTCGCAGTTGGCGAGCATCTCCTCGATCTCATCGTCGGCCCATGCCACGCTGTAAGCATGGGTTTCGCCTTCAAACTTCTGGCGGCCGAGCTTGAGTTCGTACAGCGACGACGACGTGGTGCCGTCCATGTATTGCTGCATCAGGTCGAACACCGACCAGGTTGCGAAGCACTTGAGCGCGAGCAGGGCTTTGGCCCCGGACTGTTCGCGCACGTACGCAATCTTCTGCATGTTGGTCAGCAGTTTCTGTTTGTCGATGAGGTAGTACGGCGTTTTGATCATTTCGAGGCCTCCGGCAAGGCCAGCCAAAAAAGGATGCGCATTGTGCCCGGACTGACCACATATCGAAAGAGCAGAGCGCATGGTGCACTGATTTAATCCGCCCGATTTTGCTCGGCACGCGCCGGGAAGTGCAATGCCACGGGTCGCTTTGGTCGTCTGGTCGTGGTATCTCGTCGGGCGTGCATGGGCGCAATGTTCAACATGAATCACGGCTGAAGCAGGGAGTGTCATGGACAAGTTGCTCGCATTGAAGATGTTCGTCCAGGCGGTGGATTCAAAGGGCTTTTCGTCTGCCGCTCGACAACTGGGGCTGGCGACATCGTCGGTGACGCGGATGATCGATGCACTCGAGGCGGAACTGGGTGCGGTCCTGCTGAATCGGTCCACGCGGCAAATCTCGTTATCCGATGCCGGCGCCGCCTACTACTTGAAAGCGCGGGAGGTGCTCAACGCTGTCGCCGAGGCGGATGCGTCGGTCACTGATCGCGGGGAGCTGCCGGCAGGGCATCTGCGTATTTCCGTGCCCGTCGCGCTGGGCCGCCGTCTGATTGCGCCTCATATCGCTTCGCTGTTGAAGCGTTACCCGCAACTCGTGCTGGACATGACGCTCTCTGATGACATCGTTGAATTGCTGGGGGAACGCGTCGATCTGGCGATCCGGTTGGGATCGGCAGCCGCCATGGACGGTGTTGTCAGTCGTCCCCTCGGTCATTTTCGACGCCGGGTGGTGGCCAGCGCGGAGTATCTGAATACGCGGGGTTATCCGAAGCATCCCATGGACCTCGTGCAGCACGAGTGCCTGCGCTTCAGTTATGGCCCAAAGCAACAGGTCTGGACGTTCTTGAAGGACGGTGAGGCGACGCGGGTACTGATTGAGGGCCACTTCAAAAGCAATAATGCCGAGGTGTTGCGCGAGGTGGCGCTGGCAGGCGGCGGAGTGGCGCTGTTACCTGACTGGCTGGTCGACGACGATATCGGTCGTGGTGATCTGACGTCATTGTTCGAGTCATTTGTGATCAATCCGAACGATGCCAGTTCAGCGATTTCCGCCCTGTACCTTCCCAATCACCGTGGTTCCAAACGCGTTAATGCATTTATTGATTTCGTCAGCGAGTTGCTCGGGCCTGAAGGCCTGGTCGTGCGCTGATCGTCTCGTGGTCGCCGGGCGGTGCAAGTGATCCTTCACCGCCCGTTTTCCATTCGGATGGCCCATCGGTCATGATCCCAGTGCATCCTGCCAGCCACGCCGCGCCAGTGGCAGGTCCAGCAAGCGCTTGCCGGTTGCATCACTGATGGCGTTGCCCAGTGCTGCGGCCATGGGACCCTGGACGATTTCCGCCGCCCCAAGAAAGGGTTGCCCCGGCTGATCAAGCATGTGCACCTCGACCTGTTGCGGCAAATCCGGAAAACGCATGATCGGGTAGCCGCTCCAGTCGAAGCTGTGCAGGCCGCTGGCGTCATAGAGGATTCGTTCATAGAGCGTCCAGCTGGCGGATTGCACGATGCCGCCCTGGATCTGGTTGAGCAGTCCGTCCGGGCTGACAATTTGCCCCACGTCGACGGCGGCGACTACGCGATCAATCGTCACCTGCCCGGTCTGGCGCTGTATGTGCAACTGCACAGCGATCGCGCAATAGCCCATGATGTTTTTGTAACGGGCAAAGGCGAAGCCGATGCCGCTGCCCGGTCCTGTGGCTTTTTGCGGCCAGCGGAACTCAGCGGCCACACGCTCCACCACCGCCCGCGCGCGCGGATCGCTCAAGTGGTTCAGGCGAAACTGCACCGGGTCGACGCTGGCCCGCGCCGCCAGTTCGTCGACAGTACTTTCGATCGCGAACACGTTGATATGGGCACCGAGCGAACGCATGGCCGAGGTCCTGAATGGCATGCTCAGCACAAAGTTCAGATCGACCTTGAGGTTGGGGATCTCATACAACGGAACGGCATTACGGTCGCCGTCCCCCTCGGGCTGGGCGATCGGCACGGAAGGTGCCGGCGTGAAGGGCTTGGCCAACAGCCACGCCGGCAGCAGGCGCCCGGCATTGACGATACGTTCGTTGTGCGGGGTACTCCAGAGTTCGTATTTCCAGTCACGCAGCTGCTTGCCCTCATCCAGTTCCGCCTGCACCTCAACCAGCATGGCGGAGCTGTAGGGTTCCCAGAGGTTTTCCTGCTCGCGCATCCATTGCAGCCGAATCGGTTTGCCCGGCAGCGCCATGGCGATCAGTGCCGCGTCGGCGGCGGCGTCATCGGCGCCATTGTGGCCATAGCAACCGGAACCTTCGGCGTGGATACAGCGGACTTGTGTCACCGGCAGTCCCAGCATTTCGGCGATACCCGCACGCAACGGGTAGACACCTTGAGAGTGGGTCCACACGGTCAGTGTGCCGTCCCTGAACCAGGCCACTGCGCAGGATGGCCCGATGGAACCGTGCATCAGGTATTGCTTGGTGACCCGCGCTTTGTAGGTGTGCGGCCCCGGTTGCGCGAGGCTGCCCTTGGCACTCACCGGGTAGCGACGGGCAGGCAATTGGGTGAGCAGTTGATGAATGTGCGCCGAGTCGGGCAGGGGATTACCTTCAGTCCAGCGGGCGGCGGCATAGCCTTCGCGCATCGCTTTGATCGCCAGCCACTCATCGCTGGCGACCACGGCGAGGTAGCTGCCGTTGCGGATCAGTTTCACCACGCCGGGAAGCTTCGTGAGGGCAGCTTCGTCAATGTCCAGCAACTGACTGCCGCGCCGGGGCGGTCGTATCACCCGCGCGTGCAACATGTCGGGCAGGCGCATGTCCTGCACATAGGCCGCACCGCCGCTGACCTTGGCTGGAATGTCCAGGCGCGGCAACGACTGGCCGATCAGAGTGAAGCGGTCGGCGGGCTTGAGCGGGGAACTGGCTGAAGCGAAACGATGCAGTTGTACCCCGGCCACTGCCTGCGCGTAAGTCATGCTGCGACCTTGCGCACCGTGGATCACCGCATCCCGCGTGGTCAGGCTGTCGACGCTGATCTGCCATTGCCGTGCTGCGGATTCGAGTAACAACTGCCGAACCTGAGCCGCGGCGTTGAACAGCGCAGTGCCGCTGTCGACGATCGTATGGCTGCCGGCGGTGTAGCCTTCGTTGGGCGTCAACGCGGTGTCGGCCGTGAGAAAACGGATGAGTGCCGGCGGCACTTCCAGGCGTTCGGCGGCGATCTGCAGGAGCGCCGTTTTAACACCGGTGCCCAGCTCCACTTTGCCGGTGTAGACGGTGATGCCATTTTTTTCGTCGATGCGGATCCAGGCGTCCAGATAGGGCGTGGCGCGCAGGCTGCCGGGCAGATCCGGCGCCAGGATTGCCGTGCCCAAAGTGTCCACCTCGGTGTCGGCGAAGGCGCGGGGAATGCCCGGAAGTATCGCGAACCCCATCATCAGTGTGCCGTTTATCACAAAGGCGCGGCGGCTCAGATTGACGTTTTGTGCGCGCTGTTTCATACCTTGCCTCCCTGCGCGACGACCGCCTTGATCGCGGCGAAGATCCGCACATGGGTGCCGCAGCGGCACAAGTTGGGCGCCATGTGGCGGCGGATCGTGTCATCGTCTGGATGAGGGTTGCTTTCCAATAGCGCCTGCGCCCGAACGATCATTCCGGCGATGCAATAACCACACTGGGCGGCTTGTTCATTGATAAAGGCTTTCTGCAGTGGCCCCGGCTGGTCGATGCTGCCCAGGCTCTCGACGGTGCGTACCGATTTGCCCGCCAGCGCACCGCAAGGCGTCAGGCAGGAAAAGACCGGTTTGTCGTTGACCAGCACGGTGCAGGCGCCGCACTGACCCAGGCCACAGCCGTATTTCGCACCGTTGAGCCCTACCTGGTTGCGCAAGGCATAGAGCAGGGGCATGTCGTCTGCGATATCCAGTTGGTGCGTCTTGCCGTTGATGTCGAGTGTGATCACGGTTGCTGCTCCTGAGCCCGAATGCTTTTGATGGTCTTGTCGAGATCCGTCCAGGGGCGGTTGGCACAACTTTCGTTGCGCAAGTACTCGGCAAGTGCAGCCACATGGCTGTCGTCCAGGCTATGGGCGAAGGCAGGCATGTAGTGGCTGGAAGCGGCGCTGGACATCGGGATGCCCTGCAGGATGGTCTGAATCAAATTGCGTGGTGAATCAGCCAGCACCGCCGAGGTGGTCGCCAGTGCCGGCCGCGATTCGATGACGCGCATCGGCGCGGCGCGGCCGTGGCAACCTGCGCAGGCGCCGTCGAACAACGCTGCGCCCGCAAGCGCCTTGGCGTTCGGTTTGACAGCAGAAGTGCAGGCCGCTGACGGGGCATCCGCCGAGGTCTTCTTCAGATCAAGAATGTACTGCGCGATGGCATGGGCGTCTTCCGCCGGCAAACGGGCGATGCTCAGGCTGACCGGCAACATCGGACCCGCTGCGGCGCCGTGCCCCTCAGCGACTTCCCCCGTGAGATAGGCGACCAGTTGTGCTTCATTCCAGGGGTGGTGCGCCTCGCTCATGCCGCGCAAGGCCGGGGCTGTCCAGCCGTCGACGACACCGCCGTTGAACAATTCGCTGCCTTTCTCCCCGCCAATCAGATTCAGGGGCGAATGGCAGGATGAACAGTGCCCCGGCCCCTCGACCAGATAGCGTCCGCGGTTCCATTGTGCTGAACGGTCGGGAACCGGCACCAGCGGTTGGCCATGCAGGAACAGCAAGTTCCAGAAAGACACCAGCGGCCGGAAGTTCATGGGGAACACCATGTGATTGTCCGGTGCGGTGTATTTGATCGGGTCCACGCTCATCAGGTAGGCATAGGCGTCGGCGATATCGGCATCGCTCATTTTCCGGTAATGCACGTAGGGGAAGGCCGGATAGAGAAAGTGGCCGTCACGCGCGATGCCTTCGCGCATGGCCCGCTCGAAGGCGTCCAGTGACCATTGGCCGATACCGGATTGCGGGTCCGGGGTAATGTTGGTGGTGAAGAGGGTTCCGAAGGGCGTGACCAGCGGCAAACCGCCAGCCATGTAGGCGCCACCAGGCCGTGTGTGACAGACCGCACAGTCGCCCGCTTCGACGACTCGGCGGCCTCTGTCGAGCGTCTCGCGATCGGCCTTCAGGGTTTGGCTGACAGGGGCAATTTCCGGCCTCCACATCATCCACAACGCAAATCCCGCCCCCGCAACGGCGATTGCCAGAACGGCTCCGATGATCGTCTTGCGCTTCATCGCCTTACCTCTCGAGCTGAATAAACGACAGTGGTTTCAATCCGCGACGTGCCCTTGGTGTACGGCGGTTTTCATCGACTGAGCTTAGAGAGGACGGTTGTGACGGAGTACCCCAGCCAGGCGCAACGCTACATTGCGCCAGACGCAACGGGCGCAATGTCAGCATCAGGCGTGATCGGCTCAGCGTTGCGTTTGGCGAAAAACAACGTTGTGCAACAGGTGGATTCTCTGGCGGCGCCCGGACACCTACCTTGGGGGGGTGCAACATTCAACCACGGAGCCCCTCATGAGCATGCACTCATCCACGATTCAGGTGACTTACGACTTCATCTGCCCATGGTGCTGGATCGGTGAGGAAAATCTCGAACGCGCACTGGCCGCCACGGGGTTTTCAACCAGCCACTCTATTCGTTTCCTGCCTTATCAGTTGAACCCGGACATGCCTGTTCAAGGCATGGATCGCAAAGCCTATCGCTCTGGCAAGTTCGGCAGCTGGGCACGTAGCCAGGCGCTGGACGCTCAGGTCACCCACGCCGGTAAGGCTGTCGGCCTTGAGTTCGATTATGAGCGCGTCGAAAAAACGCCCAACACGCTCGCCGCGCATCGCTTGGTATGGCGCGAGCAACAGGCGGGCAGGGACGCGTCCCCGCTGGTCAGGGCCATTTTCAGGGCGTATTTCGGCGCAGGGCGGGACATCGGCGACCTTACGGTGCTGGCTGACATCTGTGCCGAAACCGGGCAGGACAGAGGCGCCATTGTCGACTTCCTCAAGGCCGATGAAGGCACAGCGCAAGTCTTGGCACTCGAAGGCCGATCCAAGGCGTCCGGTCTGCGCTCGGTGCCGACTGTGCAGATCGCCGATGACGTCATCAACGGCGCCCAACCCATCGAAATAATGATCCAGATACTGGAACGCAACCAGGCCGCCTGAGGCGTCTGTTCAGTCCCTCCCCATACAGGAAATATCATCATGACTCAGCACTTGTTCAGCCCGATCAAGCTCGGCCAACTCAGCTTGAAGCACCGCGTCGCCATGGCACCACTGACTCGCTCGCGGGCGGGCCAACCGGGCAACGTCCCCACATCAATGAACGTCGAGTATTACCGTCAGCGTGCCAGTGCCGCTTTGATCATTACCGAGGCGACCCAGATTTCGCAGCAGGGCCAGGGTTACGCCTGGACGCCCGGCATCCATAGCGACGAGCAGATTGAAGGCTGGAAGGCTGTCAGCGAGGCCGTACACGCAGAAGGCGGGCGCATTTTCCTGCAACTGTGGCATGTGGGCCGAGTGTCGCACCCGGTGTTCCAGCCCAACGGCGGCTTGCCGGTGGCGCCGACCGCGCAGCCGGTGCCCGGCAAGACTTTTATCTTGAACGAACGGGGCGAGGGCGTCTGGGGCGATGTGCCTGTCCCGCAAGCGCTGGACATTCCAGGCATCGAAGCAATCATCGCCGACTTCCGCGCCGCCGCCCGTAACGCGATGCTCGCCGGTATGGATGGCGTGGAAATTCACGCGGGCAATGGCTACCTGCTCGACCAGTTCATTAACAGTGCCAGCAATCAGCGCAGTGACCGCTACGGTGGAAGCATCGAAAACCGTGCACGCTTGCTGCTTGAAGTCGTCGATGCCGTGACTGCGCAAATCGGTGCCGAGCGGGTTGCCGTTCGCCTGACACCGATGGGACGTTTCATGGGAATGGGCGATGACACCCCGGAGCAAACCTTCGGCTACATCGCATCCCGGCTCAATCACTGGGATCTGGCTTACCTGCACCTGGTTGAACCGATGATGGTCGGCACCGTGCTCGATGAAAGTAATGATCCACGCTGGGATGCGATCATCAAGCAACTGCGCGCGCAGTTTCACGGCGTTCTGATGTTGGCCGGAGGCTACAGCGGCGAAACGGCCGAGCAGGCCATTGCGCAGGGCCGTGCGGACATCATCGCGTTTGGTCGTCCGTTTATTGCCAACCCTGACTTGCCCACGCGCTTGCGCGGTCGCAAGCCACTCAACGTTGCCGACGGCAACAGCTTTTTTGGCGGCGACGCCAAGGGCTACATCGACTATCCGGTGTTGGCATGAGCCATCGCTCAACGGAGTCTGGGGAATCACCCGGCAACGAGGAGAAAGCTATGAAGAGTTCAGGCGTTTCGAAGGCCTTGGTCATTGGTGGTTCTCTGGGAGGGCTGTTCGCCGCCACGGCATTGCGCGCGATCGGTTGGCAGGTCGATATTTACGAGCGATCTCCCGCCGCGCTGGATAGCCGCGGCGGAGGCATCGTTCTGCAAGCGGATGTCCTGCACCATTTTCGTTATGCGGGCATTCATCCTGCCGGGGCGCTCGGCGTCCGCTCCCATGATCGGCTTTATCTGGATCGGGCAGGCAGCGTCGTGCATAAAGAGCCGATGCCGCAAACCCAGACGTCCTGGAACGCCCTGTACAGCTCATTATTGTCTGCATTTCCTGCCGAGCATTATCACCGTGGCAAGACGTTGGTCGATCTGACGCAGAATGAACACCGCGTCACGGCGATGTTTGCCGATGGCAGCGCTGCCGAGGGCGACTTGCTGATTGGCGCTGATGGCGCGGGGTCGAGCGTGCGCAGCGTGGTGCTGCCCGGTGCGGCGCCTGCCTACTCGGGGTATGTGGTGTGGCGTGGGCTGGTCGATGAACAGCAGCTGCCAGACTTCGCCAAGACACAGCTTTACGAGGACTTTGTTTTTCAGCAAGACCCTGAATCGCTGATGCTCGAATACATGGTGCCGGGTGTGAGTGGTTCCGTTAAGCCTGGCGAGCGTCGGTTCAACTGGCTGTGGTATTTGAAAGCGGCACCAGGGCCGGAACTGGATGCCGTGCTCACTGACAACAACGACCATCGGCGCAGCCACTCGATTCCACCCGGGACCTTGGCCGCTGGACAGGAGGCTTACATCCGGGAAATGGCTGAGCGGCTGGTGAACCCGGCTTTCCGCGAGCTGATTCGCCAGACCCGGGACATTTTTGTGCAAGCGATCCTTGATTTCCAAGTCCCGCAAATGGTGTTCGGTCGCGTGCTGTTGACGGGCGACGCCGCGTTTGTGCCGCGTCCTCATACCGCCGGCAGCACAGCCAAGGCAGCCCGCAATGCGCTGTCCCTGGCGCAAACCATCGACGACTCCGGCGACCTCGATCATGCCCTGTTGGCCTGGCAGCAACAGCAACTTGCAGAAGGCCGGCGCATGGGGGATTGGGGCGTGAGCATGGGCAATCGGATCATGGGGATTGCCCAGGCCTGACAGCGCGGGCTGTGGGCGTTGATCCAACAGAGCACAGCCATGCAAGACTCGCGCTGCCAGGTCGTGCACAGTCGCTGTGTTTACCTTTCGATTCCGGAATCAGGACATGGATAAGTTGCTGGCGCTGAAGATGTTTGTCGAAACGGTGCGCTGCGGAGGTTACTCATCTGCAGCGCGCAAGCTTGGCATCTCGACTTCATCGGTGACGCGACAAGTCGCGGGGCTGGAGAGTGAGCTGGGCGCCAGCCTGCTCAACCGCACGACACGCAACACCAGCGTCACGGTGGCGGGGCAGCACTATTTCGATAAAGCTGTGGCGATTCTCGCGGCCATCGACGCCGCCGATGCCACCGTTGCCGACCGTGGCAGCGAAGCTCAAGGACGTTTACGGGTCAGCGTGCCGGTGGAGTTTGGCCGGCGAATCATCGCTCCGCACTTGGGGCGCTTGCTTGAGCGTCATCCGGGCCTGGAAATCAGTCTGTCGCTGAGCGACGAGGTCAGTGACCTGCTGAGCGAGCAAATCGATGTGTCAGTGCGCCTCGGTTCATCGGTCGTCAGCGATGACATCGTCAGCAAGCGGCTGGGTGGTTTCCAGCGCTGGATTGTGGCCAGTCCCGACTATCTGAGGCGAACCGGCCTGCCGCGACATCCACGTGATTTGCTTGAGCATCAATGCCTGCGTTTCGATTACCGCAAGGGCGAGAACAACTGGACATTCAAGGGCGCAGGGGATGTCACCCACGTGGATGTGCAAGGACGGCTGCAAAGCAACAATGCCGACATTCTGCGCGAGGCGGCCTTGGCCGGTGGCGGGATGACGCTATTGGCCGATTGGCTGGTGCACGAGGATGTCAGTGCAGGCCGGTTGACGCGGGTGCTGGAGCACTATGAGATCAACCCCGGTAGCGCAAGCACCTGCATCAACGCGCTGTATTTGCCCAACCACCGGGGTTCGAGTCGCATCAATGTGTTCATCGCGTTTCTTCAGGAAATACTCGCGGCCTGAGCACGGCCTGCGCCAGCCGTTGGTAAAGATTGTGCGTATTGTTAATTCTCTGTTGTTTGCGTTGCTGGCGAGGTGCCACAATTTAGCCTGTCGATTCATCATGTTCAGGCGGATTAAATGGATGATCTTGAGCTAGGAAGTGATCAGGGCTCACACATAGCCGAACAGGTTCGAACAGATCGCTTGCAGCAGTTATTTCGACAATCAGGTGCTGCCGTTTTCGGCAGTTATATGGCAGCCGTCATGCTTTGTTGGCTGTGTTGGGATCGGTTCGATCACACGGTGGTTGTTGGATGGATAGCGTTATTGACGGTGTCGACGTTACTGCGTATCTGGATGTTCATTGGCTATTTTCGTAGCCCCGTCACTGAACGCACGCCCAAGCGTTGGGAGCGAAAATACTGGTGCACACTTGTGTTGTCCGCCGGTATATGGGGCGCCGGGGCACTCGCGGTCATACCGGCCCATGACCTGTTGGCCCAGGCGATGGTGATGCTTTTTACGGTCGGGATGTCTGTCAGCGCGGTATCGTGTTATTCGGCCTATCGGAACATGACGATGTTATCCATCGGCCTGGTTCTATTGCCTTGTTCAACGTGGCTGTTGTTTCAACCCTCAACCTTGCAAGAAGGCATGGCCCTCGCCGTGTTTGTGTTTGCCTCATTTGTAGCCAGCGCCACTCGCAGAATGTCAGACGCCCTGGAAACCGCGTTTCGTCTGACCCGTGAAATGGAGCGGGAAAACAGGCTTTCCATCAGAGCCGCTCGAACCGATGAACTGACTGGCCTGAAGAATCGCCGCGCTTTTTTCGATGACGCCCACCAGCTCTACAGTGAATGCAAAAGCAACGGTTCGGTACTTTGCGCCGTGATGCTCGATATGGATCACTTCAAGCACATCAACGATTCTTACGGTCACCAGGTAGGGGATCAGGTTCTGCGTCAGGTGGGTGCGGTCATCAGTGCGTCGATCCGTAAAAACGATGTACATGGCAGGCTAGGGGGCGAGGAATTCGCTATTTTGCTTCCCGATACCAGCATTGAAGTGGCGACGAGTATCGCGCAGGAGCTGATGCAGGCTATCGCCGGACTGAAGGCAGAGCCTGCTGACCGCATAACGGCCAGCCTTGGCGTGGCGTCATCGGATTTCACCGACGATAGTCTCTACAGTTTGATGAACAATGCCGACAGAGCGCTATACAGAGCCAAGTCATATGGTCGTAATCAAGTGGCTGTTGCTCAATAGCGCTTTTCGCTCAGTAGGGCATCACGGCGGCGGCCGCTGATGACTTCGGCTGGAAGGTCGTCGTCATTGTTTCGCAGTCCTGGAGCTCGCCGACTCACTGCGTCTTTAAAAACCGCTCAATCTCCTCAACGGTGCTGCGCGCTGTGCGGGTGACGCCAATCAGTGTCGCTGAAGCGGCGCCGGTCCAGTCTCCATAACCGACCAACCACAAGCGCGGCTCCTTCATCGAATGCGTGCCTTCAACGGCCACACGCCCGTCGGCGGTGCATACACCCAGTGATTGCAGATAGCCGAGGGCAGGGCGGAAGCCGGTGCACCAGATGACAACATCGACCGGCGTCTGCAAGCCATCGGCCCATGTCACGCCGTTTTCGGTGAAGCGCAGGAATGGCCGAACCGCGTGCAGTACGCCGCGTTCCCGGGCCTCGAGGACCGGCGGCACCATCACGATGTCACCCAAGCCACCGACCGGTTGCTCCACGACTTTGCCGGCGAGCTGGGCTTTCCAGCGTTCGGTGGCGCGTTCGAACAGTACCCGGCCATCTACGTCATCGGCGAGAAATTGCGGCGGTTGCGGAGTGACCCACGTGACGTCGGCCACCTTTGAGACTTCCGCGAGGATCTGTGCACCGGAGTTGCCACCGCCCACCACCAGGACTTTTTTCCCGGCAAACGGCCTGGCATCGACGTAGTGGGCCGAATGCAACTGTTGGCCATTAAAGGTTTCGCTGTCGGGGTAATGCGGCAGGTAGGGATGGCGCCAGGTGCCGGTCGCGCTGACCACTGCGCGGGCTAGCCAGCTGCGGTCTTGGGCCTTTACATGAAGGCGATTACCCCGGCGCTCGATGGCATTCACCCAATAGGGACGTTCGATCGGGAATTGGTAGCGTTGCTCATACTGACGCAGATAATCCAGCACGTTGTCGCGGCTGGGGTAGCCGTCTGTGACCGGTGGCATCATCCAGCCTGCGATGGAACTCCACGTCGCGGGTGAAAACAGTCGTAGAGAATTCCAGCCATGTCGCCAGGCGCCACCCGGTGCGTCTTCAGCGTCGATGATTACGAAGGAGCGCCCGGTTCGGCGCAGGAAGTAAGCCACCGCGAGTGCAGACTGGCCACCGCCAATAATCGCAACATCCACGTCAATGCAGTTGGCAGGCATACGGAATCCTCAGGTCAGCGAGCGTCAGGCTACGTTACCCCATCCAAACCGAGTGTTTTCTGACGTTCCTCAAGCAGCTGCGATTTAAACCACTGCCCCGAACAACGACCCCACCAGCGCCGTGATACCCATGGCCAACACACCCCACACCGTCACGCGCCAGGCACCGGTCAGGATGCTGGCACCCCCAGCCCTGGCTGCCACGGCCCCCAGGCTACCGAGAAAAACCAGCGACATGCCGCACATCCACGGCACGACACTGTTCGCTGGCGCGATGAAAGTCACCGCCAACGGCAGCGCTGCGCCGACCACGAAGCTGGCGGCCGAGGCGAGGGCGGCCTGCAGAGGTTTGGCAGTGAGTGTTTCGCTGATGCCCAGTTCGTCCCGCGCGTGAGAGCCGAGGGCGTCATGGGCCATCAATTGGTCGGCCACTTGATGAGCCAGTTCGGGCCAGACACCGCGCTGGATGTAAATGTTCGCCAGTTCGATGTGTTCCGCCTTTGGATCGCTGGCCAGTTCGGCCCGTTCGCGCGAAAGGTCGGCCCGTTCGGTGTCCGCCTGAGAGTGCACCGATACGTATTCCCCTGCCGCCATGGACATCGCGCCCGCTACCAGTCCGGCCATCCCGGTGACTAGCAGCGTGGCGTGACTGGCGTTGGCGGCGGCGACGCCGATCAACAGGCTGGCGGTGGAAACGATTCCGTCGTTGGCCCCCAAGACGGCTGCACGTAGCCAGCCAATACGATCACTGCGGTGTAACTCGGTGTGCCTGTGCATGAATTTCATGGTTTAGCGGGGCTCACGTTCGTGGGGCGAATCAATCGCACGGCTGTCAATGTGCGCCTGCAACTGGCCGCCGACTATAGAAATCTCTTTAAACTGTTGACCATCGTGCAGCACGAACAAGGCGTCCATCCCGCGTTCCTGCGCCAGGCGCGGGCCTTCGGTTTCGCCCAACACCATCAGCGCCGTGGCCCAGGCATCGGCGAGCATGCACGAGGCCGCTACCACGCTGACCGCTGCCAGCCGGTTGCGCAGTGGCGCTCCGGTGGCCGGATTCATGGTGTGGGCGTAGGTTTGTCCGTTCACCTCGACCCACTGTCGATAGTCCCCCGATGTTGCGATGGCAGCATCGCCGAGCTCCATCACGCCCATCACTTCACGCACGCCCCGCCGGGGTTTTTCAATCGCCACGACCCAGGGTTGCGCATCCGGCTTGATCCCGCGGGCGCGCATCTCACCATCAATGCCGACCAGATAGCGCGTGATGCCAAACCCTTCCAGGCAGCGGGCCAGTTCATCTACGCCGAAGCCCTTGGCGATGCCATTCAAATCAAGGTGCAGCGGCGCTCGTTTGCGCACCTGATGGCGTTGCAGGTCAACCATCAACGCAGCGCAGGCGGACGGTCGCGTGTGCGCTGAGGTTGGCACCGGTGCCTGTTCAGTCACCGTCTGTTCGCCGGGGCCGAACCCCCAGGCGCCCACCAGATCACCCACGGCAATGTCAAAAGCACCGCTCGATTGCTGACTGACCCGTAGCGCGGCGGCCAGCACCGTGGCCAACTCCTTGGGCACTGACAACCATTGCTGCTCGGGGGCGGCGTTGAGACGGTTGAGGTCGGAGTCGGCTTTCCAGGTGGACATTTGTTGGTCAACCAGGCCCACGGCCTGGGCGAGACGGTGGCCGATTTCGTCGGTGTCGATGCCCGCATCGGCATAGAACAACGCCGTGTAGCGGGTGCCCATGGTCTCGCCGTTCAGGCTGTAGCGTTGCCCATCAGTAGACATCTTCACGGTAGCGTCCTTGTGTCTTGAGGGTCAGCACACTCAGGTTGAGCGGCGCCAAGACTTCGTCCAGGGCCTGCATCACGCCTTTGGCCATTTCGCGGCTGCCACATACCAACACCTGAGCGCCTTTTTCAATCAGCCGACGCAACGCCAGGGCATCACTGATCAGCCGGTCTTGCACGTAACTGTGATCCTGAACCTGGGAGAACGCTGCGCGCAATGCGGTCAGGCGCCGGTCGGCCAGGTAACGGTTGAGCTCCGGTTCGTAGAGGAAATCCGACGCTGGGTTGCGCCCGCCCCAATACAGATGCATCGGATGCCGGGCTTTGTTGTTGCGAATAAACCCGGCCAACGGACCAATGCCAGTGCCGGCGCCGATCAGGATCACCGGGTGGGCGCCCGATGCAGGTCGAAATTGTGGATTGGGCTGGATAAAGGCCTGGATCGATGCGCCAAGGCTCAAGCCATGCAGGAACGCCGAGCACAAACCGCCTTCGTGTTTACGGACGCAGATCTCCAGCACGCCGTCGTCGGAGCCGCTCGCCAGTGAGTAGTAGCGCGGGACGGGGCTGCCCGGCGGTAGAATCCCGACCAAGTCTCCAGCCTGGAAGGCTGGTAACTCACCCAGTGCCTTGAAGCGCAGAATGTGGGTCGGCGTATTCACCTGCTCGCCGTAGACAATGCATTCGTGCAACACCAGTTGATGAGTACGCGGCTGCTGCGGGGTGTGGACCAGGGGCAGATCATGTCCCAGTGCATCGCCTAACGCATGCCCCCATCGCGCGAACTCTTGAGGGGACTGGCGATTGATTTTTTCCAGCTCCACTAATGCTGTGCCACCAGCCTGCACCAACGCATCGTGAACTTGATGGGCGTATTGACAGAATTTCGGAAACTGTCGATCCCCCAAGCCCAGCACCGCAAACGGCAGGCCTGGCTTGAGGCCAACCCGAGTCAGCCGTGTCAGGAATTGCGACGCCGAGGCAGGGGCATCTCCGTCGCCATGGGTAGCGGTAAGAATGAACAGCCGTTGGGCGCTGCGGTAATCGCCGCTCCATTCATTCATCTGTGCGCTGTGCACGCGATGCCCGGCCTGGTGCAAGGCATCGTGCAGGGTTTTGGCAAAGCCCCACGTGCTGTTATTTTCACTGCCCACCAGAATCACGCTATCGGCGGAGTGGACGGGGCTGTTGTGACGGATGTTCGGACCAGCCTTGCGGCGGCGCCACCAGAGCAGGATGCCGGTTACGCTCATCAACGGCACACAGAGCGCACAGAGACCGAGCGGCAGGCCCAGCCACCAGAGGCCTTGACCGGTGTGCAATTGGTAGATCAGCTCGTAAGCCTGGCGCATCGAGTCGTGGGCTTGCCAAGACAGCAAAGTGCCGCTGACCGGGTCCACATAACCGTCGCCTTGGGCGGTACGCAGCGAGAACACGTCTTGCGGGTTGCCGGGGCTGGGGTAGACCAGCTCGCGCAGGTCATTGACGTCGGTGGCCTGCAAGGCTTGCAGGTTCGCCACCGGCAACGCCGTGCCGACGCTGAGGTGAGTGGGGAAGGCGGGCTCGTACTGACTGCCGTCGGTGATCAAACCGAAGGTGGTGGCGGACATGTAAAGCCCGCTCAGGGCCGACAATAGTAAGCCAAGCAAAGCCAGGCGCCCGACTTCGGCATGCCAGCGCTGACTGAAGCTGCCGCGCAGCGGGCGCAGCAGGTTGCGCCAGCCGCCCAGGCGCCGGGCCAGCAGCAACGAGCCGGACACTGACAGGATCAACATGAACAGCGCGCCAATGCCCGACACCCCGTGGCCGGGTGTCCCCATGAACAGTGAACGGTGCAGGTCTTTCATCCAGCGTGAGAAGGCCGAAAGCTCATAAGGCGCGAGGCCCTGGCCGGTCAGTGGGTCAACTTTTTCGGCCCCGGCCTGACCGTCCTGGTTGTAATAAACGATGACGGTTCCCGACGCAGTGCGCTGGATTTGCTCCACCCCCGGAAAGTGGCTGGCTACGCGCGCGGCCAATTGACCGACATTGAGTTGGCCGGCCGCCGTGGACGTGCTGTGCAGGCGCTCAAGCGCTGGATCGACGGACAATACGGCGCCGCTGATGGCCAATAACATGACCAGCAGGGCCGCGATCAGGCCGGGCACAGAATGGAACTGGCGAAGCATATTCAGCCTCCAGAAATGACGGGAGCTACAGGTCGTAGGTAAAGGAGTCGACGTAAGTGCTGCCCGTCACCGGGGAACCCGATCCTTTGGAGGTCAGGGGGACGCTGATATCGACGCGAGCTTCGCGTTTGCTCTCCACGGCACTGTCGATACGGATCTGATACCCGGCGTCAATCAAGGTGTCGGCCAGTTCGACGCTGACTTTGAGCGTTTGACCGCTGCCGACACTGGCGCCACTGACCCCGTCAAATTCACTCCGGTTCATACCGCTGCCACGGGCCCAGTCGGTCAAGTGCCGGTAATACTTGGCCTTCTTGCCGGCCACCCACAGGGTTTTCTGGTACTGGCCATTGGCGTCGGTGACGTAGATCGCCAGGTACGCATCATTTCCGCTGTAGTTCTTGAGTTGGGTCGTCAGGGTCACTTCACGGGCCTGGGCCAGCCCCGGCAGGGCAATGGCACCGATGAGACAGCTTGCAGCGATGATCTTTTTCATGAGGGTGTCCTGTTTGAGCATTGAGGCGAAAGCCTGGACCCTTTGGCTGACAACAACCTGAACAACCTGGAATCATCGGCCACGATCATTCGCGGACAGGGCTGGCGAGGTAGTCCCGCGCATCGCCGTTGTCGCCGAAATCGATCTGTAACGTGCGCAACCGCAGGGAGGCGGGGGCATAACGGGCCTCTATAGCGTTGCCCCTGCGATCAGCGCCGTTGAGTTGGTAGCAACCGTCGTCAACCTTGATGCGCTGCACGCTCCAGCCCCATTGCTGCTCCACTTGCAGACGCAGGGTTTCGCGTGGCTGCCAGTCGCTGACGGGGTCGCTGCACTCATCATCGGCCAAGGCATAAGCGCTGAGTAGCACACACAACAGCGTGGAACTGGCAATAAATGCTGATTTCATGATCTGTCTCCTGCCGGGTTGGCGTGTGTGGCATACCCTGACGGTTATTCCTGACAACCCGCTGAATCTTCAGATTCACGTCAGCTAAGGTCGTTAAGGTGTTACCCGACAACCATCGCAGGAGGTGCCAGATGCGGGTTTTATTGGTCGAGGACGCACCCGGCTTAGGGGAGGCGGTGCGCGAGCAGATTGCCGATGACGGCCACGCCGTGGACTGGGTGCAGCGTCTGGACCATGCGCGCAACAGTGTGCGCACGACGCCTTATGACCTGATCCTGCTGGATTTGATGCTGCCGGACGGTCGCGGGCTGGACTTCTTGCGTCAGCAGCGCGCAGCGGGGGACGTGACCCCGGTCATCATCCTCACCGCCCAGGACCAGATTTCCGATCGCATTGCCGGCCTCAATGCTGGCGCCGACGACTACCTCGTCAAACCGTTCGATCTGTTCGAACTCTCGGCTCGGGTAGCGGCGGTGGCCCGGCGTTACAGCGGTAATCCCAATCCGCAAATCAGGTTCGGTGATTTGCAAGTCGACATGAACGCACGCACCGTTCAGCGCGCCGGCACTACTGTCGACCTTACGGCCCGTGAATGGGCGTTGTTCGAGGCCTTTGTCCAGCGCCCCAGCGCCTTGCTGTCGAAGTCGCAACTCGAAGAGCGCTTGTACGCCTTTGGCGCCGAAATCGAGAGCAACACCATCGAGGTCTACATCAGCCGCTTGCGCAAAAAACTCGGTCGCGAGCTGATTGAAACCGTACGCGGCATGGGTTACCGGTTGATGAGCGCATGAAGTCGCCGTCAAGCCTGCAAAAACGTCTGGGCCTGGGGTTGACCCTGGGCATGACCTTACTCTGGCTCGGCGCAACGGTCGGCGCATGGCTGGTGGTGCAGCATGAGCTGAACGAAGCGTTCGACAGTGCACTGGAAGAGACCGCGCAGCGCATCCTGCCTCTGGCCGTGCTGGAAATCAGCAATCGCGAAGCCCCTCGTGAGTCGCAACATGTCGCCACCCTGAAAATGCACAAGGAATACCTGACCTACCTGGTGCGCGATGCCTCGGGTGAGATTCTCATGCAATCCCACGACGCAAACCCGAAGATCTTCAGCAAACAGCCAAGTGAAGGGTTTTCCACCACTGAAAAGTACCGTCTGTACAGTGCCTCGGCGCTGCGAGGAACGGTGTTTATCGAAATCGCCGAACCTCTGGGGCATCGCCGAGAAGCTGCGCGTGAAGCGCTGTTTGCCTTGTTATTGCCGTTGCTGGCACTGATCCCGATCAGCTTGTTGGGCACCTGGTTATTTGTGCGCATCAGCCTGCGTAGCGTGTTGGCCTATCGTCGCGCCGTGGAATCGCGGGGTGTGGGCGATCTGTCGCCGATCAACGTGGCGCGTCTGCCGGCGGAAATCGACCCGTTGGCCGATGCGGTCAACCATTTGCTGGAGCGTTTGCGCAAGGCGCTGGAGGCCGAGCGCAGCTTCACGGCCAACAGCGCCCATGAATTGCGTACACCGTTAGCGGCGACGTTGGCGCAGATTCAACGCCTGCGCCACGAAGCCCCCGAAGGCCCGTTGCAGGTGCGTGCGGAGAAGATCGAGCACTCGTTACGGGAATTGGCGCGGCTCTCGGAAAAACTCATGCAACTGGCCAAGGCCGAGGGGGGCGGCCTGTTGTCCGAAGCGCCCCAAGACTTGATTCCGTTGTTGGCCCATGTCGTTGATGAGTGGAACCACAGCAGCGGGCAGCGCATCAAGCTGCAACTGCCAAGCCAAGCCAGCGTTTTCTCGGCCATTGATCCCGATGCTTTCGCCATCCTGTTGCGCAACCTGATCGAAAACGCGCTGAAATACGGCGCGACAGACCAACCGGTCGAGGTCAGCCTGACCGATCAAGCGCTTCTGCGGGTGGTGAACGGCGGCCCGGCGGTGCCGCGAGCGGTATTGCATCGCCTGACCGAGCGCTTTGTGCGAGGTAACAACGAAGCCAGTGGGACAGGATTGGGCTTGGCCATTGCTAAAACCATTGTGCAGGGTGTCGGCGCCCACATGACCCTGGTGTCACCGGCGACAGGAAGGGGGGACGGGTTTGAAGTGAACGTCCAGTTTGTGTAGAGGGTAAAAGTTGGATGCTGATCGTGGACGTCATATAGGACTGTCCTTCGTCGCGCACCGATCAATGTCCTCGGTACATGGAAAGGCAGCAGGCCGATTATTCGACTTGCCCAAGGACAGCGTGCGCTTTGGCCGGCGTCAGGTCTGTTCACTGACGCACGTTGAAGGGACAGGAATCAGCTCGGTTTATTCACGGAGGAGGGGGTTGACGTAGCACGTTGTTTTTTCGCTCCAGCCATTCAAACAGCCCCATGCCGACCAGCATGGCGATGACAAAAACGGCGCCTTTGCCGATGCCTGAACCTAGCAGGACCAAGGCCGGGCCCGGACAGACGCCTGCAAGGCCCCAGCCGATCCCGAACAGGAGGCTGCCAACGATCAGTCGCCGGTCGATGTGTCGAGCGGTGGGCAGGTTCATGGGCAGGCCGAGCAGTGACCGGGTTCGGGTTCTGGCGAATTTGAAGCCTACCGCCGCCACCGCAATGGCACCGGCCATGACGAAGGCCAGCGATGGATCCCAGTGCCCGGCCAAATCGAGGAAGCCGATGACTTTGGCGGGATTGGTCATGCCGGAAATCAGCAAACCGATACCGAAAATCAGCCCGGCAAGCCACGCGTAGAAGAGCGCCATGGTCAAAGACCTCCCAGAAGGTGCTTAACGACAAAAACGGTAACGAAACCCGCCCCCATGAACACCAGTGTCGCTATCACAGAGCGCGTCGATAAGCGCGACAGTCCACACACACCGTGGCCGCTGGTGCAGCCAGCGCCATAACGGGTGCCGATGCCGACCAGCAGGCCCGCGACAATCAATAACGGATATCCGGCATCAATCTGTATTGCGGGTAAAGAGGCGAACAGGCGAAAAGCCAATGGCGCCATTAGCAGGCCCAAAATGAAAGCCGCGCGCCACGCTACATCCCCGGTTATCGGGCGCAGCAGACTGCCGACAATGCCGCTAATGCCTGCGATGCGCCCGTTGAACAGTATCAACAGCACTGCCCCCGTGCCGATCAGCAAGCCTCCGAGCAAGGCGCTCAACGGCGTGAAGTGGTTCATGTCGATCATGACGCTCTCCTTACAGGGGCGTGTGTAGTGAAGGTTAATCGCGATGCAACCTTGATCATCTGATGGACGTCGCATTGACCGCAAGAGCGGTCAGTTGCATTGCTCGGGCGAAACCGATGGCAGCGCCCATTTCCAGAGAAAGCGCCTGTGCAAGTGGCTCTTTTCGTTCAAGGATCAGGTCGTAAATCTTTCCAAGGAAACCCGCACGCTCTGCAACTACGCTTTCAGTCGCCGGATTGACTACGGGCAAACTCAAGCGCATCAAAGCCGATAGCTAATGCCCGGACCCGCTGAAGAAGGCGCGTGGTTGAATGCGCCAGCTGTTGGTCGTAAGCCTGAAGGGTGACCATCGAGGCGTTCAGCAAAGCGTTGATATATAACTAAACTAAACAAGCATTTAGTTTAGTTATAACTATATAGCATCAAAAGAGTAGGGTAGCTCATCAGATGAGCTAGGGGTAGCTCATCCTTGAACGCTATCTTCCAAAAATGGACGATAACGCTCAAGGTGAGAAAATCAGCATCTGCCAATAAGGGAAAAAACATCAATGAATCATTTCCCAGGCTGGATGCTGGAAAGCGCGCACAGCTACCTAAAAGCAGCGGAGCTGCTGGATGCGCAACATCTACCGCACGTAGCGCAAGTCAATGCAGCGATCGGTATGGAGATCCTGCTAAAGAGCTTTATTTCGATTCCTGACCAGCACCAAGGAACCACTGGTGAAACCTACGACCTTGATAAGGATGCCATCAAGGCGGCTCACAAACGGCTTCAGGACTCGGGGAAAACCGATCGTAACCAACGTCTTGATGGGCATGATTTGCTGACGTTGTTTCATGCCGTTCCTGAACAGATCCGGTGCAGCCTGGCACTGGACAGCCAAGAAGATTGCTTTGAGAGATATCGACGCGTGTTCACCAACAGCCGGTATCCATACGAGTCCACCAGCGCAAAATTTTCTGACCCGATTCTGATGAGGATGCTGCGGTGGACGTTGGCCAACGTGGTTGGATATCACAAAGAGCGCGGATCGCAGGATGCATTCATTGTGAGTTACATCGCCAACCAGCAAGCTGGACCAGGTGATGCGTAAGAGGCAGTGCCTGCCTTCAAATCTGACCACCAGAGCCCCCCAGACCTCTATAGGACGCTTCGCATAATGTATATTATGTTAAATGATATATTGCGCTAGGCACCCTCACGCTAAGCATGTCTCCACTTCGACAATCAACCCAGCACCTCCTCGTAGCATCTTCAAGCGCAATCAAACCGATGTTCTGGGTGAAGACGTTGTAGGGAAAGCTGTTGAACAAGCAGCCGAGCATGGTCGAGAAACCGTCAGCGCGAAACGCGTTATCGAGAGTCCGTTGCGTGGTCGGTTTGCCGATCGCCAGGCAGTTGTCGGTGGTCCCGGCCATGATCACCAATGTCACACTGACCGTGGCCAAGCCCGGCAACAGATTGGCGGGTTACCCAGGGAACTTGCGTTCCAGCAACTGGGCAAATTGATCATGCTGCATGTCTGCCAATCCGGCCATCCATTGGCACAACTCGATACCGTCACTTTCGACGACCAGCACGCTCATCGCCGCCTGGCCTTCAGCGCCCACGCGAGTAAATTGCCGCGCAGCGAATACCTGCGCTCGACCCAGTTGTGGCAAGCGGAAAGCTATCTGGCGTTATTCGAAATGGTTCGTGCCGTGCTCGACTGGACCACCCTGCCCCGGCAACTGATCAAGCGTGAATTGGCCATGGGTGAACTGGTGGAGTTTATGAAAGAAGTGCTCTCAACTGAGCGGGAATGGGTATAACTTCCTTGCTTTCTGGTGAGACGCATACGTGGGTGATATTCGCCGTAAAAGCCAATACGTCCTTACCTAAAAAACCCTCAACCAAAAAGGTAAACGAGTGCGCGCCCAACTTGGCCACACCGACTTTTATAATCATTTCATCATCCCACGTTACAGGGCTCAGCAACTCTATCGACATCGCGCGCACCGGCGGCAGAATATTAAAACCCATTAAAGTTCTAAGCCCTGGAGCGCCCAGCCACCGGTCAAGCGCTACATAGATAGCTTCTACAGCAAAATATGAGAACCGCGGAGTGTAAACCACTCCTGCCGGGTCACAATCTCCGAACAAAATGGTTCGACTTACAAAAACTGCATCCGGCATTAAATCATCCCTGTCGTTATTGGTTAGCCACGCCGCCGGCATCTTGCCTATTAACGCAACGGCCGCCCTACCACTCTATCAGGTCATTCAAACGAATGGCCGAAGCGACTCTGGGGCCACGTTCAGCGCCGTGGGCGCAGGCATGCAAAGTATCTATGTCGACGGTAAGGCGCTTAACAAGGGTTTGGTTGTGCGGACAGACAACGATGCCCCGGCAAGTAGTGCATATGATAACGATCAGGAAAATACCACCGCCATGCTTGAAAATGGCTAGTTCTTGACCGGGGATATAGGCTTCTTGCATGTAGCACTGCTGGCTTGGTGCAGTGCGACCAAGCCGCACTGCACTTGTCTCTCGGCCTTTAAAACCAGGTCTCCATCTGAATGCCGTACTGCCAGACACCTCCCGCATGGAAGTCGGTCATGCCAAAGGCATCTGTGGTGCTGAATCTGTCCAGATCCGAAGACCAGTTCATGAAGCTTGCGAACACTCGCAGTTCAGGACGCGTAAGAAGATCTGCAACGTCAAGTTTGAATGTCGGGGCGACCGTGAATTTCCAGAAGTTACCGTCAACCGCATTACGTTGCAGATAGCCCTTGGGGTCGAGGTTCATGGTTTGCCAGCTCAGTTCGTAGGCCATCTCGAAGTTACTGTTGATTTTGTTAGCCAGTCGCACGTTCAGAGTCAGCCAGCGGTAGTCGTCACCCTTGACGTATCGGTCCTTGCTTTGCTCGGCCAGCAAGCTGGGCCCGATACGCCAGTCAGGCGCAAGCGGGGTCTCCCCGTAAAGTGCCAGACGCAGCGCGCGGGCCTCGTCGATCAACTCCCCGTCCGAGCCAACGTTCTTGACCTCTGCACCCAGGCCTTGCCCATAGAGCAGCGCCGTTTTGAAGAAGCCTTCTCTGCCGAAAAAAGTTTTCTGGTGATTGGCCAGCATGCTGTGCAAGCCGGAATCCGCAGGCGTCAAACCGGCTTTATTGGTGCGGGTCGAGAAATCGTTTTTCTTCGCACCGATGGCGTTGTACATCCATTGCCACTGGCCATCCGCGAAAAACTGGTTGGAGGTCAGAATGTAGCTTTCCACATCGGCATTGATACCGCCTTGACTGAAATCCCCGTAGCTACGCCCAATCAAGGAGTAATTCGAGCGCCAGTTCTTGTTCATCTGCACATCGTAAATGCCACCGCCGGTGCCAGCCAGGTAGACGACGTCCGAGTCCAGCCAGTGGATATCGAAGTTGTCTCTGTCGAAGCGCTTGCCTGCCCACAGCGTGGCGTTCTCGAACACTGAATTGCCTTTGAACGCGGCGACATGGTCGAGCGTGGCGAATACCTGGCGCACGTTGAGTTTGCTTTCGTCGGCCGTCCAGTCGTTGGAGCTTTCCACCCCGTCGGCGATGGAAACCGTGAACTTGGAGCGGGTGCCGTTTTGTGCATGGATCTCTTTCGACAGGTCGATACGCATGTAGGTGTCGTCTTCGTTGCCGAGTCGCCCCACTGCACCGCCCACCGAGCCGGCCGGCGTTGTATAAGGGCCGCCACGGCCACCACCGAGTCCCTCGTCGACCAACAATCCGGAGCGCGCATAGCCGTTGAAGCTGAACCCATCAGTGAGGTGTCCGGTACTGCCCTCTTTCTCCGGGCTTTGCTGACGGGCTTCGAGTTTTGCCAGTCGGGTATCCAGGTCAGGCGCCGAAATGGCTGTTGCGTTAGACGCGGCGGGCTGCAAGGGAGGGGACGCAAGTTTGATCTGCTGCAATTCGCGGGCAAGTATTTGGGTCTGCTGTTCGGCCGTGGCTGCGCGCTTTTCGGCTGCGCTGGCACGGGCTTCAAGTGCGGCCATGCGCTGTTCCAGTGTCGCTGCCTGAGAGGTCGCCGCGGATGTGCCGAGCACACCTGCCAGGAGCCAGCCTGTTGCTTTCTGCATGTGAAATCCCTGTTTGTTTTTATTGTTGGTTGACGCTATTGGCGTTTTTTTACCGGAGCAGCGCGTTGTCGCAATCGACGAAAAAAAGGGTGCCTCATCGCAAATACGCTGCTACATTTGGCGATGTTAACGTTAACTTTTCTAAAAACAAAAATAAAGGACGCTCGATGAAACACCTGAAATCGCTCCTGCCCGCCACATTGATCACCCTGTTTGCCGCACTTCCATCCGTATCGAGCGCAGCCGATCTGACGATCTCGTGCGGTGCTGTGGGTGCGGAGTTGCAACTGTGCAAGGAGGCCGTCGAGAGGTGGTCGAAACAGACTGGCAACAGCGTCGAGGTGGTCTCCACGCCTAACTCGGCGACCGAGAGGTTGTCGTTCTATCAACAGATCCTCAGTGCGCAGTCCGCCGACATCGACATCATTCAAATCGACATGGTCTGGCCGGGGATGCTGGCCAAACATCTGATGGATCTGCGTGAGGTGCTTCCAGCCAACGCGACCCAAGGCTACTTCCAGGCACAGGTCGATAACGCCACCGTAAACGGACGTTTGGTGACGATGCCCTGGTTCACCGACTCGGGCCTGCTGTATTACCGCAAAGACTTGCTTGAGAAATACAACCGGCAGGTCCCCCAGACCTGGGAAGAAATGACTGCTACCGCGAGGGATGTTCAACAGGCCGAGCGCACCGCCGGGAACGCCAATGTCTGGGGTTACATCTTTCAGGGCCGCGCCTACGAGGGACTGACGTGTAATGCGCTGGAGTGGATCAGCAGCCAGCCGCAAGGCGGGCTGATCAATCAACGCGGCGACATCGTGGTCAACAGTCAGGCTTCAAGAGCAGCTTTGACGTTGGCGAAAAGCTGGGTCGGCGACATCTCCCCGCGTGGCGTGCTCAATTACACCGAGGAAGAAGGCCGTGGCGTTTTCCAGTCGGGCAATGCGCTGTTCATGCGTAACTGGCCCTATGTCTGGGCCCTGGTGCAAAGCCAGGACAGTGCCGTAAAAGACAAAGTCGGGGTCGCTCCCCTGCCCCGCGGCGGCGAGGCCGGCGACCATGCCTCCACCCTCGGTGGCTGGGGCCTGGCGATATCGCGCTACAGCGCCCATCCCGAACTTGCCGCCAAGCTGGTGAGCTACCTGACCAGCGCCCAGGAGCAAAAACGTCGAGCCCTGGCAGGCGCCTATAACCCGGTGATCGAGTCGCTGTATCAAGATCCCGAGTTACTCGCGGCCATGCCTTATTACGCTCAGTTGCACAGCATTCTCAACGATGGGGTCATGCGCCCCGCGTCAATCACCGCCGATCGCTATCCGCGGGTCTCCAATGCGTTCTTCGATCGCGTGCATGGCGTGCTCGCGGGCGAGTTGCCCGTCGATCAGGCGCTGGCCGAACTGGAAAGCGAACTCACGCGCATCAAACGCCAGAACTGGTAAGCCACAAGGAAGGAAATCACCATGTCTGTCTCTACTGCCCATGCCCCCTTCGACGAGCTGCTGCTCACGAGGGAAACGCCCGTACAACGCCGTCGGGTACGCGCCGCCTGGCTGTTCCTGACACCGATGCTGTTGTGTCTGGCCCTGGTCGCTGCCTGGCCGCTGCTGCGCACATTCTGGTTCAGCCTGACCGACGCCAGCCTGGCGGACAGCGGTGGCGCAACCTTCATCGGCTTGAGCAATTATCTGGTCCGCAACGGTTCCGCCTGGTCGGGCATCCTCGTCGATCCACAATGGTGGAATGCGGTGCGCAACACGTTGTATTTCACTGTGGTGTCAGTGGGCCTGGAAGTCGTACTGGGGCTGTTGGTGGCGTTGCTGTTGAACATCAAGTTCACCGGCCGTTCTCTGGTGCGTGCGCTGATTCTGATTCCGTGGGCGATTCCGACCATTGTCTCGGCAAAGATCTGGGCATGGATGCTGAACGACCAGTTCGGCATCATCAATCACTTGATGCTGAGCCTCGGCCTGATTGACGCGCCCCTGGCCTGGACGGCAGATGCAGACCTGTCGATGTGGGCGGTGATCATCGTCGACGTCTGGAAGACCGTGCCTTTTGTCACACTGCTGATGCTGGCGGCCTTGCAGATGTTGCCAAGCGATTGCTACGAAGCGGCCCGGGTCGATGGCATCCACCCGCTGAAAGTGTTCTGGCGTGTCACCCTTCCCCTGTTGATGCCTGCACTGCTGGTGGCAGCGATCTTTCGCATTCTCGACTCGCTGCGGGTATTCGACGTGATCTATGTGCTGACCTCGAACTCGTCGAGCACGATGAGCATGTCGGTGTATGCCCGCCAGCACCTGGTGGAGTTCCAGGACGTCGGTTACGGCAGCGCGGCTTCGACCCTGTTGTTTCTGGTGGTGGCGGTCATCGCCATGCTTTATCTCTACCTCGGCCGCCGTCAACTGGAGGCCCGTTCATGAGCCCGCGCCTGCTGAAAAAAGCGTTGTTGCGCCTCGGCTTCTGGTGTCTGATCGGGGTGTTGTTGCTGTATGCGGTTTTCCCCTTCTACTACGCCATCCTCACGTCGCTGAAGCCGTCCAGCGCCTTGTTCGAGGTCAGCTACTGGATCGCAAACCCGGACTTTTCCAATTATGCGGCGATCCTCCATCAAGCCTCATTCCTGCGGGCGATCGGTAATTCGCTGGTGGTTGCGCTGTGCGTGGTGACACTGGCGCTGTTCCTCAGCCTGACCGCCGCCTATGCCTTGGGCCGGGTGAAATTCCGCGGGCGTGGCACGGTGTTGATGATGGTGCTTGGCGTGTCGATGTTTCCCCAGGTTGCGGTGTTGTCGGGGCTGTTCGAAGTGATCCGTGCCTTGGGGCTGTACAACACGTCCTGGGCGTTGATCCTGAGCTACACGATTTTCACCCTGCCCTTCACCGTCTGGGTGCTGACCACATTCATGGGGCAATTGCCCCATGAATTGGAGGAAGCGGCAATCATGGATGGCGCCTCGCCTTGGGTCACGCTGACCCGAGTGCTGTTGCCGTTGCTATGGCCCGCGCTGGTGACCACTGGTTTATTGGCCTTCATCGCCGCGTGGAACGAGTTCCTGTTTGCCCTGACCTTCACCCTCACTGACACCCAACGCACGGTGCCGGTCGCCATCGCCTTGATTTCCGGCGGCAGCCCCCATGAGTTGCCTTGGGGCTTGTTGATGGCGGCATCGGTGCTGGTCACCGTCCCACTGGTGATTCTGGTGCTGATCTTCCAGCGCCGAATCGTTTCCGGTCTCACTGCCGGCGCGTTAAAGGGTTGATGCCCAACAAAGACAAGGAACAGCATCGTGATCAAATTAAAACTGGACAACGTGAACAAACAATTGGGCGGCGTGCGGATTCTTCGCGACATCAACCTGGAGATCGCGGCGGGTGAATTCGTGGTGTTCGTCGGCCCTTCGGGCTGCGGAAAGTCGACCCTGCTGCGGCTGATCGCCGGACTGGATTCGATCTGCGCCGGCGACCTGCTGATCGACGGGCGACGGGTCAACGACCTGGAGCCGCGCGAGCGTGGCGTCGGCATGGTGTTTCAGTCTTATGCGCTATACCCGCACATGAGCGTCTACGACAACATCAGTTTTGGTCTCAAGCTTGCGAAGACGGAAAAGAGCAGCCTGCGCGAGCGGGTGCTGAAAACTGCGCAAATCCTGCAATTGGACAAGCTGCTGCAACGCAAGCCAAAAGAGCTGTCCGGTGGGCAGCGTCAGCGTGTGGCCATGGGCAGAGCCATGGCGCGAGAACCGGACATTTTGTTGTTCGATGAGCCGCTTTCCAACCTGGACGCGTCCTTGCGGGTGCAGATGCGCAACGAAATCGCCCGGCTGCATGCCCGACTGCGCTCGACCATGATCTACGTTACCCACGATCAGGTAGAAGCGATGACCCTGGCCGACAAAATTGTCGTGCTCAATGGCGGCCATGTAGAGCAGGTCGGCGCACCGCGCGAACTCTATGAGCGCCCGGCCAGCCGCTTTGTCGCCGGTTTTCTCGGCTCGCCCAGAATGAATTTTCTGCCGGTGCGCCTGCAGACGCCAGGCGAAACCAGCCTGGTCGATACCCTTGTATGGGGAATCATGCCCCTGCCCTTCGACAGCTCGAACCTGGCGACGGGCACGCAACTGAGCCTGGGGATTCGTCCGGAGCATGTGTCGCTGAAGGTGGCGGATAAAGCCGCTGGCGTCATCGTTACCGCGGTCGAATACCTGGGCAGCGAAACCTATGTGCACCTCGAGACAGGTCAAGACGATCCACTGATCTGTCGTTGCGAAGTCAGCGCCGGATGGCAAGCCGGCGATCGGGTTGAGCTGCAACTGGACATCGACAACCTGCACTTGTTCGACGTCGACGGCGCGGCCTTGAAGCGCTACCCACAAGCCATTGAAACCCTTCCGGATGGCGTCTGTCTGCGCTCGGCACGAGCAAGCGCCCTATGACTGAGTATTTGAATTCTATGAACGACCCAATGTCTTGCGCCCTTGACCTTGCGCAGCATGCACTGAGTGATGGTCTGACTCGCGTCATCCAGGATTATCGTCCCGGTTATCATCTTGCCCCGCCGGCAGGCTGGATGAACGACCCTAACGGCGTCGTGTACTTTCGTGGCGAATATCACGTTTTCTATCAGCATCACCCCTTCGATGCGCAGTGGGGACGGATCTATTGGGGCCACGCCAAGAGTGCCGATCTGGTTCATTGGCAGCACCTGCCCATTGCGCTGGCTCCCGGCGATGACGTCGACCGTGACGGTTGTTTTTCCGGTAGCGCCGTGGTGTGTGGCGATACCTTGGCCCTGATCTACACCGGGCACACTTGGCTGGGTGATGTGGGAGACGAGCGTTTCATCCGTCAAGTGCAGTGCCTGGCAACCAGTACCGATGGCATCCACTTCGTCAAACATGGCGCCGTGATTGACCGCGCGCCGCAAGACACCATCATGCACTTCCGTGACCCCAAGGTCTGGCAGGAGGATGACTGTTGGTACCTGATTGCCGGCGCGCGTCTGGGCGACAGGCCGCTGCTGCCGTTGTACCGTTCCACGGATCTGCACACCTGGGAATTCCTCGACTATGTGTCCGCCGGCAGCGAGGGCGATGGCTATATGTGGGAGTGCCCGGACCTGTTTCGCCTGAATGGACGCGACGTGCTGCTGTACTCGCCCCAAGGCATGCAAGCCGACGGTTACGACCGGCTCAACAAATACCAGACGGGTTACCGAGTGGGCCAACTCGATAGCGCATGGCATTTCACCGGTGGGCCTTTTATCGAGCTGGATAACGGCCACGATTTCTATGCAGCGCAAACGCTACTGGCCGCCGATGGTCGGCGCCTGGTGTGGGCGTGGCTCGACATGTGGGAAAGCCCGATGCCGAGCCAGGCCCATCACTGGTGCGGCATGCTAGGTGTGCCGCGTGAACTGGAACTGCGCGGCGATCGCCTTTGCGTGTATCCGGCACGGGAGCTCAGCGCTCTGCGCCTGGCGCCATTGCCGGATACGCCCGGCTGGGAAGATACGGGATCGCGGTGGGTGCCGGAAGTGCGCGGCGATATGCTCGAAATCCATGTGCAACTGGATCTGCTCGACTGCACCGACGGCCACTTGGGGATCGCCTTGCGTTGCAGCGACGATGGCCGTGAAGAAACCCTGCTCTACTACGATGCAGCACTGCAGCGCCTGGTGCTTGACCGCAGTCGCTCGGGTGCGCAAGTCACAGGCCAGCGCAGCGTATGGATAGACCCGACACAACAGCGACTCGAACTGCGCGTGTTCCTCGATCGTTCGTCCGTCGAGGTGTTCGACGAAAACGGGCGCTTCAGCCTCAGCAGTCGCGTCTATCCGCGGCCCGACAGCCTGGGCGTGAAGCTTCTGGCAAGCGGGACTGGCGGACGTGTGTCGATTTGCAGGGCATGGCCTCTTGGTTCTGGATGGCTATGAACGGCGTCATTCGGGTCGCGAGAAGCGCGGGCCCTGTGTCATGATCCGGCGTCAACCTGACCGATTTTGCCTCACATGACTTCAGTGAAAGACGTTGCACAGCTGGCCGGCGTGTCCCTGATGACGGTTTCTCGTGCGCTCAACAGTCCGGAAAAACTGAGCGCCGAAACCCTTCAGCGGGTGCGTCGGGCCATTGATGAATTGCAGTTCGTACCGAGCCTGTCAGCGCGCAAGATGCGCGGCGATAACCTGCAGTCGCGGACCATCGGTGTGTTCGCGCTGGACACGGCAACCACGCCGTTCGCGGTCGAGTTGCTGCTGTCCATTGAGCAGACCGCACAGCAGGCAGGCTGGAATGTCTTTATCCTCAACCTGCTCAGCAACCCGCCCACCGACCAGAACATCGACCTGATGCTGTCGCACCGTCCGGACGGCTTGATCTTCAGCGCGATGGGATTTCGCCAGGTTTCCATTCCCGAACGATTGAAGAGCAAACCGTTGGTCCTCGCCAATTGCCTGGCCGATGACCGCCGTCTCGTCAGCTATGTACCCGACGATGAAGCGGGCCAATACCGGGCCGTACACCATGCGTTGAACCTCGGCTACAAGCGCCCGCTGTGTATCAATCTGCCCAAACAGAGTCTGGCCTGGGGGCTGCGCCAAAAAGGCCTGCACCGTGCCTGTCAGGCATTCGGACTGGCGCCGGAGGCACTCCTGCAATACGACCTTTCCGACCATGATGCCTATAGCGAAACAGCCGCTATCCTCGACCGGCACATCAACGATGGTCGCCCCCAATTCGATATCCTGATCTGTGGCAACGACCGCATTGCCTTTTGTGCCTATCAGCTGCTATTGGGCCGAGGCCTGAAAATTCCCGAAGATGTCGCGGTGCTTGGCTATGACAACATGGTCGGTATTGCGGAGCTGTTCATCCCCCCGCTGACCACGGTGCAACTGCCGTACTACGAGATCGGGCGCAAGGCTGTCCGGCACCTGATCGAGACCCTCGACGTATCGGGCGCCCAGCCGGTTGATTGTCCATTGGTGGTCAGAACATCGCTATGAGCCTGGAAGGGCCCGCGCAGGGCCCTTTTCGTACTTCAAGCAAAATGGCCCGGCCATTGAGCCAATCCTTCACCGTCTGATCGAAACCTGTCCCGACAACCTCACACACTGCGATGTGAGGTTTTCGCATCTGCACAAAAAAGATTGCCGATTCATTGTCAGGTGATTTTTTTCAGCCTATCTTGAATAAATCCTATACAGAACGCTTTGTCGCGTACAACTCTTTCGCTATGGATCGGCCTTAACGTACAGCACCGCCGCGAGAACCTTGAATGAACCCACTACTAGCCAGCCATTACCGTGAAATCCTCGTCGGCGTCGGTGAAAACCCCGAACGCGAGGGATTGTTGGACACGCCCAAGCGTGCCGCCAAAGCGATGCAATATCTGTGCAATGGCTACACGATGAGCCTGGAAGACGTCACCAACGGCGCGCTGTTCGAATCGCAGAGCGATGAAATGGTGATCGTCAGCGACATCGAGCTTTATTCCTTGTGCGAGCACCACATGCTGCCCTTTATCGGCAAGGCGCACGTGGCCTATATCCCCACCGGCAGAGTCCTCGGGCTGTCGAAGGTCGCGCGCGTGGTGGACATGTTCGCGCGTCGCCTGCAGATCCAGGAAAACCTCACCCGGCAGATTGCTGAAGCCATCCAGCAGATCACCGACGCTGCCGGTGTGGCAGTGGTCATTGAAGCCCGGCACATGTGCATGATGATGCGCGGCGTGGAGAAGCAGAATTCGGTCATGACTTCCTCCGTGATGCTCGGCGCGTTCCGTGACAGTTCAACGACGCGGCAGGAATTCCTGCAACTGATCGGACGGCGATAAACCTATACAGGGCCAAGGCACTGTACAAGCCGATCGTTCGACACTTCACCCTCTTCGCTCGAGTACTTCAGGGAGTAAGGCAATGACCCGATTTCTGCTGTTACTGACATTGGTCCTCAGCGTCGCGAGCTGCGGCAGTGTGGATGTCACCCGCTATGCGGACCAGCAACCGGCGTTGGATCTGGAGCAGTTTTTCAGTCAGCCCGTCAAAGCCTGGGGGATGTTTCAGAAGCGCAGCGGTGAGGTGGCCAAGCGGTTCGAGGTCAACATCGTCAGCCGTCGTGAGGGCAACAACCTGATTCTCGACGAGCATTTCCTGTACAGCGATGGCACCCGCCAACGCCGCGTCTGGACCCTCACGCCCGAGGGCCAAGGGCGCTGGAGCGGGCGCGCGGATGACGTGGTGGGCGTCGCCAAGGGCCAGGTCGCTGGCAATACCTTGCACTGGCGCTATCGCCTGAACCTGCCGGTCGACGACTCGACGTACGAAATGAGCATGGACGACTGGATGTACCTGATGGACGAGGACACGCTGATCAACCGCACCGCCATGTCCAAGTTCGGGGTAGAGGTCGGCCAGGTGACGTTATTCTTCCGTCGCCAGGGTGCCGGAGCAAGCCAATGAACCGCGCACTGACCATGGCCTCGCTCGGCGACGGTTACCGTGCGCTGGTGATCGGCGCCAGTGGAGCCCTCGGCACAGCTTTTTGCGAACAACTTGAACAGGATCCGCGCTGTGCCGGGGTTCGTGCGCTGGGGCGCCGGACCGTTCCCGCACTGGACCTGGAACGCCCCGAAACGATTGCCGGTGCTGCCACGGAGCTGGCAGCCGAAGCACCGTATCAGTTGATCATCCACGCGGCCGGCCTGCTCCATCGCGACGCGATCAAGCCGGAAAAAAGCTTCAGCGCGATCGAGCCGGAGGCGCTGCAAGCCGTGTTTCAAGTGAACACGCTGGGACCGGCATTGGTGCTGCGCCACTTTCTACCGCTGCTCGATCCTCAGGGAGCGATGGCGATGCTTTCGGCCAAGGTCGGGAGCATTGGCGACAACCGTTTGGGCGGCTGGTACGCCTATCGTGCATCCAAGGCTGCACTGAACATGCTGATCAAGACCGCAGCCATCGAACTGGCGCGCACTCGCCCGCAGAGCCGCTTGCTCAGCCTGCATCCGGGCACTGTCGTGTCGGCGCTGTCGCAACCTTTTCGCGGGGCGTCCAGCGCCCGGCCGGCAGACGTCGCCGCTGACCAGCTACTGACCGTGATTGACCAGTTGACGCCGGCCGACAGCGGCCATTTCTTTGCCTACGATGGAGAACGCCTACCCTGGTAGGCAAGGAGTGAAGCATGAACCTGCAAACCCTCACCGAACGTGCGGCCAACAGCGAAATCCGCGAGCTGGAGCTGCTGTCACTCGAAGGCGGTTTTTACCTGGCACGGATCCGCCTCGATCACGGCCAGTTCACCCTGCTTGATGATGCAGCCAAGCCGATGCACCTGCGTTCGATCACTCACCTGCGGGACCTGCTGCAAACCGTGCCGGCCTTTCCGTGCGTGCTGGTGCAGCAATGCGTACACGACGAAATGTGTGGCCGGGATACGGGGCCTGTCGAAGAGCTGCGTATTCCGTTTTCGCTCACCACGCCGTTATGAGGCGGACAATCACTCGTCATCCAGATGATGCGTGTGAGCCAGCAACGAATCGGGTATCCCGTCACGGATCAAACCACCCTCGCCTATCCAGGCCTGGGTGGATTGATATGCGCGTTGCAGCAGTTGATCGGTCTGATTGAAATCGAATACCGAAGCATCCAGCGGGCACAACGGCGGCACGACATGGATAGCTGCGCGCGCGCGATACAACTCGATGTCACGCACCAGCTGACGCATGCTCATCAAGTTAAGCGTATGCAAGGCCAACGCCACTAGCCCACTGGGCGGACACGGGCAGGCACAACCGAACCCGGTGGGTAAAACCACAACCCGTGTCGCACCCAATGCCACGGCACTGGCAATCGGTGTGTTGCTGGTGACCCCGCCGTCGACCAGAAATTTTTCGCCGAGTCGCACGCAGGGAAACACCAGAGGTATCGCAGCGCTGGCGAGCAAAGCCTGTTCAGCACTGCCACTGGATAAAAGCTCTTCGGCACCGCTGAGCAAATTGGTGGTGACGATATAGAGCGGTAACTCGGTATCTTCGATCAATTTGACCGGCAGTGACCTGCTTACCAAACGGTGCAAGGCGGATGCACTCAGCAGGTGACCGCGACGATTCAGAAGGCCCTTGAGGGTGTCGAGCGCCGAAAACGGGAACACGTCCGACTTGCGCAGGCTACGCCAGAAGTCCGCGAGCTCGCTCACGCCTTTGGCATTCGGTCTGGCTGCAAAGTAAGCACCGTTGATGGCGCCGACCGACGCGCCAACCACCAGGTCGAATACAACGTCAGCCTCCACCAGGGCCCGTAACATCCCGACCTGAACCGCCCCCAGGCTTCCACCGCCGGCCAGGACAAGCGCCGTTTTTATCGTTGGCATAACCCTGCCCTCACCGCTCTGTTCAGATGACAAGCCTAGCTGCTGGCGACCGTTACCAAGAGAATGTTTACGCTGCGCCCATATTGAAGGCAGGCGCTCTGGTCCGGGGTAGCGTCTACACTCGTCAATAGGTAAGACGTTGTTCAGAGCTGGAGGCTCCTCCAATGCCATCTGTACCTGAAACAACCAGTGCCGCTGCGCCGGCCCCGCCCAACAGCCATCCTGCCTGGCTGAGACTGGCCCATTGGCTGAACGCTTTGGCGGTAGTGGTGATGGTCACAAGCGGATGGCGTATCTACAACGCCTCTCCGCTTTATGGTTTCAATTTCCCCAACGCGATCACCTTGGGCGGCTGGTTGGGGGGCGCGTTGCAATGGCATTTCGCAGCCATGTGGGTGCTGGTCGGCGTCGGCCTTCTCTATGTGCTTTTCAATATTTTCAGCGGTCG
This sequence comes from Pseudomonas monsensis, assembly GCF_014268495.2. NCBI lineage: Bacteria > Pseudomonadati > Pseudomonadota > Gammaproteobacteria > Pseudomonadales > Pseudomonadaceae > Pseudomonas > Pseudomonas monsensis. Next base: position 3,448,577 of record NZ_CP077087.1, on the reverse strand, counting down.
ACTGTCACGGCGTTTCTTCCCCGTTTCCCCCAAAGGCTTTTTTCATGACCTGTGGTCTGCACTGCATGGTCAGCTAGGGCATGACGATATAAGCCATTACAACCATGTGCAGCGTGTGGCGTATCTGTTTGTGATGCTCGACATTATCGTTTTGGTGATTTCCGGGTTGGTGTTGTGGAAATCAGTCCAGTTTCCGCTGTTACGCGAACTGCTCGGCGGCTACGACAGCGCACGGCATGTGCACTTCATTGCGATGTTTTTATTGGTGGCGTTCATCGTCGTGCATTTGGTGATGGTCGCACTCGTGCCGAAGACGTTATGGGCCATGATTGCAGGCCATAAGGAGCACGTATGAGGAAGCGCCCGGAACTGGATGAATCGGCCATTTTGAAGGACGCGCGAAAAATTATCTCGCTCAAGGTCGAAGATCACTCGCGACGCGCCTTCCTGCTGCGCAGTTTGACCCTTGGCGGCGTGGCCATGTTGTCCGGCTGCAATATCTCAGATAACGAACAGGTTGAAACGGCGCTGGCGTCCATGTCGCGCTTCAATGACCGGGTTCAGGGCTGGCTGTTCAACCCCAACGCCTTGGCCCCCACCTATCCTGAGTCGATGATCACACGGCCATTTCCCTTCAATGCCTTTTACGGCATCGACGAAGCACCGGCCGTCGATGAAGAGAGCTACCGCCTGGAAGTCTCCGGCATGGTCGCCGACAAGCACAGCTGGAAGCTTGAGGAACTGCGCGCCATGGCCCAGACCGAGCAGATCACCCGGCATATTTGCGTCGAGGGCTGGAGCGCTATCGGACGCTGGGGCGGTGTGCGCTTCAGCGAGTTCCTCAAGCGCGTCGGGGCCGACACTGATGCGAAGTACGTCGGTTTCAAATGCGCAGACGATTACTACACCAGTATCGACATGCCCACGGCGCTGCATGCACAAACCCTGCTGACACTGACTTACGATGGTGCCGTACTGCCGCGTCAATATGGCTTCCCGATGAAACTGCGGATGCCGACCAAACTTGGCTACAAGAACCCGAAACACATCCAGGCAATGTTCGTCACCAATACCTATCCCGGTGGTTACTGGGAGGACCAGGGCTATAACTGGTTCGGTGGTAGTTGACACCCAAGGTAACCTCATCGCGCGAAATGATCTGCGCTTATTCGCGAGTTGAGTTTCAAGGCCCAGGAAATGAATCGGAAATGGCATCGCGTACAAAGTCTTCATAGGTGCGCAGTGGATGCTCTATGAGGGTCTGTAGGTGTTCTACAGTTCCTTCGGCTGATCGCATGCCGAAGTTCTGAATACCCGACATCATCAGACGCATGTCATACGCCAGCCAGGTGGGGCCATACGAAGCCAGTTGTCCTTCGAAAGCGGCCACGTCATCCCCTCCATAGGCGATCTCACGGCCCAGGGCATGGCTCCAGATATTCGCCACCGACGTACCTGTGAGCACTTGCGGCCCAACCAATTCCAGAGTTTCACGGCGCAGCGCAGAGGGCGCCGTATCGCGTCGCAGTAACTCTGCGACCGCGACATCAGCGATATCGTACGTGTCAATCATCGACACGCCTGCCCCGCCGATTGGCATGGGGTAAACCGAGTAATTCTGAATAGTCTGCTGCACCATGTGGTCGTTTTGCATGAAGTAAGCCGGACGCAGAATCGTGGCTGGCATGTCCAGACTCTCGATCATGCGCTCAACCGTATAGTTACGCTTTTACGCGTCTGCCAGAATCGCTTGGTCATAGGCCACCGCACTTGGCGAGCACTCTGCGCTGAAAGAGTATCCGGTTTGATTAGATCACTCCGCGAAAAGGCTTCGAATTCGCTGCTCATTTCTCACTGCCCAGTTAACGTCGTGGCTAGGCGTTTGCAGTGTGCGACGACGGATGAATGTGCTGTAGGCCTTATCCGCACCCCTCCAGTGGCTGCACAAAAAATACGAAGTAGAAGTCATTTCCAGGCCAACATTTTGCATTGATAGGTGTGACTGTTTCAGGCTTCTTACAAGTCATGGTGCGAAAACCACCAGGCCCAATACCATTGGGCGGTTGCGCATAAAATCTTCTTGCACGCATGACAACCCCGACTATGCTGCCAAAACCCTCTCTACTGGCCATTGGCCTTGGGTGGACGACCTCCGGTTCCGCTGTCCGGGCATCGCATTGCTGATTGGCGCAACGCTATACACCTGACGACGCCAGTGCGTTCGCCGCGGTGTTCCCAAGGAGGGAGTCATGCCTGCACCAGGACACTACCTGATCGCAATTGCCATCTACGATGGTGTGGATTTGCTCGACATCAGCGCCCCTTACGAACTGTTCAACTGGATGAAGCTGGTTGAACCGCAGACGAACACCAGCGCCCCTCGCCGCTCCGTCCGGCTGATTTCCCTTGATGGGCCATCCATCACCACGCGTGATGGCATGACCATCGGTGGCGATCTACCGGTGTTCGATCAACATTCCGATGACATCGACCTGCTGTGGATTCCCGGCGGTGAACCCACCGATTTGCAACGTCTGATGAAAGATCCCCGGCGTATGACCTGGCTGTTTCAGCAAGGCAGTGCTGCGCAATATTGCGCCTCGGTCTGCGAAGGTGCCTTGCTCGCGGCCGCAGCAGGTTTGCTGGACGGTTATAACGCCACCACGCATTGGGCCTTTATCGCCTGCCTGAAACTGTTCACTCGGGTCAATGTGGTAGACGGTTATCCTCGTTACATCGTCGACAGACAACGTATCACCGGCGGTGGCATTTCATCGGGGCTCGACGAAGCCTTGGCAATCATTGCCTTGATTGCCGGTGAGCTGGTCGCCCAAAAGGTGCAGTTGAACATCCAGTACAACCCCCGTCCTCCCTTCACCAGCGGCGACCCTTCCGTCGCCAAACCACCGGTCTACACCCCGGGCGCCGGGCGCACCTGCGATTCGGCTCTCGCTGAAACCATCGCCCTTGTGCTCAAGCGCACCGGTTCTTCATAGGAGGCGCACAGCTACCGGCGTTCACATTGCCCGGTCGAACTATCTCAACGGACACCCGGCTGTCATGGCTGTGGGACATTTGCGCAATGCGCAGGGAGCAGGAAATGAATTCGCGTTACAGGATCTTCGCAGGGCTGATCGTGTGTGCAACCACCTCCACGGCGCTCGCCGAACTCACGGCTCAACCGTTCCTTTCACCGCCCAGGCTCCTTGAAAAAAGCCAGACAGGCACGCTGAAGGCCATTGAACTGGCCCAACCATCAACAGGGTGCGATCCGGCAGGTGACATCACGCGTGACGGGCAAACAGTCGAACTCAACCTGCAAGTGCAGAAGCGCGAAAACTACATCTACAACCCGGGGAGTCCCGACGGTGCCAAAGACAAGGTCATGTTGCGCTCATACGGCGGCTGTCTGACGGGGCCGCTCATTGATGTGCAACCGGGCAACACCCTGCGAGTGCATCTGGACAATCAACTGGAGAAAACGATCCCAGTTGTCCGGGGGGGCTTGATCCGGCGAATGGCGATCCCGGCTGTTTCAACACGATCAATCTGCACTACCACGGAATGCACGTCTCACCGTCCGGCAACAGCGATAACGTGCTGCTGAACATCGCGCCGCAAACAAAGTTTGAGTACGAGGTCAATATTCCCACCGATCACCCTTCAGGTACGTTCTGGTATCACGCACACCGACATGGTTCTACGGCGCTTCAGGTCGCCAGCGGCGCAGCGGGCGCGCTGATCGTGCGCGGCAATCGCCCCTACACCGGTGACAAGCCGGGAGACATCGACACCATCCTCAAGGACGCGGCGGGCAAGCCCCTCACCGAGCAAGTCTTTCTGTTCCAGCAAATTCCTTATGCGTGTTTCGACGACAAGGGCAACATCATCACGCAGAAGGACGGCACCTGGTCGTGCCCCGGCGATAAAACCGGTGTGGTGGAGAACTTCGACGCGCAACTCTCCTCCCCCACGGTCTGGGACAACAGCGGCCGGTTCACCAGTATCAACGGTGCGGTCCAGCCGACTTTGCGCGGCATAGCCGCAGGAGAAATTCAACGCTGGCGCTTCATTCACGGCGGCATCCATGACACCGTGAATTTGCAAATCGTGCCCATGAACACCAGTGGTGCCAAAGCCAGTCTTGCGCTGCAGGGCATACTCGGCGGCACGCCAAAGGAACAAGCAGCGCTGATCGCCGACCTGTGCCCGGTGACAGTGCCTGACTCCAGCAAACCGGTCGAACTTGTTCCGCAATTCGAGATCGCCGCCGACGGCCTGACGCGCACTGCCATCCGCCCGATCGGGGTGAACAAGAAAAGTGTCAGTGGTGGCATCGGCAGTAACTTTCTGCAACCAGGCTATCGCAGTGATGTGTTGCTGATGTTCCCCCGTGATGGCACCTATTGCGTGCTGAACCAGGCGGCAACGCCGGCAGAGCGCGCGAATGCCGGCCCCAATGGCGGCCCCGGCGGACAAGGTCCGAATGAAACCCAATTGCTGGCAACGGTGATCGTCTCCGGCGGTAAAGTGGTGACCGACGATCCGCAAAGCTATATCCAGCAGGCGCTCTATGACGCCAACAAAGGCTCATCGTTGCCGGTGGCAGCCCTCGAAGGACTGCGTAGCGGCAACCTGAAGCCGTGGCGCGCAATGCCCGACCTCAAGGATGCAACCGTCAACGACGACATCCAGAAAGCTGACTTTTTCATCGGGTATCCGCCATTTCCGCCGGCAGCTCCGGCCACGGCGCCGAAAAAACCGGGGGATCCGTGGTCTGGCGCCTTCGGCTTTTTCATCAACTACAAATCCTATGACCCGGACCGTATCGACTTCACCCGTCAGGTCAACACCACCGATGACTGGGTGCTGACGTCGCAGGGCGAACCTCACATCTTTCACATCCACGTCAACCCGTTCCAGGTGATGGACGTGCTCTACGCCAAACCCGGCGAAAAGCCCAAAAGCATCTTCGGCCCCAATGGCGAATGCCTGGTTCCGGCCGACGAGCTGGGATTGCAAAACCAGTACTGCGGGATGTGGCACGAGTTCAAAGACACGATCTTTGTCCAGAACGACTATCAGGTATTGGTGCGCACGCACTACGACCGCTACATCGGTGAATTCGTCATTCACTGCCACATCCTCGATCACGAAGACGGCGGGATGATGACCAATATCCAGATCGTGCCAGACCTCAATGCCGTCGGCGGCGGCATTGGCATGGCAGGGATGAAGCACACGTCGCATCAACATTCGGACGTCAAAAAACAGTGATAAGGAGATGTCAGTCATGAGCAATCCCTTTGCAGGAAAATGGACCTATAGAAGTTTCCTCAATAACCCCGCATTAACTGGAGGAGCGCCGGACAAACTCGCGGCACTGTTATTCGCCGAAGGCGTGTGGACCGTGGAGGACACTGCCGACGGGACATTTGCAGGTGAACTCGGTTTCGGCTCGAACGCGGTCATGGACTTGAAGGGCGTCATCACGCGCGCCCATGACGGACTACCCGACCACGTACACATTGTGGGCAGCGGGCGGCCCGGGACCTCCACTCAAGACTACTTCTACGACTATGACGGGGTGCTGACGGAGCACTGGCCAAACGGCGTGAATCAGGTGCCGGCCATCACTGGATCAGTCATCCGTGTGAAGCCTCACGACGGCGCGTCTGCCGGACTGGTCGCTTCGTTCATCGCCGTCAAGGCCAGTTAGCTATCGCTTGCAGGACGCTCGCGGGTCGTCTGGGTAGTTCCGCCTGCGAGCACGCTCGATTCACTGAAACTTCAATTGTTACCGACGACAAGGAGTCAGACATGACCGCAACCCCCGTCACCAACCCCACCTGGTATGCGCAGATTCGCGACATGTTCACATCCGTGGACCGCGCGCACATGGCCAGACAAGGTCTCGACCTGGCCAGCTACGACGCGGTGATGAACCACGCCGGCGACATCTATCAACAAGTTGCAGCAGGCAACATGCCGCCGGGTAATCCCTGGCCTGCCGACTGGGTGGGTACCTTCCTCAACTGGATGAACAATGGCTACCCCAAAGGCGTGCCCGTGACTCAAGCGAGCCAGGCCGACTTCGCGGCACGCTCATTGTTCAGTACAGCGGCCCCGGCCGGCAGGATGCGCAAGGACATCACCACGTTGTCGAGCAACGAACTCGACCAGCTCAAAAAAGCTTTTTCCGCCATTAAGGCCCTCGATCCCGCTGACCCGAACAGCTATTTCGTCCAGGCGGGCTATCACTGGTTTCCGGCACCCAATACCTATTGCATGCACCACGTACCGGGCTACAACCCCTGGCACCGGGCCTATCTGGTCAGTTTCGAAAATGCCCTGAGATCGGTGCCTGGTTGCGAGAACGTGACCCTGCCTTATTGGGATATCACCACGCCCTTCCCCGACGTGCTTAAAAGCCCACCCTTCGACCAATACGTGCTACCGAAAACCATTGGCGCGGATTTCCCCGAAGGGTACGTCACCACACGTTTTGACTACGACACGATTGCCCAGAACCTGATTGATAACGGCGTGACCGATGACGTCAACCGGGCAATGAGCAAAACCGACTGGGAAGACTTTCACGGCTACTGGTCCGGTGCCAGTCACAACACCATCATTGCCGCCCACGACAGTGGCCATGACTCCATTGGTCCGACGATGCAACAACAGGAAGTTGCGGCGTTCGACCCGGTGTTCTGGTTCTTCCACTGCAATTGGGACCGACTGTTCTGGGAATGGCAGAAGAAAATGCTGGCCACCGACCTGCAAGGGCTGTTGACCACTATCAACGAGGCTACCGACCCGATCAGTTTTCAGATATTCAACGATTCAGCGCTCGAGGTTCTGAATCCATTCACCCACAGCGCACTGGAACTGAACACCCTGGCAATCATCGACTCGGCAGGTCAGCTTGATATTGATTACGACCCGCCTGCCACAGCTTCGAACGTCGATTTTCTGCCCAAGACCCAGCGTACGCTCGCCGCGAACAAACAATTCACGGTCGAGACCGATCGAGTCAACGTACGCGTCAGCGGCATCAATCGTCTGAAAATCCCCGGCAGTTTCCGGGTGCACCTGCAAAAGGACGGAAGGACGATCGCCTCCAGAGCGCTGTTCCAGCCGGTTGAGGTGCAAAGCTGTGCCAATTGCGTGAGCAACGCGATGGCGCAGTTCGACTTCGAACTGCCAATGGCGGATATAGCGGGCGGCAAACTGAGTGTCTGGGTAGAACCGGTCGACAAGACCTTCGTAGGGGATCGCTTCCCGCAGAAGCTGATGGGCAACCCGGTCATCGATGTCCATCTATTACTGCTGACAGAGTAGCGCTGTGGCTGCTTGAAAAGTGCCGGATCTGACGTGATGAAGACCGGCACTGAAGTTGGGGGAGACATCACCTAACCGCAACGGAGCACCTATCATGACCGCTTTTCGCCAGGATGTTGCAACACTGGGTTCAGGATGGAACAAGACATTGCTGAACTACGCCAAGGCAATGCAGGCGCTGGACGCGCAACCGATACAGGACCGCACGAGCTGGAAATTCCTCGGCGCCATGCATGGATTCCATCCTCAGTTGTGGCTCAACGAAAATCTGATCAAGGCGAATACCCCGATTCCAGCAGACTTGACCAACAAGACGTACGGCAATCAGTGTCAGCACGGCAGTTGGTATTTCCTCTCCTGGCACCGGGCGTACCTGTTTTCGTTCGAAGCAATCGTCGCTGCGAAAGTGAAAGAGTTGACGGGGGACGACTGGACCCTTCCCTACTGGAACTACCTCAACAGCAGCGATCCGAAAGCCCTGTATCTGCCTGAGGCCTTTGTAGAAAAAACCTTACCCGACGGCAGCCCGAACCCGCTGTGCAAATACCCTCGACGCCCCGGAATCAAGGCGATCAAGCCCGGGGGCGGGTTCAGCCTTGAAGCGATGGAAGAGAATGATTTTATCGTCGGTAACGGAAACCTGGGATTCGGTGGCGGAATCACTGGCGATTTCGTCCAGTTCGCGGACATCACCGGAGAACTGGAGAGCAACCCGCACAACACGGTTCACGGTCTCGTCGGTGGTTATATGGGCAATGCCTATCTGGCAGGTCTTGACCCTATATTCTGGCTGCACCATTGCAACATTGATCGCCTCTGGGAAGCCTGGATGAACACGCCGGGCAAGACCATGGTCCACGACCCACTCTGGCTCAATGGTCCGGCCAACCGCAGCTTTATCATGCCGGTCCCCGGCGACAACGCACCTGGCGTAACGTTTACTAGCAAAGACACGTTGAAGGGCGGCAAATTTTATCGGCCCTATGATGATTTGAGCATCGGTACGGGTGTAAAGCCGGGAGTGAATGCAGTGGCACGGGTCAATATGGGTTCGCCCAGCAAGCAAACGGTACACCCCATCGGCGCCAATGCCGCTGCCGTCACGATCGGCAGTGCGCCGGTAGACAGTCATATCGACCTCGAACCCACGGCAGCCTCCAGTAGCATCGCGACCATGGGCGCGACATCGCCGGGTAAGGCGGTGGCCCGACTCTACCTGGCCCTGGAATCCGTGCGTGGCTCCGCACCTTCACCGCTGCTGGATGTGTACGTCAATCTGCCTGACGGCGCCAACCCGGCGCTCGACCCTGACCGGTACGCCGGCAGCCTGACGCTTTTCGGTCTCAACGTTGCTTCGGAAAAAGACGGCGAACACAACGGGTTGGGTTATACGATTGATATTACCGACCTGGCTCAACGGCTCACGGCCGCCGGGGACTTCGATCCGAATCATCTGCGCGTGACGCTTGTACCTGTCGAGCAGATTTCCGATGAAGCACCGATAACGGTTGAGCGCATCAGCGTTCTCAAGCGCAGTGGCGTCGTGACTTGAGGGCAGACTGATGCGGCCAGGTCTGGTTCTACGCAGTTTTACTTACGCACCGTGGCCAATTCTGCTGGCCACGGCAGGCGTGGGCCTGGCCCTTTCCCTCTACAACGATGTAAGCAGTGAAGGTCCCGCATTTTGCGTAGCGGTGAACGGGCTGTCGATCGTCACTCGCTGGCCGGCGGCGTTACAGGCGGAGCTCGCACTGAACCCGCTGCACCGCATCCTCGCCGGCTGGTTCCTGATGCTTTTGGCCATGATGCCGCCCCTGTTGGCAATGCCGCTCATGCATGTCTGGCACTCCAGCCTGGCACGTCGGCGAATGCGTGCATCCGCGCTGTTTCTGTTCGGCTATTGTGCGTTGTGGATGGCCGCCGGCCCTGTTCTATGGGTCTTGGCGTTGTTGCTCCAGTTCACGCTGGGCCAAAACGTGTTCATCGTGACATTGCTGATCGCGCTGGTCTGGAGCGCAAGCCCGTGGCATCGCGCAGCACTCAATCGAGTGCATCAACCCCAGCGGATCGGCTTGTTTGGCTGGCCAGCCGACAAGGACTGCCTGACCTTCGGCATGCGCCATGGCCTGTTTTGTATTGTTTCGTGCTGGGCGTGGATGCTGGTGCCGCTGGTGAGCGGGACCTGGCATATTCCGGTGATGCTATTGGCAGGTCTCATCGTGCTGGCCGAACGGCTCACGCCTCCTCGTCCTCCAGGCTGGCACTGGCTTGTGTCACCCATGCACTTTTATACGTTCGTCACCAAACATCTTTCGGAGCGTCCCCATGGTTAGGCGAGTGTGTCTGGCAATCGGCGTAAGCACCGTGACACCTGTTGCTAAAGAGGTCCTGGATTTCGCCTATCTGGATGGCGCCGTTTTAGCCGCGCGCTCCATGGGGGAATGGGCACTGCGCTCTGGTTTCGGCGTCGACAACGTCAAAGTCGTCGACGACGGCTGGGTCAATAACAAGCCAAACCCGGTCACACGGGTGCGCGTACAACAAGCCGTCGACGAACTGTTTCCAGCGGGGGCCGACGTCGTTGACCAATTGATCCTGTCATTTTGCGGACACGGGCTGACGGGGTCGAATTTTGGCGAGATCTTCTGGCTGTTCAGCGACTCGCTGCAGATGAAGTACCGCATTGTGGTCGACAGGTTTTACGAGGAAATGTTTCTGCTCGGCGTCAAGCGCATAACGCTGATCACCGACGCGTGCCGCGAAGCCCCCCAAAGCCTGGAGCTAATGCGCCTCGATGGTTCGCGCGGGATCCTTGTGCAAGGCACCCGGGCCGACGAAACAAATTTCGATAGCCTCGCTTGCTGCCATGACGGCCAACTGGGCTACATGGTTCGAGACCCTGCTGGCGCCGCACCGGGCAAATGCATTTTCTCGGGTGTCATCGCGGATATTCTCTGGGGACTGGAGCCCACTGCCATTGAAAATGGGCTCATAACCACGAATGCGTTGGGTAAATTCGCTCGCTCGCGCACGGCCGAACGCGCTCGCGATTACCACCTCAAGCTCGACCCTCACTGCCAGGTCGATCCCGACGCCGTGGTGCTTTACGACACTGCGACCCCACTCAAGCCCCCTGACGACATGCAACCGTGGCCATCCGGAAACACGGTAGCGGTGCTGGGCACTGAAAAAAAAGACGAGGCTCTGGATTCTGCTGGGTTCACCGCCGAGGAAATAACAACCCAGCGTTCAGTTCAGCAGCGCACCTTGCGCTATCGCCTTTTCAACAAACTCCCATGGTTCAGGCGATCTAAATCAAAAGATCCAGACAGTCGCGAAGTGGTCTCGGGAATCACACATCTGCGAGAGGACATGGATGAACTGCACAACATCGACATGGATACGCCTCGCCATAGGCAAATGATAAAGGAGTTGTCCGAACAGCTCAGAGCAGATTCGATCACCATGATGGTTCAACGTCGATTCCTGGAGATCGACCGCCCCGCTAACGCAAATCTCATTGTCTGGGGTGAGCAGGCGACACTGCTGTCCAACCGCGCGACTCATTCCCTCAGATCCGAGCCCCCCGTCAACGAGTTTTACGTTGAACCCCACACTAAAGGGGCGCCTGTTCTGGTGCGCATGGGCAAGGAGCAAGTTACGCCTGTCGTACCTTACGCAGGTCTGTATACCGCCGTCGTCCCCAGCCCCAACGGAGATGTTTTCCAGGTGTACGGAGCGCACAGTTCGCCGCAAAGGTATCTGGCGGGCATGCGGACCCTTCGTGAATTCTCTGCCGGGTACTTGCGAGCCGATAGCGTTGATCGACTGGCTGCAGACCTGCGGCACGAAAAGCATGCCGACCCGATGTTGGGCGTCATCTGCGCCTACCTTTACCGGGCGCTCGCCGACTACGACAACATCCGGCGCATGGCCTATTTTTATGCGACCCGTGGTCAGGCTGTGCCCTTCGACATCGCGCTGCTCGGAGGTATGGAGGTAACACGCAACACGCATGGCGCCCTGCAACTGCATGTACCAGCAGTGAAGGCCCGGGAATCGCGACCAAACGCGCCAGCACTCCCCGACTATGCCACCCAAGCTACCCCTGCCATCTTCGCCAGCGTCGGCGGACGATGCCCATGGCTCGGACTTGGCTGGGACTATGTCGTTGAGCCTCGATTGGAGTCGGCTCTGCTTGTCGAAGGTCTTGGCAAGCATGCGTCACTGATTCGGCGCAGCGGTTCGACCGTGTTGCCTGCGGCCTCAGCAAGGCAACTTGCAGAGGCCTGGGGTCTGCCGCCAGGTTAATTCGTTTTTTCTGCGTTGGCCGAGGTGTTCTCAGGGAGGAAAAGATGCTTGCAGAGTTGAGTTGGGCAGACGTCGTGGATGCACCCGCAGAGCCGCTTGAGTTCGGCGCCTGCCATGTCCACCAAGCGTGGCGACGCCATAAGACGCTCCAACAAAAATTCCCTGGGCTGCAGGCGGCTTTCGTGACCAGTCAGCATCGGCTGCCTCGCCTGCTGCAGTCTGTCGGATCAAACTCCAACGCACGAAACCATGCTGAAAGAGGACAAGCAATACTCGCGGCCGTCTGGTCACGCAATGCTCCGTGGGCAATTCTTTGCGATGCCACCCAGGCCGCTTTGATACCCAAAGACTGTATTGAAACCATTGCGGAAACCAGGGTGCGTGACGACGATCTCGTGGCTGTGCTCAGAGACCTTCTTGAGCGCTGTCCGCTGGAGCGAAAAACTCCGCTTGATGAGACGTTCTACGAACGCATTCTCGCTGCGGGCCGACGGCGAGAGAGGGCATCATAAGACTGATCAACACACTCCAACCCCACCAGCGTCGCCTCCACAGCTTCATCCAGCGGCGTATGCGGCTCGCGACCCAAGGTCGATTGCAACTGCGCGCCGTTCAGCCTTACCGGTTGTTGCCACAGGTAACGCATCTCCTGCATTTCGCGAAACGTTTCGACAAAGGGCGACAACACGTTGATCAACCACCAGGGAAACGCTTTGATCCTTGGCGTTTTACCGCCATGTCTTGCCACAACGCGGCGTATGGCTTCGGCCATTTGCCTGCCATCCGCATCCCAATGACCGTCCATATGAAACGCGGCGAACGGTGCAAGCGTTTCTCTGCGCTCCAGCAGTTGCGTCATGGTGTTGGCGACATCCGGCAAATAGGCCCATTGATTGCCGATGCCCTTGGCACTGGGTACCAGCACACGGGTGACTGCCCGCCCCGGTTTGACCAGCCCTTGGGAAAACCAGTTGTTGCCCGGCACCGGCCCGAAAAAGTTGCCGGCACGCACGATGATTACCCGGCATCCCTGGGTGCTGGCTTCGCGCAGATGTCGTTCAAGCTCGACCCGCAGCGCGCCTTTGCGGGTCACGGGGTGTTGTGGTGAGTCTTCGTGCAGCAACGGGAATGCGTCTGGCCCGTAGTTATAAACAGTGCCCGGCAGGACGATGGTCGCCCCTTGTGCAATGGCGGCCGCAATGGTGTTGTCGATCATGGGCAAGACCCGCTTGTCCCAGTCACGATAACCGGGTGGATTGACCGCGTGGACAATGACCGAGCAGCCCTGTGCCGCCGCCATGACCTGTTGGCGATTCATCGCATCCCCGTCAAACCAGGTAAAACCTTCAGCCCCTTCGTGAGGTGGACGACCACCGCGTCGCAGCGCACACACCTGCCAGCCGGATTCGCGCAGCTTGCGCGCCACTTCACCGCCGATACCTCCCGTTGCACCCAGTACCAAAACGCGTCGACTCAAGATCATGTTGATCGTCCTCTCGATGGAATGAGAAGAGTCTGAATGCGCCGTCGACTCAATGAAATTGCTTAAAATCGGCTACCAGCTATACATTTATGCATGGACAACAACATCAGCTGGGAACTGTACCGCTCGTACCTGAGCGTGCTGCAGGAAGGATCATTGTCGGGTGCCGCTCGAGCACTGGGGGTTGCGCAACCTACGGTCGGGCGCCATATCGACACGCTCGAGCAACAATTGGGCGTGAGTTTGTTCACTCGCTCCCAACAAGGGTTGCTGGCGACCGAAGCCGCGCAGGCCCTCAAGCCCTTCGCGCAATCCATGCAGGCCAATGCCGCCGCACTGTTGCGCGCAGCCGAGGCGCAAGGAAGCGGCGTCAGAGGCACGGTGCGCATCAGTGCCAGCGAAGTCGTGGGCGCCGAAGTGCTGCCTCCGGTTATTGCCGGCTTAAAAGGACAGTACCCGGAACTGAACGTTGAGCTGGTCCTGACCAATCGCGTTCAGGACCTGTTGCACCGCGAGGCTGATATCGCCGTGCGCATGGTTGCGCCCGAGCAAGGTTCGCTGATTGCCCGGCGCATCGGCGATATCGAACTGGGCCTGCATGCTCACCGCCGCTACCTCGATGCGCGAGGCACACCGCAGACACTGGAACAGCTCACTGAACACGCGCTGATCGGCTTTGACCAGGAGACGCCCTTTCTGCGCAGCGCCAGGCACTGGTTGCCGCAATGGCGTCGCGAACACTTCACCTTGCGTACCGACAGCGATCTGGCGCAACTGGCGATGATTCGTGCCGGGGTGGGCATCGGCGTGTGCCAGGTGCGAGTGGCGCAACGTGACCCTGCGCTGGTGCGCGTACTCGCACACCCCTTCAAACCCAGACTCACCAGTTGGCTGACCATGCATGAAGATTTACGCAACAGTCCGCGCTGCAAAGTGACCTTCGAGGCGCTGCTGTCAGGACTCGAGCAATACGTGGGCTAAGCTGTTTTTATCGCCGTGCGTCGGCTGAGCACTGTCGGCGGTTGAGTGCGGCAAAACAGCAACACTGTCATAACCCGCATTTTTCCTGACAGAAAAACCACTTTTTCAGTCATTCACAAGCGCTCTTCAACCCTCTGAGAACGGCCGTTTCGGCTCAGGCGCGTTATTCGATAACCGACAACGCTTTGTTACTGAATTTATGATTTAACTAGGTAGTTACCTAACTATATAATCCCCTTCTCATTTCAACGGGACATTCAACGTGAAGCAGAGTCAAGGCCTCTCTGGCCTTTCTAAATTCATTCTGGTCGGGCTGGGCGTGATCATCGCCCTGCTCGGCTTGGCGCTCGCTGCTGGCGGCGTGAAGTTGGTCAGCCTGGGAGGGTCGTGGTACTTCCTGATGGGTGGTCTGGTGATGGCGGTTTCCGGATGGCTGATCGCACGCTTCAAACCGGCGGGTGCGTGGTTGTTTGCGGCGTTCCTGCTCGGGACCGCAATCTGGGCCGTGAGCGATGCCGGGCTGGTGTTCTGGCCGGTGTTCTCGCGCCTGTTCATGTTCAGTGCGGTGGGTCTGGTGGTCGCGCTGGTTTATCCATTGCTCAAGCGTGCCAGCGGTGGCGTTCCAGGGCGCGGTGCTTATGCGCTGGCCGCTGTACTCGCGATCGGCCTGGCCGTCGCGGCCGCTAACATGTTTGTCGCGCACCCAACGGTAGCAGCCACCGGCACGGGCCCGGGGCTCACGCCAGTGGAGCCGGACAAGGCGCAGAAAGACTGGGCGCACTACGGCAACACCGAAGGTGGCAGCCGTTTCGCCGCGCTGGATCAGATCAACCGCACCAACGTCGACAAACTGAAAGTCGCGTGGACCTACCACACCGGTGACATCGCCGAGAGCGATGGCAACGGCGCCGAAGATCAGCTCACCCCGCTGCAGATCGGCAACAAGGTGTTCATCTGCACTCCGCACAACAACCTGATCGCGCTGGATGCCGACACCGGCAAGGAACTGTGGAAAAACGCGATCAACGCCAAGTCGAAAGTCTGGCAGCGTTGCCGTGGCATGGCCTATTTCGATGCCACCAAGGCCATCGCTCAGCCGGGCAATTCGAGCATCGTCGAAGCCAAACCTGCGCCGGCCGCCAACTGCCAGCGCCGCCTGCTGACCAACACCATCGACGCACGTCTGATCGCGGTCGATGCCGACACCGGCGAGTTCTGCCAGGGTTTCGGCAACAACGGTCAGGTTGATCTGAAGGCCGGTCTGGGTGATGTGCCGGACAGCTACTATCAGCTCTCCTCCGCGCCATTGATGGCCGGCACCACAGTCGTGGTCGGCGGGCGCGTGGCCGACAACGTGCAAACCGACATGCCGGGCGGCGTGATCCGTGGTTTCGACGTGATCACCGGCGCCATGCGTTGGGCCTTCGACCCGGGCAACCCACAGGATAAAAAGGCACCGGCCGACGGCAGCACCTATGTGCGCAGCACGCCGAACAGCTGGGCGCCGATGTCCTACGACCCGGCGACCAACACCGTGTTCCTGCCGATGGGCAGTTCGTCCACCGACATCTACGGTGTCGAGCGCAGCAAACTCGATCACACCTACGGCGCCTCGATCCTCGCGCTGGACGCCAGCACTGGCGATGAGCGCTGGGTGTTCCAGACCGTGCACAACGACCTCTGGGACTTCGACCTGCCGATGCAGCCGAGCCTGATCGACTTCGACAAGGACGGCAAAACCGTGCCGGCGCTGGTCATCGGCACCAAGGCCGGGCAGATTTATGTCCTGGATCGTGCCACCGGCAAGCCGCTGACCGATGTCAAGGAAGTCCCGGTCAAAGCCGCGAACATCCCGAACGAACCGTACTCGCCAACCCAGCCGAAATCGGTGGGCATGCCGCAGATCGGCGCGCAGCACCTGACCGAATCCGACATGTGGGGTGCCACGCCGTACGACCAGTTGTTGTGCCGGATCGACTTCAAGTCGATGCGTTATGACGGCCTGTACACCGCGCCGGGTACTGACAAATCCCTGAGCTTCCCGGGTTCGCTGGGTGGCATGAACTGGGGCAGCATCTCCACTGACCCGGTGCACGGCTTCATCTTCGTCAACGACATGCGCCTGGGTCTGTGGATTCAGATGATCCCGTCGCAGAACAAGGCGCAGGCCTCGTCCGGTGGCGAAGCGCTGAACACCGGCATGGGCGCCGTACCGCTCAAGGGCACGCCGTATGCGGTGAACAAGAACCGCTTCCTGTCGGTGGCCGGCATCCCTTGCCAGGCTCCGCCGTTCGGTACCCTGACGGCGATCGACATGAAGACGCAGAAAGTCGCCTGGCAGGTTCCAGTCGGCACCGTTGAAGACACCGGTCCCCTGGGCATCCGCATGCACCTGCCGATCAAGATCGGTCTGCCAACCCTCGGCGGCACCCTGTCGACCCAAGGTGGCTTGATCTTCATCGCCGGCACCCAGGACTTCTACCTGCGCGCCTTCAACAGCGGCAACGGTGAAGAAGTCTGGAAAGCGCGCCTGCCCGTCGGCAGTCAGGGCGGCCCGATGACCTACGTTTCGCCGAAGACCGGCAAGCAGTACATCGTCGTCACCGCCGGTGGTGCACGCCAGTCGACCGATCGCGGCGACTACGTGATGGCCTACGCCTTGCCGTAAGCCGAAGTGCCCGTGTTGACCACGGGCACTTTCTTTTGCGCGCGGCACCTGAGGGTGCCGCGCTGCTTCGCGCTATCGCCCTCGATTTGAGCAGGAAGATCTCCATGTTTCGTTTTTCTCATACCGGCTGGCTCAACGGCGTGCTGTTGGGCCTGACCTGCAGCGCCACCCTGCCCGCCTTTGCCGACACCGATGCCAACCTCCTCAGCCGCAATACCCTGACCGGCGACTGGGGTGGCTTGCGCCACCAGATGGACGAAGACGGCATCAAATTCACCGGTGACTACACCGGTGAAATGGCTTACAACGCCGACGGCGGCCTGCATCGCTCGGGCCGTTACTCGCAGAACATCAAGCTCGGCGCACAGTTCGACCTGAGCAAGCTGTATGGCGTGGAGAACGCCGGCAAGGTCCAGTTGACCATCAACGACCGGCGCGGCAACAGCGCCTCGGAAGACCTGGTCGGCAACCGTCTGCCGATTCAGGAAAACTACGGCGGCCTCTACACCCGCCTGACCGAGCTCAGCTACGAGCGCAGCCTGTTCACCCCGGCGCTCAACGTGAAGCTGGGTTACATGGCCATGGGCAACGACCTTGGTGGCCTCGACAGCGGCATTCTCTGCAACTTCATGAACGCCGGCTTCTGCGGCCATCCGTTGAACATGTCCGGTGGCAGCGGCTGGACCAACTACCCCAATGCCCATCTCGGCGTGCGGGTGAAGTACGACCTGTCGTCGGCGTGGCAGCTGCGCGTCGCCGCGTTCAATGTCGATCCGCAAAGCAACGGCAATTCCAGTCGTGCCTGGCACTTGGGACCGAAGCACACCACGGGCACTGTGGTGCCGATCGAACTGGTCTACAAGCGCGCGGGGCAGTTGCCCGGCGAATACAAGCTTGGCTACTACTACGACAGCTCCGACGTGAAACGCATCGGCAGCGATAAAGAGGTGTCCGGCCGCGGCGGTCATTACCTGCTGATCGACCAGGCCGTGTGGCGTTCGGCATCGTCCGAGGGCCGCAGTCTGCACGCCTTCGGTCAATACTCGGCCGCCAGCGAAGCGGCTTCGCCGTTCAGCAAGTGGTACGGCACTGGCGTGGTGCTATACAAACCGTTCGAAGGGCGCCCGCGTGACACCCTCGCGCTCGGTTATGGCCGGGCCGTGCCGAACCCGCGCAGTCGTGACGTGCAGCAAGAGGCGGCGCAGGCCAACGGCGCGGCATTCCCGAACCTGGACAGTGCCGAACAGTTGATCGAACTCGGTTACGGTTACCAGGCCACCCCGTGGCTGACCTTGCGCCCCAATGTGCAATACATCATCGAGCCGGGCGCGTTTTCCGGGCAGGACATCGACAATGCATTGGTGTTTGGCTTGCAGGTAAAAGCGGCGCTCTAAGGCATTCGCAGCATAAAAAAACCGGCGCAAGGCCGGTTTTTTTATGCTCGACGATAAACCGAGGTCTGACGACGTTACCCGGATTCGCTCTCACTAATCCCCCGCACGAAACGGTTACGACCCTGCGCCTTCGCGCTGTACAACGCCTGATCTGCCATCTCGATCAACCCCTGCACATTGTCCAGTCGAGAACCGCTAGCGGTCGCCATGCCGATGCTCACACTGAGCCGACCGAACGGACTGGTGTCGTGCGCAATATGCTCTTGCTGCAAACGGTCGAGGATCAGTTGCGCCACCACGGCGGCACCATCACTGTCGGTGTCAGGCATGATGATGCCCATCTCTTCGCCGCCATAGCGAGCCACCAGATCCGACGGCCGCCTGACACACGCTTCGAGAATGCGGCCCACCCTCTGCAGGCAGGCGTCGCCAGCCACATGCCCGAACGCATCGTTAAAACGCTTGAAGTAGTCGATATCAATCATCAGCAAGGCCAGCGTCGTGCCGTCACGCTGTGCTCGTCGGGCTTCCATCGCCAGGCTCTCATCAAACCAGCGCCGGTTGGCCAGACCGGTCAGGGCGTCTTTCATCGCCAGCAACTCAAGTTGCCGGTTTGACGACAGCAACTGCTGCTGAGCCCCGCGCAATTGATCCTCGGCCGCCGTGCGCCGGCGGATATCGAGGATCAGAAACCAGCCGATCAGCCCCGTCAGGCCGAGCAATCCGGTGACCACCACCGCCGACAGCAACGCCTCCATTCGCCACGCAGCAAGGGCTTCGCGCTTGCCGAGGGCGACGGTCGTGATCAGCGGCAGCCGGTCGCTCTTGCGAAAAGCGTAGAGCCTTTCCACACCATCCAGGCTGGAGGTGAACGACGCAGTGCCGACGGATCGATCAACCAGGTATTTGGCGTAGATGGGCGATTTGGAAAAGTTGCGGCCCATGTCCTGTTCGCGGAAAGGATAGCGAACCAGCAACGTGCCATCGGTATAGGACAAACCGATCGCGCCCTCCTGCCCCACATCGATTTTTCCAAACAGTCGCAGGAAATTTTCCACCCCAAGGGTCACCGCCACCACACCGGCGAACTCGCCATCGGGACCATTGAAGCGACGGCTGACGGTGATCACCCATTCCTGATTGGAGCGGCTCTGGATCGGCGGACCGATAAAGGTCTCGCGGGACGGATCGTCACGGTGATGGATGAAATAGACCCGATCACTGCTATTGGCCCCGGCTGGAATCGGCCGGTTGGAGGACATCAGCCAGCGGCCCTGAGTGTCGTAGATCGTGATGCCACTGAGCTGTGGCATCAGCGGTTCCTGGCGCTCGACCAGTGCAGTCAGTCGCTGAATCTGGGCAGGGCCGCTGCCTTCGGTCTCCAGACGCTCGACGAGCCCGAGCAAAAGCAGCGAACTCTGGCGGACAATGCCCTCGGAGTAAGTCGCCAGCGCCTGGGTCAGGTTCAAGCCATGGACATTCACCTCCTCCAGTGCCCGCTCACGGGAGGCCAATACCTTCCACACCGTCAATGACGCGAGAGAGCAGCCAATGACCAACAGCAAAAGCACCACCAGGTGGGAATCACGCTTCACGTTACTACCTTAAGGAAAGTCCGGTTTTCCATTCCAGCAACATTGGGTCAGGGCAATAGCGGCAGCCATCCATCCTTCTTCTGGCCAAGAATACAAGCAGCGCTGAAACGATGCAGTAACTGATAGGTACATTTTGCAAAGAAATCAGCTGAATTCACCCGCCGCGCTCCGCATTCACGCCGGGTCCACCGCCTCGATCACGCCCTTGTCCTCGCCCAGGAAGCCACCGCTTTGATGCGCCCACAGCCGCGCATACACGCCGTTTTTCTCGAGCAGTTCGCTGTGCGTGCCCTGTTCGATGATGCGCCCGTCGTCCATGACGATCAGCCGATCCATCGCTGCAATCGTCGACAGTCGGTGGGCAATCGCGATCACGGTCTTGCCTTGCATCATCTCATCGAGGCTTTCCTGAATCGCCACTTCGACTTCCGAGTCCAGCGCGCTGGTGGCTTCGTCAAGCAACAGGATCGGCGCGTTTTTCAGCATGACCCGGGCAATCGCAACGCGTTGCCGCTGACCGCCGGAGAGCTTGATGCCCCGCTCGCCCACCAGAGTGTCGTAACCAGTATGCCCCTGACGATCGCTCAACTGGCTGATGAACTCATC
Organism: Pseudomonas monsensis; assembly: GCF_014268495.2. NCBI lineage: Bacteria > Pseudomonadati > Pseudomonadota > Gammaproteobacteria > Pseudomonadales > Pseudomonadaceae > Pseudomonas > Pseudomonas monsensis. The sequence goes on along the minus strand of NZ_CP077087.1, from coordinate 3,428,195 downwards.
GGCCTGCGCATTGGCCGCAGCGCGGCGCACTTGCGCGTCGGTCGCATCCGGTCGGCCGTAGGCAATGTTGTCGCGAATGGAACGGTGCAGCAGCGAAGTGTCCTGGGTCACCATGCCGATGGCACTGCGCAGACTGTCCTGGGTCACGTGCGCGATGTTCTGGCCGTCGATGCGAATTTCCCCGCTGTCGACATCGTAGAAACGCAGCAGCAGGTTGATCAGCGTGGATTTGCCGGCGCCGGAGCGACCGACCAGACCGATTTTTTCCCCGGGCCGGATGCTCAGGCTGAGGCCGTCGAACACCTGACGCTCGCCGTTGTAGTTGAAACGCACCTTATCGAACGTGACCGCGCCGCCAGTGGTCACCAGCACACCGGCATCCGGTGCGTCCTGGACTTTGGCGCCTTGGGTCAGCGTCGCCATGCCATCCTGAACAGTGCCGATGCTTTCGAACAGCGAAGTCATTTGCCACATGATCCAGTTCGACATGCCATTGATGCGTAACGCCATCGCGGTGATTGCCGCCACGGCACCTGCGCCGACGTCACCCTGGTGCCACAGCCACAACGCGTAACCGCCGGCGGACATGATCAACGCCACCACCAGAGCCTGGTTGACGATCTCGAACAGACTCACCAGACGCATCTGGCGAAAACCGGTCAATTTGAAATCTTCCATCGCCGCCCGGGCGAAGTGCGCCTCACGGTTGGAGTGCGAGAACAGTTTCACCGTGGTGATGTTGGTGTAGGCGTCGGAGATCCGCCCGGTCATCATCGACCGCGCATTGGCTTGCTCCTGCCCCACTTTGCCCAGACGCGGCACGAAGTACCACATGGCCAGCCCGAAAAACACGACCCACGCCAGGAACGGCAGCATCAGTTTCAGTGCAAAGCCGCCGGCCAGCGCGATGATCGCAATGAAATACACACCGATGCCGGGCAGGATCTCGATCAGGGTAAACAGCACATCACGCACCGCCAGCGCGGTCTGCATGACCTTGGTGGTAACCCGGCCGGAAAACTCATCGGAAAAAAACGAAAGGCTCTGCCGCAGCATCAGCCGATGGAAGTCCCAGCGCAGGCGCAACGGCAGGTTAATCGCCAGAATCTGGTGCTGCACCATCGTGCGCAACGCCACCAGCCCGACACTGAACACCATGACAATGCCCATGCCCCACAACACTCGACTCTCCTGCGCAGCGGCTTCACCGCCGGCCTGCCAGGTCGACAACAGATCCACGACCTGTCCAAGGAAGGAAAACAGCCACGCTTCATAAATCGACACGGCCGCACTGAGCAATGCCAGCGCCAGGACATAACCGCGCGCGCCGCGCGTGCAGGCCCAGAGAAAGCGGGCCAGTCCGTTGGGGGGTGGTGGGACCTCGTCAGGAGGAAAAGGGTCGAGTCTTCGTTCGAACACACGAAGCATGGTGGTCTCCAAAACTTTCAAGTTAAGGGGATTCTGCCATCGAATGGTTGCCGGGAGGTCTTTGTGAAAAAGTGTGAGTTTGCCAAGGGCCGGTGTCGGCGCACAGATCAATAGTCGTCGGCCACGGCCTGAGCAAGCCAGGGCGCAATGCCCTGGCAGATCAAAGTGGTCACTTTTTCTTTTTCGCGGTCTTTTCGGCCTTCTTCGGTTCCTTGGCCTTATCGGGTTTGCTGTCGGCTTTTTTGGCAGATTTTTTCGGTTCGACGTCTTTTTTCTTGTCTTTCTTTTCGGAAGATTTTGAAAGCGCCGCAGCCGCCGCAGATTTCTTCGCCGGCGAGGCCTTTTTGTCTTTCAAGTCCTTGCCGGCTTTCGAAGCTTCACCTTTGCTTTTCTTTTCGTCTTTAGCCACGTTGACCACCTCTCGGAGTGTGCCGGTATTGGCACGGTGCCTGCGCGATTGACCACAAGCTGATCATTAGGCGAGCACGTCCCTGAAGCGGTTCAAATTATTTTCTACACCGCCGTCTCGTCATCCACGGGCAATGAAGCCAGCATCTCGGCGCGGCACACCTGAAGAATCTCATCCGCCAGCGCGGAATCATCCGGACAGGCGCGCGACAGGATAATCGCACCGGCAGCACGCGACAGCAGGTCGATCATTTTCCGCCGCCCCTCACCCGGCGCGGCATCCGGGCCTGTCGGGTATTTGTCGCCGAGGGTTTGCAGGGTGCGTTCGATGCCTTCGGCAAACGTCGCTTTCACAGCGTCCGGTTGCCGCGCCGCGTCACCACACAACGCGGCCATTGTGCAGCCGCTGCTGCGTCCATCCCGATGTGCGCGGGTCACATAAACATCAATGAAGCCCGCGACATCGAGCGCTTCCGCGGCGGCCAGCGATTTGGCCAGACTGCAGGCCGAGGCTTCGGCCATCAGATCGGCCTTCGATCCGAAATGTTTGTAGAAGCCTCCGTGGGTGAAACCGGCCGCCGCCATGAGATCGGCCACACCGACACCGTCAAAACCGCGCTCACGGAACAGTTCTGAAGCCGTTTCAACGATGTGCTCTCGATTGGCTTGCGCCTGGGCCTTGGTCACTCTCACGTCAATACCTCGTGTCCGCTGGGAAATCCTGCGCCGATGATACATAGATGCTGGTCATAATCAAAACCGTTGACAGCTTAGATTTCGATCATCATCATAATTGCACGCACCACCGATCTTCATTAACGGACACGGAAGAAACACCAGATGACCGACCCGAAACTGTTCACCCCTTACACCCTCGGCGCGCTCACGCTGTCGAACCGCGTCGTGCTTGCGCCGCTGACACGCAACCGCGCCGGCCACGGCTTTGTACCCAGCGAGTTCGCGGCCCTGCGCCAGCGCTTCAAAAACACCTACATCGGCAACAACGGCTCCGACCTCGACCTGGCGACAGCGCGGCGGGCTACATCGACTACCCGACGCAGGCTGAATCGAGCACTGCCGCACGCTGAGCAATCCCTGATCGCGTTTTCTGTTTCTCCCATCCTGAAAGAGAGATGAACCCATGAACACTCGCCCTACTGTTTTGATCACTGGCGCCTCCACCGGCATTGGCGCCGTCTACGCCGATCGCTTCGCGCAACGCGGCCACGATCTGGTCCTGGTCGCCCGTGATTTGGCGCGCCTGGAGGCCCTTGCCACCCGGTTGCGCCGCGAGCACGACGTCGCCGTCGATGTGATTGCGGCTGACCTGACCCAAGCCGGCGATCTGGCCACGATTGAGTCCCGTCTGCGTGATGACGCCCGGATCGGCATCCTCGTCAATAACGCCGGCGCCGCGCTGTCCGGTCAGTTCATTGACCAAAGCACCGACAAGGTTGCGCAATTGGTCGCCCTCAACACCACTGCGCTGGTGCGACTGGCCAGCGCCATCGCTCCACGCCTGGTCAAAGCCGGCGACGGCGCGATCATCAACATCGGTTCGGTGGTGGGTCTGGCGCCGGAGTTCGGTATGACGGTCTACGGTGCGACCAAGGCCTTTGTGCTGTTCCTTTCCCAAGGCCTGAGCCTGGAACTCTCGCCACAGGGCGTCTACGTGCAGGCCGTGCTGCCGGCCGCCACCCGCACGGAAATCTGGGATCGCTCCGGCGTCGACATCAACACCTTGACCGAAATCATGGAAGTGGGCGACCTGGTGGATGCCGCGCTGGCCGGTTTCGATCGTCGCGAACCGGTGACCATTCCGCCCCTGCACGAAGCAGAACGCTGGGATGACCTGCAGACCGCACGGCAGGCCCTGCTGGGGCAGATCCGCCAGTCTGCAGTTGCCCAGCGCTACCAGACGCCAGAGTGATCCCCAAGTAGCGAACACCCGTACCGGATTCGATGCAGCCAACGCACAACTGGTGATTTATGAGGATGCCGGCCACGGCGGGATTTTCCAGCAGCACCTTGATTTTGTGACCAAGGCGTCGGCGTTCCTCGATGCCTGACAACGCGGCGCCGCGACCCCGCAACTACGCTCCCTGCAACCGACAAGAGCCATACCGCAATGAAAGCATTTCTGATTGATCGCTATGGCCAGAACGGCGGGCGTATTGGCGAAGCACCGGCCCCTGTGGTGGGCGCCCACGACGTCCTGATCGAGGTGCACGCCAGCAGCATCAACGTGCTGGATTCGAAGATCCGCAAAGGCGAATTCAAGCTGATCCTGCCCTACTCGTTTCCGTTGATACTGGGCAACGATCTGGCCGGCATCGTCGTTGAAGTGGGTTCAGCGGTGACCCGCTTCAAACCGGGAGACGAAGTTTACGCACGCCCACCAGAAACACGGATTGGCACGTTCGCCGAATTAGTCGCCGTGAACGAAGACGCGATTGCACTGAAACCTGCCAATACTCACATGGCACAAGCCGCGTCCATCCCTTTGGTGGCACTGACCGCCTGGCAAGTGCTGGTTGAAACCGCCCGACTGAAAAATGGCCAGAAAGTGCTCATCCATGCCGGATCCGGCGGCGTCGGCACCGTGGCCATCCAGCTCGCCAAACACCTCGGGGCCTTTGTCGCCACCACCACCAGCACCGCGAATGTCGCATGGGTAAAAGCGCTGGGGGCCGATCAGGTGATCGACTACACACAGCAGAACTTCGAAAGCGTCCTGCACGACTTCGACGTGGTATTGAACAGCCTTGGTGCCGATGTATTGGAGAAATCCCTCAAGGTGCTCAAACCCGGAGGCCAGCTAATTTCCATCTCCGGGCCACCCACTGCGCAGTTCGCCCGGGAGCAAGGGTTGTCCTGGCCTTTGCAACAAGTCATGCGTCTGCTGAGTTTCAGTATCCGGCGCAAGGCGCGCCAGCGGGACGTCAGCTACGCATTCGTCTTCATGCGGGCCAATGGCGCGCAACTGCAGCACATCACCGTGCTCATTGAGGCCGGCATCATCAAACCGGTGATTGACCGCACCTTCCCTTTCGAATCGACAGCTGAGGCGTTGCAATACGTCGAGCAGGGCCGCGCCCAGGGCAAGGTGGTGGTGACCAGGCCGTGGGTTGATGAGCCAAGCGCAGAGGCCGCACAACGATTGCCGCTTCGGCCTTCGTCATCCGAAGCTACTTTGCCAGCGTTGAGTAAAAAGGAAGAGCAGCTACCGGAGGCGGTATCGGTTGAAGCACCGGTGATTCTCTGGCGCAGTCTGATGCTTGAACAATAGGTTCTGACCGTTCCCGAGTCGCTGTGAGACCTACACGTCGCGGCATCAAGCAGCATGAGGAAATCTGCCGTGCCTTCGCATGAGTGGTCTGCGGGGCTGGATTCGCTCTGACGCATCATTGACTATAGCCATCGCTGGCGCTGCCGTACCGACCGTTTAGAAGGGCTCGGTTTCACCCTGTACCAGGGCGCGTAAACGAACCAAGGGCGAACACAATGAATCGTACCGACCATGTCTGCCTGATGGCGACTTATAACGAATGGATGAACGCAAATATTTATGAAGCGGCCAAGCGCTTGTCAGATGAAGAGCTTTCACTGAATAGAAACGCATACTTCGGTTCTATTATCGGGACGCTGAACCACTTGGTGGCGGGAGACGTTATCTGGCTGCAGCGATTCGCCGGGCACCCAGCGAACTACTCGGCTCTGAAGCCGGTTCAGCAACTTCCTGCCCCGAAAAGTCTCAACCAGCTGACGTTCTCAAACATCCGCGATTTGTCGGCTCATCGGATATGGCTCGATAGAGTAATTATGGAATGGTCTCGCTCCATTACAGAGGCACATTTAGATGGCACCCTGAGTTACACAAACATGGCAGGGACGCCCGCAGACAAAAGTTTCTTTGGTTTGCTCATGCATTTCTTCAACCACCAGACTCATCATCGCGGGCAAGTCTCTACCTTGCTTTCACAAGCGGGTGTCGACATCGGTAATACAGATCTGGTTCTCCTCATTCCATCCGAACCCTGAATACAGTAGAGAGTCCAGGTGCTGGATCGGGTTTCGTCCCATTGGATTGGAACTGCCAAGCAGTGCGGCCATGCAAGATGGTGTCGAGTGCCGAGTGCCGAGTGCCGAGTGACGGCAATCGGCCATTAGCTGCCGGTAGTGAAAGGAAGCAAACGGCCAAAACGCTCCCCAACCGCTGAATGACGGCTAAGAAATCTGATTACCTATCACTACGATAGGTACTCCGAACGTTACGCCAGATAGCCGGGTAACCTCAGCCAATGCCCGTAAAGGGGCCGGTAAGTCGAAAAGTGTCAATGGATTCAGTGGACGGTATTGCAGCTCATATCCATTCAAGGCTAGGCGCGTAGTGCGATGGACGTCCGACCAGTCATATGCAAAGAACCCACGCTTGGCAAAGGCAGCGAAAGCGTTTGCGCCAGACATCGAAGTAACCAGATCCACATCGGACACCTCTGGCAATGAAAGGACCGCCTCTTCGGAGTTCTCGACGGAGGGAAGTGCGGAGCAAGGAATCGGCCCCGGACCAGCCGTAGTGAAGAGCGCAACCTGCCCGATGGCGTCAGTAGCGATCCATCCAACGTCAACGTCCTGAAGAACGATAGAAGTAACCATTGGCACCTACTTTAGAAAAAGGGACTAGTTGATTTTCCGACTCTAAACTTACCAGCCCAGAGTGTGTAAAAGCGCGTCCGCAAATTGCAAAGCCTGGAAGAAATGCGATGGATTTATTCTCCTTGCTCTAAACGTCCTCTTCTGGCCGATAGCTGCCAACGGGATCGGCAGCTATCGGCCAGAAGCTGATAATAGCGACATGCAGAAATCGACCCACAGCTGCCTTTTAGATCAGTTGGGATCTTTGTCAGAGCGGGCTTACCCGCAAGGAGGCCGATTAAGCAACGCACATACTCTTCGAGCGATGTCATCTGCGCTATCGGGAATGACCACTGAAATGCCTAAATAGTGTTCAAGGTGTAGGGTGAGCGTGTGTTCATCCACCAACAGATCCCAATAACGCTGGTCCGGGCCATCGAGCCTCTCTTTCCAGGAACCGCCCAGCCCTTGCTCAATAACCCCGGCCACGTCCTCGAAAAGCTTCCAGTCGGCTTCTTCTGATACTTCAATCCTCACTATGCGTCACCTCACCACCAACATTCCTCCGATTGTGGTGGCTCCTGCGAATGGCCGCAATGGGTCGACACCTGACGGAGGAGGATGACCGCTATTGGCCGCGAGCGGTTGCTTGCGTATGTCCGCTTTTGGCCGAAAACAGTCTGTCGTGACCGGCAGAGATCGGCCCAATTTCCGTTGCGTCGTGGGGTTTGGACAGGACCGTCAGCGGGCGCTGTCGATGATTTGGCCTCCGTCCGGCGTGAGACTGTATCCCGTCAAGAACTGCGCATCCTTGCTAGCGAGAAACAACACCACCGGCGCAATATCCTCTTCCGGTGATCCATAACGGCCAAGTACGTTAGTGGGTGCAGGTACATCGACCGCTGCTTCCCAAGTGTCAGCGACCGGCATGACATTGTTGACAGTGATCTTGTCACCGCCCCACTCCCTGGCCGCCGAGCGAGTCAAGGCACGTACCGCCTCCTTTGCCATGTTGTAAGGCGCGTAGCCCTGCATGCCGACGACACCAGCCAGGGAAGCGAAATTGATAACCCTGCCCTCACCACTGGCTTTGAGATGGGGATAGCACGCCTGCATCGTTCGCAGATAAGCAATGGGGCCCATTTCGAAATTGCGCTGCAACTGCTCGGCTGACAGCTCGACCACCGATGAAAACACCACCGAGGGATCGAAAGCATTATTCACCAGTATGTCGATCCGCCCATAGGCAGTCATCACCTTGTCGACAGCGGCAGTAATTTGATCAGGGTCAGCGATATCGCAAACGATTCCGAGGGCGGCGCCGCCAGCGGCCTGGATATCGGCAACCACCTGATCGACATTTTCAGCCGTGCGCGAAACGACCGCGACTTTCGCCCCCTGCATCGCGAAAAGTCTGGCGGTAGCTCGGCCGATACCACGACCGGCGCCGACGATAATCGCAACTTTTCCACTGAGTCGAGTCATGGCGATCTCCATTATTTGAGAGTCGTCTGGACGACCGCTGACGGCGGTGCGTACGGCGACGGATATTCGCGAACAGCGTTTTGTGTCACGAAGGAGGTGGCCAGGAGAATGAGTCCCAAGGCTGCCGGGATAGAACCTTTGGGCTTGTGAACACCCAGGTGCGCTGAAGCTGAAAGCAGCAGGTGATAAAACATGCCGGCATAAGCGAGATCACTGAGTGCGGCATTGAAGCGCCACAAAATCGCGGCGGGCCCCAGTATCTTGACCACGATCATCAAAGGCACAAGGTGGGAGGCTGAATAGCCCAACTCCGCTTGTGCGCTTCGCACATAGTCTCCTTTGGCGATGTACATCAAGGCCGAGGCCAGATAGAGCAGCGAAAGCAGGACCGTGCTAATCCAGTAAATATAATGTTCGATCATTTGGTTTTCCCAAGCAGGTATTGTTACGTCGACTTAGGGCAAATATCTCGTCTAACATGAAAACCCACAAGTAGGATGAAAAACCGGTACTTAGTATGGAAAACCAGACTAATGATGAAGAGCAGATCAATATGCACGAGGAAATGCGGCGTGCATTTTCGCTACTTTCAGGCAAGTGGAAGCTGGAAATAATGTGGCTGCTAAACCAGCGGATTTATCGTTTTGGGGAACTGCGAAAGGCGATTAACGGCGTCACCCAACACATGCTGACAGCACAACTTCGGGAGCTTGAGAACGATGGCCTGATCTCGCGAACAGTCTTCGCAGAAGTGCCCCCGCGTGTTGAATATGAAATGACAGCAAAAGCACGTGCACTCGGGCCAACGATGGAGGCGCTCGCTAAATGGTGGAGCGAGTACGGCAAAAGCGTACCGGTGAAGCCTGCCTCACGCGGCCGCAAAGTAAAAAAAACCTAGGCGGGTCAGAGACGTATTTGAGTCGATCTTTGCTCAGCCTGAAAGGCTGCAATGAGTCCAGGCTGAGCATCTCTTCGGGACGCTCAAGCAATGGATGGGGTGAGCGCCGAGATGAGTTTGAACGTGCTCGCCTACAACCTGAAAAGGGTCATGAAAATCATCGGCATCACTGGTTTGATGAAAGCGTTAACGGCGTAAAGCCAGGTTTTTACCCCGGCCAAATGCCTTTTAAAGGCTGCTGAGCTGTTTTAACTGTTATTCAAAGCGTCCTGACGTGGATTCAGCCCCCTGCCCTGATCAGCGCCCGGGACACTTCAAGACTTCACCACGGGCAGCGCCGCAACGGATAATGTCGCGCACGTCCGGGTTTTTAAAGTAGTCGACGTGCGCATGCTCGGGGCTCTCCATGATCAGGAGCTTGGGTGCATTTTGCACAAATACGTCCGTTACATCGATTCGCGGCCGTCCTCCCGGTGTAGCCACGGCGTTAGCGTACCAGCGCGGAATGTGCCAGGTGAGCAGATCATTTGTGTCGTTGAATGAGACGATCTGAAGGCGGTAGGATGGTTTTGCGCTGCGCTTTTCTGCGTTTTCCTTCAAATTCGCGAGTTGCAGAAAAACGTTGCCGTAGACTTGCGGCCCTGATGTCGCTTGCGACGAATTCGATTGGCTATCGAGGTCGTCCAGGGGAAACAACTGCCAGAAAAAAGGACGTGCAACGCCATCATTGGAACGTGCTTGCGGCGGTACGTTGGCCAGACCCAGTAATGAAAGCTGATTCGCCATCATGTAAAAAGCAGGCGTGTTGGCGAGCATGTTTTCGATGAAGCCCTGTGCGATTTTGCGCTCTTCCCAAGGTATAGGGTTGGTCATGCTGTCTTTTGTCTGGTCGAGAAGATGAAGGAACATGTCATACATCATGCGACTGCCCAGGCTGTGGGTTACGAATAAATTCTTGTGTGGGTTGTTTTCACTTGCCTGCGCAGAAGGCCATATACATTTTTCATTGTTGGCCGTAGGGGTGATGGCATGGCAAATCCCCTCTGCAAGCCCGCGCACCATTGTCTCGCCATAGGTGCCTGTATAGACAATCGCATCGGACAAGTTGCGGTCAAAAACCTGTTCTTTGATTGTTTTATCAAGCCAGAGCCTTGGGGGCGCCTGTACCGTTGAAGGAATTCTCGGATCGGGAAGTTCAATGCACGGTTCGCGATGTTTATCTTCGAAAACAGAGGGCGAGTCATATCCAAGCTGATTGCTTTTCAACCAGCGGGTCAGCGGGGACCAGGTAATTTCTATCGCCTCTACGCTCACTGTATTTGCCCTGTCGGGCAATGTCAGTGAGTAACGTCTTTTGAGGACGTTCACCCCTGAGTGCGGGTCTTCATTTCCTCCCATATAGACGTTTACATTGATGAAATCAGCCGCTGCGATTTTGTCGGATACGGGTTTCAACCCCATCGCTTCAGCATTTTTGTCATTCAACCAGCCTTCAGGACCAAGCGCGTAACCAGGACAGTGATCACCTACACCATGAACAAAAAACAGCCTCACGGGGGTGTTGTCAGGCAGCAGTTCCTGTAACGGTTTTATCTGGCCCGGAGAGTTATCGCTAGCATTGTAGATAACAGGGGCGGACGAGCATGCGCTCAAACTCAATAGGATAATTACACAGAGCACGCGGGGAATATTCATCTTCGGACTCCTTGCCTATGGATGTCGCTATCCACTCAGGGCATAGAAATCCTGCAGCTTTGAAGCTGGCAGAGCGCGCACCGATGCCCATGTTGAGGTTAGGTGTAAATGGCCTGGCTGCAACCCGCGTTCTGACAATCGAGATCAACCTCGACCAAGCGACTTGATCAGTCCGCAGCACGGACACCATCGTGCACATGGGCGGTGACGAATTTATCGTTCTACTGCCGGACCAGTTGTGTGACGAGGATGCTGTACCGGTGGCCGAACGCTTGATGGCCAGCATTACCGGCCCGAACTGCCTCGTTCGATGGCGGTGCTCTACAAATTTCCGTTGTTTGAATTGCATCGCCCTCGGCATGTCAATTCGTGCGCAGGGTTTACCGTCGGAGCAAAGGCAGGATATTGGTTGCGATAGGTATATTTTCTGTTTCCATACATTCTCGACAGAATATTTAAACCTTCGCTACCGGTATCTACTCTTACGGAATTCCTCAGTAAATGCCTGATCGTCGCGTCATAGGCACTCGCGTGCCACTCGGCAAGCCAGGCGGCGCGATGAGTGGCACTGCAGCCAAGATCGTCGAATAACAACTGCGCCATTTCACCTGCCGGTTGTGTTTGTTCCACACCATGTCGCGCTTCAATCAAAGAAGGCAGGCTCCAGTACCTCACTGCTGTCACCTGGTCGCTGCCCGCGACATCCCATGAGTAATAGAACGTTGAAAGTTGCGACTTCAATCTGACGATATAGTACTGGCCATCTTGCGCCGCAACCGTTGTAGCCAGGGGCTGGATGCTCAGAATGTCGATCGGTTGCATGAGTTCTTCCCGGGCCTCTCGCTCGATGACTTGTTGATCCGTCTCCCGGACATAACCCAAGGCCGTTATTCGCAGATCTCTTGCTCCGCCGACGCAGATAGGAACAGGCAGTATATAAGCGCCAGCGTTGTACTGACGCCCGACAGGAACATAGATCCCGCATCCGTTGTTGGCTTCTATCACCCCGTATACCCGGGGTGAGTTGCCCCCTTCGTAGGCTGCATCGAAGACAATTTCGCCGTTGACGTCATGGGCCTTGAACAGGCCCCATTTATTTCGGGAAAAGACGTTGGTGGGAACAGCGACCATCGGGCACAGTCGTTGTTTCAATGCGCTGACATTGCAGAAATTCATGAGCATTTCCCGTCCTCCCTGACATGGCCGGTACAAACAGGGTAGTCAGCTTTTTTTCTATTTCAACTCCAGGTCAAAGGACGGACAGGCTGCACTGCCATGTAAAGTCTGCTCCCGAAATCCAGTCAGGCTGTGGGAATGTGCGGTCTTGAAGCTATGACCGCAGACTCCCCCTGCATCGGCCCCACAACTTACAGATACCAGCGATACTCCCGCGCACTGATCTCTTGCATAAATGCCAGATGATCCTGCCGTTTGTTCTCGCAATACACATCGACGAACTCAGCGCCCAGCCCTTCGCGCAACTGCGCCTGAGCCTGCATCGCCCTCACCGCTTCAAACATTTCCGTCGGAAAGCCGATCCCGCTGTTGCGATCTTCATTCAACGGTGCAATTGGCTCCTTGCCCGACTCCAGCCCATGCTCCAGTCCCACCAGAATCGCCGCCAACACCAGATACGGATTGGCATCTGCCCCCGCCAGTCGATACTCGATGCGCAGGTTCTTCTCGTCCGAATCGGGAATGCGCAAGCACGCATCACGGTCCTCGAATCCCCAGCTCGCTTTGGTCGCCGTGTTCACCGTACCGCCCAGACGCCGCATCGCATTCTGGTTCGGCGCGAAGATCGGCATGCTGTGCGGCAACAGTTCCAGGCATCCGGCCACCGCATGGCGTAGCGGTTGTTGTTGATTGGCCGCCAACAGATTGTTGCCCTCGGCGTCGTACAGGCTGACATGCACATGCATGCCACTGCCCGGATGCTGCAAGTACGGCTTGGCCATGAAACTGGCGCGGTAGCCGTGTTTGAGCGCGGCGCCACGGGTGCTGCGGCAGAACAACGCGGCCCAGTCGGCGGCACGCAAGCCGTCGTCGAGGTGGCCGAAGTTGATTTCGAACTGACCAGGGCCGAGTTCGGCGGTGATGACCGTGGCGTCGATACCTTGGGCGCGCGTCGCTTCGACCATTTCATCGAGCACCGGGGCGAAGCGTGACAGGCGTTCGATGTGCATGTTCGGCTGGTCATCGGCGTCGTCGGTCAGGTCGTCGCGGGGGAATTGCGGCAGGCCGTTGCGCAAGGTCTTGTCGAACAGGTAGAACTCCAGTTCGAACGCCACCACCGGATGAATGCCTTTGCGCGCCAGGCGATTGAGCACTTGCGCGAGGACTTCGCGGGGTTCGAATTCGATTGGCTTTTCGGTGCCGTCCGAGGTGATCAGCATCTGCCCCAGCGGCTGCGCTTCCCAGGTCACCGGTTTCAGTGTGCCCGGCACCAGGCGGCGCACGGCGTCCGGGTCGCCGTCGTTGAAGCAGTAGTCGCCAATCTTGAACAGGCCGCCCTGGACGCCGAGCAAAACGCAATTTTGTGGCAGTTTGAGGGCACTGCCCGCGGCAACCTTTTCGAGCATGTCCACGGGATAACGCTTGCCGTAAAAATGCCCGGGAATGTCCAGCGAGATCAAGTCGACATAACGGACCTCGGGGTAGCGTTGGCGAAACGCCCGAACTTCGGCGAGCAGGTCAGCGCAGACAGCGTCCATCGTGTTCATCCTTTGTGGTTATCAGGTGTAGACCCAGAGCACGCGGGTCAGGTGCTCGGTGAGGTTGCCGTAACGGCAACGGGTGTGACTGTCGAATTGAAAGCTGTCGCCGGCCTTGAGCGTGACCGGGTCTTGATCGTCGCCCAGCCACAACGTCAGTTCGCCTTCGAGGACGTAACCGCCCTGCTCCGAGCTGTCGGTCAGATGGCGGTCGCCGCTGCTGGCGCCGGCCTCGAGGTGACTTTCGAGCATGGAGAATGATGCGCGGATCTGCGGCGACACCAGAATGTCGGTGATGCCGTTGGCGAAATACAACGTGCGCCGCTCGTCCGGCCGGGTGACCCACGGCAGTTCCTTGGGTTTGGGCAGACTGTAGAAATAGGTGGTCGGCACGCCGAAGGTTTCGCTGATCGCCGTCAGGTCCGCCACCGTCGGCCGTGACAGGCCGCGCTCGACTTGCGAAAGGAAACCCACGGAGCGGCCGATCTTGTCGGCCAGCTCCTTGAGGGTCCATTTCTTGTGCTTGCGCAGGTCGTGAATCAGGATCGCCAGCGCCGCGATTTCTTCTTGCTTGTCCATCACAGGGATTCCAGGTCAGAGGCTGTCGCGCAGTCGGTACCAGGCCTTGCCGATCGCTTCGAGCGGCGCCGCGAGGTATTTGCCGCCGGGAAAGCTGCCATTACTCAAGCCTTGATACAACGCCAATTCATCCGCGTTGCCGAGGATCGCGTCGGACACTGCACGTGCGGCAGCCAGTGTCGGCAGCACGCCGTGGCCTGAATAGCCTTGCATCCAGTAACGATTGCGCTCGCCGCCGACATCCGGTGTGCGGTTGATCGTCAAGTCGATATGGCCGCCCCAGGCGAACTCGATATCGACACCCGTGAGTTGCGGGAACACCCGTTGCAGGAACGGCCGGGTGGCTGCCGCGATGTCTTTGGGCATGCCGCCGAGATAGGTGCAGCCACCACCGAACAGCAAACGGTTATCCGGGGTGCGGCGGAAGTAGTCGAGGACGAACTGGTTGTCGGTCACGCAGACATTGCCTGGCAGCAACGCCGTAGCTTGCTCCGGCGTGAGCGGTGCGGTGGCGACTTGATAGGTGCCCACCGGCAGGATGCAGCTCGACAATTGTGGATCGAGTTGATCAAGGTAGGCGTTACACGCGAGGACCAGCACATCGGCGCGAACCGATCCGTGCTCGGTGTTGACCCGCCAGCCTGTGCCCTCCTCCTGATAACTCAAGGCTTTGCTTTGCTCGTAGAGGCGGCCACCGGCGCGCTCGATCGCCATCGCCAGACCCGACGCGAGTTTCAGAGGATTGAGGTGCGCGCCTTCGGGGTCGTACAGTCCCGCCTGATAACGCTCGCTGGCCACCCATTCCGGCAACTGTTCACGCGGGATGAACTGCAGCGCATCGTGGCCCCACTTTTGGCTGGCCTCCTCCTGCCATTCAGTGAGCAGACTGACCCGACGCGGCATCACCGACGTCCACAAATGCCCGGGGCGATAATCGCAGTCGATACCATGCCGCCCAGGCAACTCGCGTAATTCCCGAGCCGCCCAGCGCATGCCGTCCCACAGCCGTCTGGCCCGCTCACGCCCCAGCGCGGCTTCCAGCGGCGGCATGTCGCAAGACCAGCCAAGAATCGCCTGTCCGCCGTTACGCCCCGAGGCCGCCCACGCGACGCGGCTGGCTTCCAGCAGTATCACGCGCTTACCGGCCAGCGCCAGACGCAATGCGGTGTGCAGGCCGCTGAAACCAGCGCCGACGATCACGATGTCGGTGTCTTGATCGCCCTGCAGCATCGGCCGATCGCGCAGGAGATCGGCGCAACTGTGGGCGTAATAGCTGTCGACGTGCTGGCTGGATTGCAGAAACATGCGCGGCCTCATGAAATTTATTTCTTATAATTTCATGAAAATCTACAGAATAAATTTCACGACAGCAACTCAAAAAGTGCAGCGGCAGATCCGGGATCGGGCCATTTTCAGGTTGCTAAGTTGCGAGAGCGGACCAAGGCGTGCGGATGGCCGAGGTGTTTTCAGGGACGCTTCTTATCGGGACAGGAGACCTGTTAACCGCCCGCAACGCGCAAATGCTTCAAGGCATTACAAAGGCAGTTCGACCCGCGCGATCAGACCGCCGCCGCTGCGGTTGCTCAACGTCAACGTCCCCCCCTGCTCCCACACGATCGCCCGCGCAGCGGACAGCCCCAGCCCGACGCCGCCGGTGTTACGGTTGCGCGAGGTTTCGAGGCGAAAAAACGGATCGAAGACCTTTTCCAACGACTCTTCAGCAATGCCAGGCCCCGTGTCACTGACTTCGATACTGACCAGGCGCTCGTTCGCGCGAAGTTCGATGCGCGGTTGTTGCGCATATTTTTCGGCGTTTTCCAGAAGATTGACAATCACTCGCTTGATACCCAGCGGCCGCCCCTCATAAACCAGATGCGCGGGCCCCTCAAAGTCAACGCTGATGTGTTGATCGCGGTAGTCATCGACGATCGTTTGCAAGAGTTCCGACAGATCGAATGCAGTGGTCTCCTCGCGGTGCGTGTCTTCACGGAAGAACGCCAGCGCCGCGTTGATCATCGACTGCATTTCTTCGATATCGCGGATCAGCTTGCCCTGGTGATCGAGGTCTTCCATGAATTCGCTGCGCAGGCGCATACGGGTCAGCGGTGCGCGCAAGTCATGGGAAATCGACGCCAGCATGTGCGTGCGTTCGCTGATGTAGTGCTGAATCTGCGCCTGCATGGTGTTGAAGGCGATGATCACCTGGCGGATTTCGTTCGGGCCTTCGATCTTGATCGGCGGCGCGCGCAGATCACCGCCGAAACGGCGCGCGGCGCTGGCGAAACGCTGCAGCGGTTGGGCCAGTTGGCGGGTGGCAAGCCAGGCCACCAATACCGTGGCAATCAGGCCCAGGGCGATGATGATCGCGATGCGTGTGCCGATGTCCAGTCCCCAGGAGCGCTCGCGTGAAGCGAACAGCAACCAACTGGCATCCGGCAGTTGAATCAGCGCTGCGTAGCGGGCCTGCGGACTGCTGCTCGGCCAGTCCGCGGGATTGAACACCTGAATGTGTCGATTATCGCCCAACAACTGATGCAGCACCGACGCCTTGTTCGCGATGAGTGGCGTACCACCCGCCGGCAATCCGAGTTCGGCGCGTTGCGCACTCCACGTCACTTCCTGGGTCGGGCCACTTGCCGCTTGTGCCAGTTGCCGGCGTAACGGTGCCGGTGCGGCTTCGATCACTTTGACGGTGGCGGCAATCTGCTCCAGCAACCCGGTGCGTTCAATGGGCGGTCGCGCCCAGGTCCCCGCCACCTCGACGAACAGGAAATTCAGCGCCAGCGAAGCGAGCATGGCCGCGACAATGGTCAGGGCAATCCGCCGACTCAGCGGGTCGCGCTGCAGCCACCGGCGGATCATGAGCGCGTGACCTTGGCGGTGAACATATAACCGCCGTTGCGCACCGTGCGGATCAGGTCCGGGCGTTTGCTGTCCGGCTCGATCTTGCGCCGCAAACGGCTGACCTGCACGTCGATGCTGCGATCGAACGCGTCATGGCCTTGGCCACGGGACAGGTCGATCAGTTGCTCTCGGGTGAGGATGCGCTGCGGATGATCGAGAAACACCACCAGCAGATCGAACTCGCCACCGGACAGCGGAATCATCACGTTTTCCGGCGAGCGCAGCTCGCGGCAAGTGATGTCCAGATGCCAACCGGCGAAGGCGATAACCGGGCGTGAAGGTTCCAGCGCCGTCCGCTGTTCTCCGGCCCGACGCTGCAAGGCGCGCACGCGGGCCAGCAGTTCTTGCGGGGCAAAGGGCTTGGTCAGGTAATCGTCGGCGCCGAGTTCCAGCCCGACAATGCGGTCGCTCAACTCGGCCATCGCCGTGAGCATGATGATCGGAATGCCCATCTGCGCGCGTATTTTCTGACACAGACTCAAACCACCTTCGCCGGGCAGCATCAGGTCGAGGATGATCGTGTCCGGCCGCTGCAGCGCAATCGCCGCCCACATCGCAACGCCGTCAGCGGCGACATCGACTTCGTAGGCGTGCTGGACGAAGAACTTCTTCAACAAGGCGAGAATTTCCACGTCATCGTCGACGATCAGCAGTCTGCTCACGTTCACAGGATCCTCAGGCCAGAAAAAGAACGCATCTAAAACTATTCCGGCGCCCGGGTCATTTATTTCAATCGGGCAACATTCCTTCGCCCCGGACATCAAGCGGACATCCTGCGGCAAAAACCCTCGGGCACCCTGCACAGCCATCGAAAACAGGGGGGCATTTCATGAAGGCTTTGCACAACAGGTATACCGCCGAGGGACACGACGCCCGCTATCCGTTGATCCTCAGCCAGCGCACCACCGCACCCGAACCCGATCAGCCGCTGCTGTTTCAGGAGTTCTGCCTGGGCCTGGCGAATGATCAGAGCCGGATTGTCCTGCGCCGCTATTTCGAGCAGTTCGGCCCCACCAGCGCCCAATGGGTCGAGTACGTCCACTCGATTCCGGCCGCCGATCTCATCCACTGGATCATGACCCACGGAACGCTGCACATCGAGTGTTCGGACAACACCGCGCCACTCGCCTCCTCGACCACCGCCCACGACTGAACCTGCGGGCAATAGACGTATAACAAGGAACTCCATGATCAGAAGCCATTGCTTGATGACGCTGCTGTGTACCGCGTCCCTGAGCCTGTCGGCCTGCAGCAGCAAAACCGTCGAGCCTGAAAAATACAGCGGCTTTCTCCACGATTACAGCGTATTGCGCGAGCACCAGTCGCCATCGGGCCTGCCGGTTCTGGGTTGGGTCAGCCCGGCCCTGGCCCGTGGCCGTTATACGCAGGCCTATCTGGCGCCGAGTCAGTTTTACCCGAGCGCCGAGCCGACTGAACGCATCCCGCTGAGCACGCTCGCCGGCGTAACCGATTACTACGACGCGGCCCTGCGGCTCGAACTGGGCAAGGTACTGAAACTGGTTCCGCACCCCGGCCCGGACACGCTGACGGTCAGACCGGCGATCACCCGTGTGGCCGCCAGCACCCAGGGTTTGCGGTTTTATGAGTGGCTGCCGGTCACCTTGATCGCCGCCGGTGTGAGCAGCGCCACCGGCATCCGCGATCAGGACAGCGAAATCGCCACCGAAGTGTCGTTCGAGGACGGTTCGACCGGTGAAGTGGTCGCCGAAGTCGTACGCAAGGGCACTGGCGTGGCGCTGGAAAACGACCGGCAGGTGCTGACCGCCGATGACGTCAAAGGCGTGCTCGACGGTTGGGCCAATGACCTGGGCAAATCGTACGCGGCGATTCGCAAATAGTGGCGACGGGACTTATCCCGTTCGGCTGCGCCCTCATCACGCTCTGCACTCACAGGGCAATTAATTCGGCGACACCCGGAAAAAATTCAGCGAGCGCTGAATTTTTTCGTGTCTTCTTGTATCAGAGCCAATAAGTCCATGCCATCAAACAGATAGCACCGATACAGCTCAGGTACAGGGAATACGCCACATGACATCCAGCAAACCCGCGGTCAGTCCGATCAGACTGAAAGACATCACCATTGTCGACGACGCCAAGATGCGCAAGGCCATCACCGCCGCCGCGCTCGGCAATGCGATGGAATGGTTCGACTTTGGCGTCTATGGCTTTGTCGCCTACGTGCTCGGCAAAGTGTTCTTTCCGGGCGCCGATCCGGGCATTCAAATGATCGCCGCATTGGCGACCTTCTCCGTGCCGTTTCTCATTCGGCCACTGGGTGGCCTGTTTTTTGGCGCCCTGGGCGATAAGTACGGACGCCAGAAAGTCCTCGCGGCCACCATCGTGATCATGTCGCTCAGCACCTTTGCCATCGGCTTGATCCCGTCCTATGCCTCGATCGGCATCTGGGCGCCGATCCTGCTGTTACTGGCGAAAATGGCTCAGGGCTTCTCGGTCGGTGGCGAATACACCGGCGCCTCAATCTTCGTCGCCGAATATGCACCGGACCGCAAACGCGGGTTTCTCGGCAGTTGGCTGGACTTCGGCTCGATTGCCGGTTTCGTCCTCGGCGCCGGCGTGGTGGTGTTGATTTCCAGCACGCTCGGCGAAGCGAAGTTCGAGGAATGGGGCTGGCGTCTGCCGTTCTTCCTCGCGTTGCCGCTGGGCATGATCGGCCTCTATCTGCGTCACGCCCTGGAAGAAACCCCGGCCTTCCAGCAGCACGTCGAAAAGCTTGAGCAAGGTGACCGCGAAGGCCTCGCCGGCGGCCCGAAAGTCTCGTTCAAGGAAGTGGCGACCAAGCACTGGCGCAGCCTGATGACCTGCATCGGCGTAGTGGCAGTGACCAACGTCACCTACTACATGCTGTTGACGTACATGCCGAGCTACCTGTCGCACAACCTGCACTACAGCGAAAACCGTGGCGTGCTGATCATCATCGCGATCATGGTCGGCATGCTGTTCGTGCAGCCGGCGATTGGCTTCATCAGCGACAAGATCGGCCGCAAGCCTTTCATCGTCGTCGGCAGCATCGGTCTGTTCATCCTGGCAATTCCGGCGTTCATGCTGATCAATAGCGGCAAGATCGGCCTGATCTTCGCCGGCCTGCTGATGCTGGCCGTGTTGCTGAACTTCTTCATCGGCGTCATGGCCTCGACCCTGCCGGCGATGTTCCCCACGCATATTCGCTATAGCGCCCTGGCCAGTGCATTCAACGTCTCGGTGCTGATCGCCGGTCTGACCCCGACCGCTGTCGCCTGGCTGGTAGAAAGCACCAATAACCTGTACATGCCGGCGTATTACCTGATGGTCATTGCCGTGATCGGCCTGATCACTGGCGTCACCATGAAGGAAACCGCCAACCAGCCGTTGCGTGGCGCTGCGCCGGCGGCTTCCGATCTTGAGGAAGCCAAAGAGCTGCTGCAGGAGCATCACGATAATATCGAGCAGAAAATTGAAGATATCGACGCGCAAATTGCGGAGCTGGAGGACAAGCGCAAGTTGCTGGTGCAGCAGCATCCGCGTATCAACGAATGAGTTGAATTAATTCCCCTTGTGGCGAGGGAGCTTGTCGAATCGTCGTACCGTCCCGCTGGGGGGCGGAGCGGCGTTTCTTTCAAAAGCATGGGTTCGCAGTGCAGTGCAGCGGACGTAAGCGCCCTCGCCACAGGGTTGAGTTATTCAGTTCACCAACATGCCGTGACACATCAAACTCAAAACGCTGCGCATATGCCGCGCATGCGCCTCTCTGTCCGGCGTCGCCTCGGTCGCCAGGCGAATAAACGCCACATTCGCATACTGGTTAAACAGCGTCGCCGCGACATTTATGTCGATGGATTCGCGGATTTTACCGACGCGCTGAAAATGCATCAGCAATGCCTTGGTCTCTTCGATCACCGCGGCGTTCCATGGGTCCAGCGCGCGGGCCAGTTCGCCGGTGAACAGGAACGGCGCCAGTTCCCGCCATAGCGAAGCCGGCATCGCTTGCAGCTGGTAGTGAGTCATCAGACCCTCGAACTCGCACAGCGCCTCCAGTGGATCACTGTCGTCATCCAGATTGGCCCGCGCCTCGCGCATGGCCTGCTCGTCCGGTTGCTTGAGCAGCGCCAGCAGAATCTCCTGCTTACCGCCGAAATAGTTGACCACGGTCGGCGCGGACACGCCGGCCTGCACGGCGATCTGGTCGAGGGTGGTGGCGGCGAAACCATTGCTTTTGAACAGTTCCAGCGCCGCCGTTGCGATGACTTCCCTGCGCTGTTCCTTTTGCCGCTCTCTGAGTCCGCTCATGTTGCCTCTGTTGATCCTTGCCAATGGCCCTCAGCCTACGGATATCTTTTTTCACCGACAAATATTTTCTTTACAAAAATATTTTTAAGTGACAAAACTTTATCCGTGCACCGCTGGAATGAACGCACCCACTCGTCCCGTTTATCTGGAGATCCGCCATGTCCGCCGAATTCGATCCTGCCCGCAGCACCCGCGATTACCAGGCCGCCGACGCCGCTCACCACATTCACGCGTTCGTCGATCAGAAAGCCCTCAACGAAGAAGGTCCGCGGGTGATGGTCAGCGGTGATCGCCTGGCGTTGTGGGACAACGACGGCAAGCGTTATCTGGACGGCATGTCCGGCCTGTGGTGCACCAACCTCGGTTACGGGCGCAAGGATCTGGCCGCCGCCGCGACCGCGCAGCTGGAGCAACTGCCCTACTACAACATGTTCTTCCACACGACCCACCCGAAGGTGATCGAGCTGTCCGAGCTGTTGTTCAGCCTATTGCCGAAACACTACAGCCACGCGATCTACACCAACTCCGGCTCCGAGGCCAACGAGGTGCTGATCCGCACCGTGCGCAAGTTCTGGCAGGTGATGGGCAAGCCCGAGAAGAAAATCATGATCGGCCGCTGGAACGGCTATCACGGCTCGACCCTGGCCGCGACGGCGCTGGGCGGCATGAAGTTCATGCACGAAATGGGCGGCACCATCCCCGATGTTGCGCACATTGATGAGCCTTACTGGTTCGCCCATGAAGGCGACCTCAGCCCGGAGGAGTTCGGCCTGCAAGCGGCGCGGCAACTGGAAGACAAGATTCTCGAACTGGGTGCCGACAAGGTTGCCGCGTTCGTCGCCGAGCCGTTCCAGGGCGCGGGGGGCATGATCATTCCGCCGGCCACTTATTGGCCGGAAATTCAGCGCATCTGCCGTAAATACGATGTTTTGTTGTGTGCTGACGAAGTGATTGGTGGTTTTGGTCGCACGGGCGAATGGTTCGCCCATCAGACATTCGGTTTTGAACCCGACACGCTGTCGATCGCCAAAGGCCTGACCTCGGGTTACATCCCCATGGGCGGTTTGATTCTGTCGCGGCGCATGGCCGAGGCGCTGGTGGAAAAAGGTGGCGTGTTCGCTCACGGCCTGACCTATTCCGGGCACCCAGTGGCGGCCGCCGTGGCGATTGCCAACCTCAAGGCATTGCGTGATGAAGGCGTGGTCGCGCAGGTCAAATCCGACACCGGGCCTTATTTGCAGAACTGCCTGCGCGAGGTGTTCGGCAACCACCCGTTGGTGGGTGAGATTCAGGGTGTGGGCCTGGTCGCGGCGTTGCAATTCGCTGAAGACAAGGCCAGTCGCAAGCGCTTTGCCAATGAAAACGACATCGCCTGGCGCTGCCGCACGATTGGCTTTGAAGAGGGGTTGATCATTCGTTCGACACTGGGACGGATGATCATGGCCCCAGCGTTGATCGCCACGCGCACGGAGCTGGATGAGTTGATCGACAAGACGCGGATTGCGCTGGATCGTACGGCGCGTGAGTACGGCGTGCTGTGATCGACTGAGGACATATCTGCCTTCTGTGGGCGCAATAAACTCGTGTGGCAAGCCAGCTCCCGCAGGGAATGATGAGCGCCTGAAAGGATTAAATCGGTGGGAGCACCATCCCGCCGATTACTCCGCGCGCCGCTTGGTGTTAAATAGGCGCCAGTCTTAACCTTGTCGCTTATAGCTGTGCCACGAGAGTCGATATGAACACCCATTCCAGGAAAAGAACCCCAATTCAAACGGCGGTGACCGCATGATCGAAGTCACCGAAGTTTCCATTGCCCAACTGCGCGCCGCGCTGGAATCCGGTCAGACCACTTCGGTGGAGCTGGTACAAGCCTATCTGGCGCGCATTGATGCCTACGACGGCGCCGACACCCCGACAGCGCTGAATGCCGTGGTGGTGCGCAACCCGGAAGCGCTCAACGAAGCGCGAGCGTCCGATGCCCGTCGCGCCAAAGGTGAAATCCTTGGCCCACTCGACGGCATTCCCTACACCGCCAAAGACAGTTACCTGGTCAAGGGCCTGACCGCTGCGTCCGGCAGCCCGGCCTTCGCCGACCTGATCGCCTACCGCGATGCGTTCACCATCGAACGCCTGCGTGCCGCCGGGGCGATCTGCCTGGGCAAGACCAATATGCCGCCGATGGCCAATGGCGGCATGCAGCGCGGTGTCTACGGTCGCGCCGAAAGTCCTTACAACGCCAATTACCTGACCGCGCCATTTGCTTCAGGCTCGTCGAACGGTGCCGGCACTGCCACTGCCGCGAGTTTCGCCGCGTTCGGTCTGGCTGAAGAAACCTGGTCGAGCGGGCGCGGCCCGGCTTCGAACAACGGTTTGTGCGCCTACACCCCGTCACGCGGGGTGATCTCGGTGCGCGGCAACTGGCCGTTGACGCCGACTATGGACGTCGTCGTACCTTACGCGCGCACCATGGCCGACCTGCTCGAAGTCCTCGACATCGTTGTCGCTGAAGACCCGGACACCCGTGGCGACCTCTGGCGCCTGCAACCGTGGGTGCCGATCCCGAGCGTCAACGAAGTGCGCCCCGCCGCTTACGCCGAGCTCGCCGTCGATGCCAAGGCGCTGGCGGGCAAGCGTTTCGCCGTGCCGCGCATGTTCATCAATGCCGATCCTGAAGCCGGCACCAGCGAAGCCCCGGGCATCGGTGGCCCGACCGGCCAGCGCATCAACACCCGCGCCTCGGTGATCGACTTGTGGAAGCAGGCGCGTCAGGCCCTCGAAGCCGCTGGTGCCGAAGTCATCGAAACCGACTTCCCACTGGTCTCCAACTGCGAAGGTGACCGTCCCGGCGCACCGACGGTGTTCACCCGCGGGCTGGTCTCGAAAGAGTTCCTCCACCATGAGCTGTGGGACCTGACCGCGTGGGCGTTCGACGATTTCCTGCAAGCCAACGGTGACCCGAAACTCAATCGACTGGTCGACGTCGACGGGCCGAAGATCTTCCCGCACGATCCGGGCACCCTGCCCAACCGTGAAGGCGATCTGGCCGCCGGCATGGATGAATACGTGCGCATGGCCGAACGCGGCATCACGCCGTGGAACGAGATCTCCACCGTGCCTGATGGCCTGCGAGGTCTGGAACAAACCCGGCGGATCGACCTGGAAGACTGGATGGACACACTCGGCCTCGACGCCGTGCTGTTCCCGACCGTCGCCGACGTTGGGCCGGCAGACGCGGACGTCAACCCGGAATCGGCGGACATCGCCTGGAGCAACGGCATCTGGGTGGCCAACGGCAACCTCGCGATCCGCCACCTCGGCGTACCGACCGTCACCGTGCCGATGGGCGTGATGGCCGACATCGGCATGCCGGTGGGGCTGACCTTCGCTGGCCGGGCGTATGACGATTCGAACCTGCTGCGTTTCGCGGCGGCCTATGAATCGACCGGCAGCAAACGCCAGATCCCGCCGCGCACGCCGCCACTCTCGTAACCGGATCAAACCTGTGGGAACGCGCTGTGTCAGAGCAGCAGAAATGTTGGCTGACAAACCGCCATCGCTGGCAAGCCAGCTCCCACAGGGTTCTGCTCCAGTCACAAAACCCGTGTTGAACGCAAAACCCTTTAGGAGTGTGTGTGGTCACCATCGGTGAGCACACCCTGAATCCCTGTGGGAGCTGGCTTGCCAGCTCCCACAGGGTTCTGCTCCAGTCACAAAACCCGTGTTGAACGCAAAACCTGTAGGAGTGTGTGTGGTCATCATCGGTGAGCACACCCTGAATCCCTGTGGAAGCTGGCAAGCCAGCTCCCACAGGTTTCTGCTCCAGTCACAAAACCCGTGTTGAACGCAAATCCCTGTAGGAGTGTGTGTGGTCATCATCGGTGAGCACACCCTGAATCCCTGTGGGAGCTGGCTTGCCAGCTCCCACAGGGTTCTGCTGCAGTCACAAAACCCGTGTTGAACGCAAATCCCTGTAGGAGTGTGTGTGGTCATCATCGGTGAGCGCACCCTGAATCCCTGTGGGAGCTGGCTTGCCAGCGATGGCGTCAGCGCCTTCACCACCTCATGACCTGACAGCCACAGCAATTCAGCACACCCGCTCAATCGCCCTTCCTGCATTCCCGCGATCATCCCGGTCACCTTAATTGCCGCTGGCCACTGACCATGATCGACTGCGTCCCCTCGCGCCTCACTCTGCTCGCGCTGCTCTGCGGTCTCGCTACAACCGCCCACGCCAGCGGTTTTTTCGACGATGCCAAAACCGAAGTGCTCAGCCGCAATTTCTTCCTGAGCAACGATTACCGCTCGCCCTCAGCGTCCGGTAAAAACTACAAACAGGAATGGGCTCAAGGGTTTATCGGCACCTTCTCATCCGGTTTCACCCCCGGCACAGTCGGTTTCGGCATCGACGCCCACGCCTTCGCCGGGCTGAAACTGGATGGTGGCAAGGGCCATTCCGGCACCGGGTTGCTGCCGGTCGACAGCGATGGCCGCAGCGAAAACGACTACTCCAGCGCGGGCGGTGCGCTCAAGTTGAAAGCGTCGCGCACCACCCTCGCCTTCGGTGAAATGACCGTGGAAACCCCGGTGTTCGACACCTCCGACAAACGCCTGCAACCGGAATACGCCACCGGTTTCCTGCTCAACAGCGCCGAGTTCGACCACGTCAATCTGGTGGCCGGGCATTTCACCGCGTTCAAGAATCAGGACAGCTCATCAGGCAAGGGCGATTTCTACGGCTATGGCGCCAATACCGAGGCCGGCGGGATCAGTTTTCTCGGCGCCGATCTGTTCAGCGACAGCCCGATAGGCGGCGCGTTGTATGCCTCGGACCTGAGCGACACCTGGCATCAGTACTACGGCAACCTGCACCTCAAGCAGTCCGGCGTGTTGCTCGACGCCAACCTTTATCACACCCGCGACAGCGGCCGGGCACTTGCCGGCGCCATCGACAACACCGCGTTCAGCCTTTCCGGCAAATACACCTTCGGCCCGCACGCGGTGATGCTCGGCTGGCAAAAGATCAATGGCAACACACCGTTCGACTTCGTCGGCGGCGACTCGATCTACCTCGCCAACTCGATCAAATACGCCGATTTCAACGGCGCCAACGAACGCTCATGGCAGGCGCGCTATGACCTCGACCTGGGCGCCTTCGGCATCCCCGGCCTGAAGTTCATGACCCGCTACGTCAGCGGTAGCCACATCGACGGCACCCACGCGCCCAAGGGCGGCGCCTACAACCCGTTCGATCCTGACAGCGGCAGTTACCAGCCGCAGCAAGGTGACGGCGGCAAACACTGGGAGCGGGATATTGATTTGAAGTACATCGTTCAGTCGGGCGCGGCGAAGGATCTGTCGGTGCAGGTCTCACATGTATCGCACCGGGCCAATGAGGCGCAGGCCGGCGATGACATTGACCGGATCTATGTGGTGATCCAGTACCCACTTGGTTTCTAACCCACCGCCCATCCCGATTTGAAACGCTATCCCCTGTAGGAGTGAGCCTGCTCGCGATAGCGTCTTTTCAGCAACATTCATGCTCACTGATACACCGTTATCGCGAGCAGCCTCACTCCAACAGGTTTGGGTTTCAGCCAAACATCCGTGTACGCAACACACCTTTCACGGCCAGCCATGTAGGTGCTGTTGATTGAAATGGCGGAAGGCAGCCGGAGTCGAACCTGCCCGGGAACGGATGCCGTCCCCAACCGGGTTTGAAGCCCGGCCGCGCCACCGGGCGCGATTGCCTTCCTTGAACTCATTGGGCGTCGACGTCGGCCAGCGCGTTGTCGGGGCGGATCTGGCGGGATTCGCCGAGGCGTCGGGTCAGGCCGACGCGGTCGAAATATTCGAGGTACTGAATACAGCGTTTGCGTCCCAAGCCTAGCGCATCGCGGAAGGTTGTCACCTGGATCTGCGGATTTTCCCTGGCCAGTTTGAGCAACACTTCCGCCATTTGGCGCAGTTGCACGTCGCTCAAAAACAGGTCGCGCACTATTTGATGCATCAAACCCAAGCGCGCCAGTTTACGCAGCAACAAGCGCACAACCGCGTCGTCCTGCCCCAGCACTGTCGCCACGTCACGCACCCACGGCGGATCGAAACCGGCCTGTTCGAACAATGGCTGCAACCCTAGCCAGAGGCTTTCGTCCTCGGCATTCAGGCGCACCTGATGATCCGGCAGGTGCAGCCACGGACCGCTCGCCTGGATCGATCCGGCCGTCAGCAATTCATCGAGCAAGCTCGCGAATATTGAACGTTCGAGTGCCAGCCCGCTGAAGCGACGCAAGCGATCGCGATCCGGGCCCATCTGGTCAGGTTCCCGTTCATGGAACTGCGCGAGGTGCTCCAGCAGCGTGAACTTCAGCTGCGCCCAACGCTGCACATTGAACAGCACCGGGCCTTGGCGCGTGTCGATCAGGCGCACGTTGTCGGCTAACGACCAGGTTGAGCGCGGGCGATTGAATTGACGCTCCAGTCGTTGCGGGTCAAGGCCCCCAGCGCTGTGATTGAGCAGCACCGGCAAGGCTCGTTCAAGGCTATCGCTGGCAGCCAGGGCTTGCAGTTGCGCCAGACGTTCGGGGCTGCGCCGTTGTCGTGCCGGTGCAAACGGGTCGAGGACCTGACCGCCACCCAAGGTCCGTTGCGCGCTCTGGTCGCGCAGAATCAGCCGATCGCCCTTCAACGCCTGCACCGGCACATTGATCAGCAATTGCGCGAACATCCGCTCGCCGGGACTCAAGCGGGGCCCTTCGAGCAAGGCCACCCGGGCGATGACATCCTGCGTGCCGAGATGCACATGCACCGGGTGAAAGTGTTCGAAGGTGCGTTCGCCGGGCAATAGGTGAAAGTCGATGTCGACCCGTTGTGTCGGGGCGTGCAACCACTCGCTCAGCAACCATTGGCCGCGATGGATCTGCGCCAGTTCAAGGCGTTCACCGCTCAGATTCAACGCCACCCGTTGCCCGGCGAAGGCCTGTTCGGCGGCTTGGTTCTGCGCGTGCAAGCCGCGCACCCGCACGGTTTTCCCGGATGGCCCGAGGGTCAGTTTGTCGCCGATCGTAACTGCGCCCGACAACGCCGTGCCGGTCACCACAATCCCCGCGCCCGCCACGCTGAACGCGCGGTCGATGGCCAGGCGAAATCCCCCTTCACGGCTACGCTCATGTACCTCGCTTTGCGTCTGCACCAGCAGCTCGCGCAGTGCTTCAATGCCCTGCCCGCTCAAGCTCGACACAGTCATTATCGGCGCCTCGGCAAACGGCCCCGGCGCGAGTAGATCCAGCACTTGACGTTGTACTTCTTCCACCCTGCCCGCCTCGGCTCGATCGCATTTGGTGATCGCCACCACGGCCCGCGAAATGCCGAGCAATTCAACAATCGCCAAGTGTTCGCGGGTTTGCGGCATCACACCGTCATCCGCCGCCACCACCAGCAACACCAGATCAATGCCTTGCGCACCGGCGAGCATGTTATGGGTGAATTTTTCGTGGCCGGGGACGTCGATAAACCCGGTCAGCCCCGTGCCGGGTTCAAGTTCGGCGTAGAGATAACCCAGGTCGATGGTCATGCCGCGCTCGCGTTCCTGCGGGCGGCGGTCGCCGGTTTGCCCGGTCAAGGCTTGCAGCAGCGACGTCTTGCCGTGGTCGATGTGCCCCGCCGTGCCGACAATCACGAATCGACCTGCAAGTGCGGCAATTGCGCGAGCCACGCCGGTTCATCGTCGAGCTGACGCAAATCCAGCCACAGCGCATCATCGTCAATGCGTCCAAGCACCGGGATCGGCAAGGCGCGCAGCGCCGCTTCCAGAGTCAGCAGGCAACGCCCGCGCAAGCGCTTGGACACTTGCGGGCGCAGGCACAACGCCGCGCTCGGCAAGCGCGCCACCGGTTGGCTGCCGCTGCCAATCATGCCCAAGGCGTGGACTGCGCTGACATTCCAGGTTTCGCCCAATACGTCGGCCAGCGCCGGCTGCAGCCGTGATGCCTGGGCGAAGATGTCGGCTTGCGGGCGCGTCAACAGGCGCAGGCTCGGCAGACGTTCAGCGAGGCGGTCCGGGTCGCGGTACAACCCCAGCACCGCCTCCAGCGCGGCCAAGGTCAGTTTGTCCACCCGCAACGCGCGTTTCAGCGGGTTCTTCTTGATCTTCGCGATCAGTTCTTTGCGGCCGACAATCAACCCGGCCTGCGGCCCTCCCAGTAATTTGTCGCCACTGAAGGTGACGATATCTGCACCGTCGAGCAACGCCTGGCGCACCGTCGGTTCCGCCGGCAAGCCCCAACGCGTCAAGTCCAACAAACTGCCGCTACCGAGATCTTCCAGCAACGGCAGGCCATGTCGGTGGGCCAACTCGGCCAGTTCCGCTGTCGGCACGCGGGCGGTAAAACCTTCGATGCTGTAGTTGCTGGCATGCACGCGCATGATCAAGCCGCTGCGCGGGCTGATCGCCGCCTCATAGTCGCGGGCATGGGTGCGATTGGTTGTGCCGACTTCGTGCAGACGCACGCCGGCGCGGGCCATGATGTCGGGGATGCGGAACGCGCCGCCGATTTCGATCAGCTCGCCACGGGAAATGATGCCTTCCTTGCGTGCGCCGAGACTGTTCAGGGTCAAGAGCACGGCGGCGGCATTGTTGTTGACCACGGTGACGGCTTCGGCGCCGGTCAGTTCGCGGATCAGGCCTTCGATCAGGTCATCGCG
Source organism: Pseudomonas monsensis (assembly GCF_014268495.2). NCBI lineage: Bacteria > Pseudomonadati > Pseudomonadota > Gammaproteobacteria > Pseudomonadales > Pseudomonadaceae > Pseudomonas > Pseudomonas monsensis. The sequence goes on along the minus strand of NZ_CP077087.1, from coordinate 3,398,444 downwards.
ATCACCGCGTTTACCACTGGCCAGATCGAATTCCAGATTGAGCGGATAACGCGCGGCCATTTGCACGGCGTCGATGGCTTCGTCCGGGAGCAAGGCGCGGCCGAGGTTGGTGTGCAACACCGTGCCGGTCAGGTTGAACACCCGCCGCACGTTGCTGCGCTGTTGCCGGGCCAGGCGTTCACCGACGCGGCCAGCGAGCACTTCGGGGCTGATTTCGACGGCGGACAATTGCCCGCTCAAGACAGCGGAACGCAACTCATCGAGCAACTGGCGTAAACCCGCCAGCAGCGAATCACGTCCATGACGCTCGGCCAACGGCAGGCAGGCCGGGTGACGCAACAACCCATCAATGGAAGGTAACCGCAGGGACATCAGCCACTCCTGGAGACAGATCACTGGGCCAGAGTGTAGACCCTGCGTTCACTCATCTCCCGGAGCCAGCAAGAGATTCGGTGCCAGCCGCTGATAACCGTCCTGAGCCAGACGCATATCCAGCAGCAAACTGCCGAGATCTGCCGACAACGCCTCGGCATCGGCATCGTTCTCCAGATAAACCAGTTTCAGGTAGCTGTTGCAGCCCGGACAGACCTCCGCCCTTAACGGCGCCTGATTGGCCGCATGCCGATCATCCTCAAAGCTCAAATAGTCGAGCCCTTTGCTCGACTCGCAATACACGCACTTGACCCGCACCACATGCCATTCGCAGGCACACAGCGAACACACCAGATAACGCAGACCGTTGTGTTTGCCGCGATGGCGGATCACCCCGGCCATCGCCGGTGACCCGCAGGCCGGGCATTGGCTGAGGCTGTCGCCGGGTTTCAGTTGCAGGTCGTGCACGCTGAGCAGCCAGTGGCTCCACGCCACTTGCAGTGCGGCGCCGAGGAACGGCACCAGCTGCGCCGGCACCAGCGAATACTGGCCACTGACCAGAGCCACGGCCCACGCACGCAACTGACCGGGACTGGCGGCGCGCAGCGTGTCGAGCGCATCCACAACCGCAGGTTGATGCGCCGGCTCATAACGCTGCAGCAACGCGTCAAGCCAAGCCTGCCAGCCCTCTTCGCGCACCAGCGTGTCGGCGGCGAACGGCGGTAAACCATGTTGCTGACAGGCAGCAATCCTTTGCTGATCGATCCGCGCCGTCTGCGGTGGGTCGTCGAACACCTGTTGCTGAACACGGCACAACCCGGCAATCAACCGCAGGTACTCAGCCAGTGGATGCCCCTCGGCCAGTTTTTCCAGTCGATCGGCGCGGAGCGCAAACAGGTCAGGCGGCGGCAGATGCAGAAACGGCGGCGAACTGGCCGCCGCCTCGATGTCCCCGGCTTCAAGAATGGTTGCCAAAGGTCAGCCCTTTTTGGTGATCGGTCGTTCCGGCACGTCCGGACGGCGTTCGTCGCGAGTGATTTCGCGGTACCAGAGTTCATGGTGTTTCTTCGCCCAGGCGCGACTGACCCAGCCGTGCAGCATCGCGTCCACCGAGCCCTTGATCCACAGCCCGGCGTAAATGTGAATGATGATGCTCAGGATCAGCACAAACCCCGCCAGCGCATGCAAGAGCATCGCCCAGCGGATCACGGTGATGCCGAAATACGCACTGAACCAGGCCCGCCAGATCACCAGCCCGGTGAACAGCAACGCGAACATGCACAGGAGTAAAGTCCAGAACAGCAGCTTCTGCCCGGCGTTGTACTTGCCCACCGGCGGCACGCTTTCTTCGTCGTTGACCATCACCCGATTGATCCGCCGCAGCCACCGCCGGTCATTGGCGATGAAGAAATTGCTGCGCCAGAAGCTGAACACCAGGCCAAGGAACAACACGAACATGGCGATGCCCATGTACGGATGCAGAATCCGTGTCCATGGCCCGCCGCCGAACAGATTGGTCAGCCAGAACATCGACGGATGGAACAACGCCAGCCCCGACAGCCCGGCCATGAAAAACAGAATCGCCACCAGCCAGTGATTGGTGCGCTGGTTGGCGGTGTAACGCAGGATCGTCTTGTTGCTCATGGCCGGTCCTCCCCACGTGGATCGAAGGTGTGCACCGCCGGATCGACGGTATGCACCGAGGTGTCGGGCGGCGTTGGATGGTCATCCTCCTCGACCCGGTTCGGCCCGATGCGCACATAGTGGAAGAACCCGGCCAGCACCGCCGCGCCCATTGCCAGCAGGCCCAGGGGCTTGCTGATGCCTTTCCACAGGCCCACCAACGGACTGATGGCCGGCGCATCCGGCAACCCGGCGTAGATCTTCGGCGTGTCGGCATGGTGCAGCACGTACATCACATGGGTGCCGCCGACGCCTTCCGGGTCGTACAGGCCGGCATTGTCGAAGCCACGGCTTTTCAGGTCGACGATGCGTTCGGCGGCGTGTTCCTTCATGTCTTCCTTGGTGCCGAAGACGATGGCGCCGGTCGGGCAGGTTTTCACGCAGGCCGGTTCCAGCCCCACCGCCACCCGATCCGAACACAACGTGCATTTGTAGGCCTTGTGATCCTTCTGCGAAATCCGCGGAATGTTGAACGGGCAACCGGTGATGCAATAGCCGCAGCCGATGCAGTGGTCCTGATCGAAATCGACGATGCCGTTGGCGTGCTTGATAATCGCCCCCGGACTCGGGCAGGCCGCCAGGCAACCGGGCTCGGCACAGTGCATGCAGCCGTCCTTGCGGATCAACCATTCGAGGTTGCCGGCGTCGGTTTCGTGCTCGGTGAAGCGCATCAACGTCCAGGTTTCGGCGCTCAGGTCTTGCGGATTGTCGTAGGTGCCGTGGTTGTGGCCCACCTCGTCGCGCAGCTCGTTCCATTCCGAGCACGCGACTTGGCAGGCCTTGCAGCCAATGCATTTGGTGGTGTCGATCAGCTTCGCCACCTCCTGCTGATTCCTCACCGAGGGTGGCACCGTGGTGGTGGCCGAGCGGGCAATGATGTCTTGGCTGGCCATTTAAAGATTCTCCATCAGAGCTTCTCCACGTTGACCAGGAATGACTTGGATTCCGGGGTCTGGGTGTTGCCATCGCCGAGGAACGGCACCAGGGTGTTGGTCAGGTAACCGTGACGCGTCAGGCCGGTGAACCCCCAGTGCAGCGGGATGCCGATCTGATGCACGACCTGGCCGTTGACCTGCAACGGCCGGATCCTTTTGGTCACCACCGCCACCGCTTCGATGAACCCGCGTTTACAGCTGACGCGCACGCGATCACCGGCGGCAATGCCCTTCTCTTTCGCCAGCACTTCGCCGATCTCGACGAACTGCTCGGGCTGGGCAATCGCATTCAATTTGCAATGCTTGCTCCAGAAGTGGAAATGCTCGGTCAGCCGGTAACTGGTGCCGGCGTACGGGAAGTCCTTGGCTTCGCCGAGGCTTTCCCAAACCGAATCGAAGATCCGCGCCGCCGGGTTACTGGTGGCCTTCTTGTTTTGCGGGTGCAGCGGGTTGATGCCGATCGGCGTTTCGAACGGCTCGTAGTGCTCGGGGAATGGCCCCTCGTTCATCTTGTCGACGGCAAAGAACCGCGCCACGCCTTCGGGGTTCATGATGAACGGGTTCATCCCGGCTTCCGGCGGCACGTCGGCCTTGTAGTCCGGCACATCGGTACCGCCCCAGGCCTTGCCGTTCCACCACACCAGACGCTTTTTCGGGTCCCACGGTTTGCCGGCGACATCCGCCGAAGCACGGTTGTAGAGAATCCGCCGGTTGGCCGGCCAGGCCCATGCCCAACCCAGATGCTGATGCATGCCATAGGGATCGGCGTTGTCGCGCCGGGCCATCTGATTACCGGCTTCGGTCCAGCTGCCGGCGAAAATCCAGCAGCCGGATGCGGTACTGCCGTCATCCTTGAGCAAGCCGAAACCCGCCAGTTGCGTGCCGGCCTTGACCGCGACGCCGGTGGCATCGGTGAAGTCGGCGACGGCGCTGCCGTTGATCTCCTTGGCCAGTTCTTCCGGCGAAGGCTCGTCGGGGATCTTGTACGGCCACGACAGCTTCAGCAGTGGATCGGCGAACTTGCCGCCCTCGGCCTGATAGCGCTTGCGCAGGCGCAGGAACAGCTCGCTCATGATGCGAATGTCGGTCTGCGCTTCGCCTGGGCCATCGGCACCCTTCCAGTGCCATTGCAGCCAGCGGCTGCTGTTGACCAGCGAACCGTCCTCTTCGGCAAAACAGGTGGTGGGCAGGCGAATGACTTCGGTCTGGATCTCGGCGCTTTTCACGTCGTTGTACGGCCCGACGTTGTGCCAGAACTCCGAGGTTTCGGTGGCCAGCGGGTCCATCACCACCAGCCATTTCAGTTTGGCCAGTGCGCCCATCACCCGGTTCTTGTCGGGCAGCGCAGCGATCGGGTTGAAACCCTGGCAGAAGTAGCCGTTGACCTTGCCCTGGCTCATCAGGTCGAACATCTTCAGGACGTCGTAGTTGGGGATGTCCAGTTTCGGCAGATGGTCGTAGCACCAATTGTTCTCGACGGTGGCATTGGCGCCGTACCACGCCTTCATCAGGCTGACGTGGAATTTGCTGTAGTTCTGCCAGTACGACAATTGCCCAGGACGCAGCGGCACTTGCGTGCGTTTGTGGATGAAGGCGTTGTAATCCTGCTCGGTGTCGGTGCCCAGCGTCAGGTAGCCCGGCAGCGCATTGGAAAGCAAGCCAAGGTCGGTCAGGCCCTGAATGTTCGAGTGCCCGCGCAACGCGTTGACTCCGCCGCCCGGCATGCCGACGTTGCCCAGCAACAGCTGGACCATCGCCGCACTGCGAATGATCTGCGCGCCGATCGAGTGTTGCGTCCAGCCGAGCGCATAGAGAATGGTCATGGTCTTGCCGGGCGTGGCGCACGTGGCAATCTCATCCCAGATTTTCTGCATGGCATCGACCGGCATCCCGCAGATCTGGCTGGCGAGGTCGATGTTGTAGCGGCTGTAATGCTGTTTCATCAGTTGATAGACACAGCGCGGGTCCTGCAGGGTCGGGTCGACTTTGACAAAGCCGTCCTCGCCCAGCTCGTAGCCCCAGCCGGATTTGTCGGTATAGCTGCGCTTGGCCACGTCGTAGCCGCTGAAGATGCCATCCTCAAAGCCATAGCCGGCTCTGACGATGAACGACATGTCGGTGTAGTTGCGCACGTATTCGTGCTGGATCTTGTCCGTGGTCAGCAGGTAATTGATCAGGCCGCCCATGAAGGCGATGTCGGTGCCGGTACGGATCGGCGCGTAATAGTCGGCCACGGACGCGGTCCGGGTAAAACGCGGATCGACCACGATCAGCCGCGCGGCGTTGTGCGCTTTGGCCTCGGTCACCCATTTGAAGCCGCACGGATGCGCTTCTGCTGCGTTGCCACCCATCACCAGGATCAGATTCGCGTTGGCGATATCGGTCCAGGTGTTGGTCATGGCTCCACGGCCGTACGTCGGGGCAAGACTTGCCACCGTCGGGCCGTGTCAGACACGCGCCTGGTTATCGAACCCCAGCATGCCGAGACTGCGGATCACCTTCTGGGTGATGTAGCCGGCTTCGTTGGACGCCGCCGATGCCGCGAGAAACCCGGTGCTCAGCCAGCGATTCACTGTTTGCCCGTTGGCATTTTTCTCGATGAAGTTGGCGTCGCGGTCGGCTTTCATCAGGTCGACGATGCGGTCGAGCGCTTCGTCCCAACTGATTCGCGTCCATTCGCTGCTGCCCGGCTTGCGCGTTTGCGGGTAGAGCAAACGGCCGGGGCTGTGAATGAAGTCGAGAAGACCTGCGCCTTTCGGGCAGAGGGTGCCGCGGTTGACCGGGTGGTCGGCGTCGCCCTCAATGTGAATGATGCTTTGCGCTACGTTCTTCGCGGTATCGCCCTGGCTGTACATGATCAACCCGCAACCGACCGAGCAATACGGGCAGGTGTTGCGGGTTTCATGGGTGTGGGCAAGCTTGAAGTGGCGCACCTGCTCGGCGAAGGCTGGCGTCGGGGCCATGCCCAACGCGCCCAGGCTAGAGCCTGCAAGGCCGATACCGGCGACCTTGAAGAACTGACGACGGCTGAGATCCATCGTGCACTCCTGATCAGGTGGAACCCGGTACTGATGCCGGGCTTTTTCTGGACAAACACGGTTACGGCAAACGTGTGCCGACTTTTTCACTGTAGACAATGACCACACGGTCTGTGTGAAAACCGACCGTCGGCCGTTTGTCGGGTCTTTAACTGAAGACCACCAAACCCTGTGGGAGCGAGCTTGCTCGCGAAAGCGGTGTGTCATTCGACAACGATGCTGACTGGCACGACGCCTTCGCGAGCAAGCTCGCTCACACAGGTATTGTGTGAACCTTATAAGCAGCAAACTCGCCCCCACAGGGGATGGAGGCTTAGAATGGCCGGCAGGACCATTCCCGCCTTCACGAGACCGCGCATGACTTTCGATTTTGATCAGGTATTCGACCGCCACAACACCGGCAGCACCAAGTGGAGCCGCTACCCGGCCGACGTGTTGCCGATGTGGGTCGCTGATATGGATTTCGCCGCACCGCCGGTGGTGATCGAGGCACTGCAGCAGCGTCTGCTGCACCCACTGTTGGGTTACAGCGTGGCGCAGGACAACCTGCGCGAGGCCATCGTTGCCGACCTCTGGAACAAGTTCGCGTGGCAGGTCAAACCTCAGGAGCTGATCTTTCTGCCGGGCGTTGAGTCCGGTTTCAACATGGCCTTGAAAGCGCTGGTGCAGCCGCAACAGAACGTCGTGGTGCAAGTGCCCAACTACCCGCCGCTGCGCCATGCGCCGGGCCACTGGGGCTTGAACAAGGTCGAGCTAGAATTCGTCGCACAGGCTGACGGCACTTACCTGACCCCCTTGGAGGGCTTGCGTGAATCACTGATCGGTGGCGGCGCGCTGCTGCTGAGCAACCCGCACAACCCGATCGGCAAGGTGTTCGGCCGTGAAGAACTGCAAGCGGTGGCGGATATCTGTGTTGCCCGGGACGCGTGGATCATCTCCGACGAAATCCACGCCGAGCTGTGCTTCGACGGTCGCGTGCACATCCCGACCGCTTCCCTGAGCCCGGAAATCGCCCGCCGCACCATCACCCTGATGTCGGCGAGCAAGGCCTACAACATCGCCGGTCTCAAGACCTCGTTCATGATCATCCAGGACGCCGCCCTGCGCGAACGCGTCAACCACGCCCGCTGCGGCATGGTCGACAGTGTCAACCCGCTGGGCATGGAAGCCACCCGCGTCGCCTACAGCGAAGCCGGGCCGTGGCTGGCCGAGTTGAAAACCTACCTGCAGGCCAACCGTGACTGGCTGGTGGACGCCGTGCGCCGCCGTTTGCCCGGCGTGACCCTCAACGTGCCGCAGGGCACGTATCTGGCGTGGCTCGATTGCTCGGCGCTGGATCTGGGCAATCCTCAGCAGTTCTTTCTGGAACAGGCCAAAGTCGGCTTGAGCGCCGGTCTGGACTTCGGTGACCAGCACCAACAGTTTGTGCGCCTGAACTTCGGCTGCCCGCGTTCAATGCTCGAAGACGGTATTGCCCGGATGGAGCGAGCCCTGGCTGACCGCAATACCTGAAAACACTTTGATTGATGTGGGAGCTGGCTTGCCAGCTCCCCAAATCTGATCGAACTCACGGCAAACCGCCCGGGTCAACCTCTCATACCTGCCATGAGACCCGGAGATTTGCGATGACCGACTATCCAACCCCCCCCTTCCCCAAACAGGCCCAGGCGGTGCCCGGCGAGCAAGGCAAAATGCAGCCTTATCCCGACTGCGGCGAACAAAGCTATGTCGGTTCCGGCCGGCTGGCCGGCAAGATTGCGCTGATCACCGGCGCCGACAGCGGTATCGGTCGCGCCGTGGCGATTGCCTTTGCCCGTGAAGGCGCAGACGTCGTCGTGGCTTATCTCGATGAACATGACGACGCCAAAGAGACCGCACGCTGGGTCGAGCAGGCCGGTCGCCAGTGCCTGTTGTTGCCCGGTGACCTCGCGCAAAAGGCCCACTGCCAGGCGCTGGTCGACCAGACCATCGAACGCTTTGGCCACATCGACGTGCTGGTCAACAACGCCGCGTTCCAGATGACCCACGAAACCTTTGAAGAAATCCCCGACGAAGAATGGGTGATGACCTTTGACGTCAACATCACCGCGATTTTCCGCTTGTGTCAGGCGGCGATCAAACACATGCGCCCCGGCGCGTCGATCATCAACACCAGCTCGATCAACTCCGATTTGCCCAAGCCGACCCTGCTCGCCTACGCCACCACTAAAGGCGCGATCGCCAACTTCACCGGTGGCCTGGCCCAGTTGCTCGGGCCGAAAGAGATCCGCGTGAACTGCGTGGCACCGGGGCCGATCTGGACCCCGCTGATCGTCTCGACCATGCCGGATGAAGAAGTCCAGAATTTCGGCAGCGAAACCCCGCTCGGGCGCCCCGGGCAACCAGTGGAAGTGGCGCCGATCTATGTGCTGCTGGCGTCGGACGAAGCCAGCTACATCACCGGCCAGCGCTACGGCGTGACGGGTGGCAAACCGATGCTCTGATTCCGCGCTATTCACACAGCAACACGACCCTGCAGGCGCTGCCGAAGGCTGCGCCTGCTCACAACGGCAGTCACACCCAATATCCAAGGCGGCATCTTATGAGCTTTACCGTGTGGGTCGCCGTGCTGGGCGCTGTGCTGTTGACCCTGGCGCTGACCTCGTCGTACCTGCGCTGGATGCCGGTGACCACATCGGCGGTCTGTCTGCTGCTGGGGATCGGCATCGGTCCCAGCGGCCTTGATCTGTTGAAACTGTCGCTGGACGACGCCTCGTTATGGATGGAGCACCTGACGGAAGTCGCGGTGCTGTTTTCGCTGTTCGTCTGCGGCCTCAAGTTGCGCTTGCCGCTGCGCGACAAACGCTGGCGGATAGCCTTCGGCCTCGCGGGCCCGGTGATGGTGCTGACCATCGCCGGGGTATGCCTGCTGTTGCATTGGGGCTTGCAGCTACCGTGGGGGCCGTCGCTGCTGATCGGTGCGATTCTGGCGCCAACCGACCCAGTGCTCGCCGCCCTGGTGCAGGTCAATGATGCGCGGGACGTCGACAGTGTGCGGTTTGGGCTGTCCGGTGAGGCCGGGCTCAATGACGGGATCGCCTTCCCTTTTGTGATTCTCGGGCTGTTGCTGATTCACGCTGACGGCACGACTGGCGACTGGCAGGGTTGGGTCTTGCGCAATCTGCTGTGGGCCGTGCCCGCCGGCCTGTTGACCGGTTACTGGATGGGCCGCGGCATCGGCCGTGTGACCCTGTCGCTGCGCATCCACAATGACGACAGCACCCTGAGCCCCAACGACTATCTGGCGTTGTCGCTGATTGCCCTGGCTTACGTCGTTGCCGAAGCCATCGGCGGCTACGGTTTTCTGTCGGTCTTTGCGGCCGGCCTTGGCTTGCGTCAGGTTGAAGTGAAATCCACCGGCGCCAGCCAGCCGCCCGCCGAACACCTGGTGCAACCGGTGGTCGGCCACCAGAACGTCGAGCCGCAACATGCGATGCACGGCGATACCGAACGGCTGGAAAGCAGTCAGGTCGCAGCCGGCATCATGATGGGCGATATGCTGTCGTTCGGCAGTCTGGTGGAACGGGCCATGGAAGTGTTTCTGGTCACCCTGCTGGGCGTGGTGCTGATTGCGCACTGGGATTGGCGCGCGTTGCTGGTAGGCGGTGTGTTGTTCTGCCTGATCCGTCCGGTCTGCGTTGCACTGATGCCGTGGGGTGGCCTGTTGCTGGGGCGGCAACGGCTGTTGATTGGCTGGTTCGGCATCCGCGGTATCGGCAGCCTGTTCTACCTGTTTTATGCGTTGAATCATGGCCTGACCGACGCTGTCGCCACGCTGTGTACCGACCTCACGTTGTCTGTGGTGGCCCTGAGCATTTTGCTGCACGGGGTCAGCACCCAGCCGATTCTTGCCCGCTACGAACGACGCCAGAAAGCTCTTTTATAGGAGCAGCCTGCGGTAGCTCCTCCCGCGGAATGGCAAGGTTAAAAATCCTGCGAAAAAAAATGGATCTCTGCGCGACGCTTGGCGGTCACAACGTTAATCCCTCGCCGAGCCCCTCGGCGGGGCCTGGCAGGTTCGGTTCCCCTGCGGCGAAACGCCTATGAAAAGGAATCCCGAAAAATAAGGTTACGGTCATGAAAGAATGCTCGACTCCTGCGCAAATCAAGGCTTGCAGAGCGCTGGCTCTGGAACGCAATCGCCAATTGTTCGAAGAGGCGCAGGCGCTGAACCTCGCGGCTCACGAACTGCTGGAAAGCCGAGAGATGGATATGGAACAGTTTGAACACTATCGCGCGTTACGGCGTAAAGCCGACCTGAAGTTTGCCGATGCGATCGAGCATTTGTGCGTGCTCAACGAAGACTTCCCGCCGATCCCGATGTCGCCGCACAACTCGCAGGGATTGCGTCGCCAGCTTGAAATTGCCGAGTGATCCCTCGCCCCAAAAAGCAGCCCGGCAATCAGTGCCGGACTGCTTTTTGCCTGCTGATCAACCGCCCGGATTGGTCACCTGAATAAACACCGCATAACTGCCCAGCAATACCCAGAACGTGGCAAAGATCCACGGGGTGCGCACCGAGAACAGCAGCGACTTGCGGTACCCCTTGTGGCTCGACTCCATTTCGCTGAACAGCGGCGACTCGTCATATGCCAGTCCCATCAAGGGCTCGCTGTGCAACAGATGACTCTGCTTGAAGTGCCAGTGATCAATGATGTCGTACGCGGCGCGAATGCCCGGCCAGGCATTGAGCGAACTGAGCAGCCCGAGCAGCGCCAGAAACGGCGGCACCACCAGGGTGAACAACTTGCCCCATTCCGGGTTGAGGTTGGCCATGCACGAGGCAAAGGCAATCACCAGAAACGACTGCGCCGCCAGGTAGGCGTCGGTGCGGTTGGCGAGGATGCTGGTTTCGTACTGGATCTCCCGGCGATAGAAATCCAGCCGCTCCTTGGGCGAACCGAACATCTTGGCATTATGTTCGGTCAGGGTTTCTTCAGCGGTCGGCTGGGTCAATATGCGAGGCAAGAGACGCACGCTCCGGGGTGGGGAAAACGCTTAGAAGCGCGCGTTTGCAGACAAGTTCAGCCGGATCGCCCGCCGGGTCATTTCATTGCCAGGGCAATCACTTCCACCAGATTCAACTGGGTAAACGGCTTGGGCAGACGCGGCAGTTGCGCGGCGAAGCCTTCGAGCCGTTCGGCGTAACCGGTGGCGAGGATGATCGGCAGGTCGGGTTTGAGCAGGCGCACGGCGTGGGCCAGTTGTGCGCCGCTCATGGTCGGCATGGCCATGTCGGTGATCATCAGGTCGATGACTTCGCCCTCATCGAACAGCGCCAGCGCCCTGGCGGCGGACGTGGCATTGATCACCCGGTGCCCCAGGTCCTCGAGTAACAGGCTGGTGCTGGTCAAAACCAGCGAATCGTCGTCCACCACCAGTACGCTGAGCCGTGGTACTGCAATCGGTTCGACCGGCAGCCGCGAGGGTTTGGCCGTCACGCCCTCGCCGATCACCGGCAACCAGAGTTCGGCCGTCGTGCCATGGCCTTTTTCGCTCTTGAGGACAAAGCGCCCACCGAGTTGCTCGATGAAGCCGTGCACCATCGACAGGCCCAGGCCGGTGCCCTTGCCCAGGCCCTTGGTGGTGAAAAACGGATCCCTGGCCTGGGCCAGGGTTTCTGTGTCCATGCCCTCGCCGCTGTCGATCAGGCTCAGGCACACATAATGCCCCGGCGTCAGCGCCGAATAACTCTGCTCAAGCACGACTTCCGGCTGCGCACTGATCACCACTGTGCCACCGTCGGGCATGGCGTCGCGGGCGTTGGTCGCCAGGTTGAGCACGGCCAGTTCCAGTTGGTTGCTGTCTGCCAGCACCGGCGAAAGGTTCGGCGCAAAGCGTGTCTCGATGTGAATTCCTGGCCCCAGGGAACTGCGTAACAGCCCGGTGATGCCTTGCACCAGTTGCGGAATATCGACCGGTTCGGTCTTGAGTTCCTGCCGGCGTGCGAACGCCAGCATGCGCTGGGTCAGCGACACACCGCGCAAGGCGCCCTGGGTGGCGTTCTCCAGCAAGCGGCTGATTTTCGGTTCGTCACCGATGCGTTTCTGCAGAATTTCCAGGTTGCCCAGGATCACCGTCAGCAGGTTGTTGAAGTCATGGGCGATGCCGCCGCTGAGCTGACCGATGGCCTGCATCTTCTGCGCCTGGAACAACGCCTCGCGGGTCTTTTCCAGGGCCAGTTGCGCCTCATGGGCTTGCGTCACGTCACGGGTGATCTTGGCAAACCCCAGCAGCGTCCCGGTTTCCCCGCGAATCGCATCGACTACCACGTGCGCGAGAAAACGCGTGCCATCCTTGCGTACGCGCCAGCTCCTGTTCTCAAAGCGGCCTTCGCGGGTGGCGATGTCCAGGGCCCGCGCCGGCTCGCCGAGTTCACGGTCTTCGGGGGTGTAGAAAACCGAAAAATGCTCACCGATGATTTCTTCCGGCGTATAGCCCTTGATGCGTTGTGCACCCTGATTCCAGTTACTGACGCGGCCTTCCGGGCTGAGCATATAAATCGCGTAGTCGGTAACGCCTTGCACCAGCAGGCGGAACTGCTGCTCACTTCGCTTGAGGGTTTCCTCGGCCATTTTGCGATCGGTCAGGTCGCGGGTGATCTTGGCGAAACCGAGCAAGCGGCCATCCGGCGCGATGATCGGGTCGATCACCACGTGGCACCAGAAATTCGTGCCGTCCTTGCGCACCCGCCAGCCTTCACCTTCATATCGTCCTTCGCGGACCGCCGTATCCAGCGCCCGCTGCGGCAATCCGGCAGCGCGATCGTCCGTGGTGTAGAACCTTGAAAAGTGCTCGCCGAGAATTTCCGCCTCTTCATAGCCCTTGAAGCGTTTCGCGCCGGAGTTCCAGCTGGTGATGATGCCGTCGGGGTCGATCATGTAGATCGCGTAATCGACCACCGCATCGATCAGGAGCCGAAATCGCATCTCCTCCATCGCCCCGGTCTTGCTGTTATCGCTCATTCCACTCACCGCACACTGATATGAGCAGGAGTATGCGTGAATCCGTCGATTTGGGAAGCGGCGGGCTCGTTATCGATCGCCCACCAGCGCGGCAGCAGTTGCTGAATGCGATGCTCGGCAAAGCGATCGTCGATCAGCATCACCACGCCGCGATCCTCGCGGGTACGGATCACGCGACCGGCGGCCTGCACCACTTTCTGTACCCCGGGAAACAGGTAGGTGTAGTCGTAGCCGGCGCCGAAAATCGCCGCCATGCGCTGCTTCATCTGTTCATTGACCGGGTTGAGCTGCGCCAGCCCCAGGGTGGCGATGAACGCACCGATCAGGCGGGCGCCGGGCAAGTCGATGCCTTCCCCGAAGGCGCCGCCCAGCACCGCAAACCCGACGCCCTGGCTGTCGGCGGTGAACTGATCGAGGAACGCCTGACGCTGCCCTTCGGCCATGCCCCGTGATTGCTGCCACAAGGTGATGTGCGGGTGCCGTTCGGCCAGCAACTGCGCGACCTGTTGCAAGTAGTCAAAGCTGCTGAAGAACGCCAGATAGTTGCCCGGCCGTTCGCTGAACTGGCGAGCGATCAGCTCGACGATGGGCGCCAGCGAAGCCTGGCGATGGTTGAAGCGCGTAGAAATGCGGCTGACGATGTGCACCTGCAACTGCTCGGCGCTGAACGGCGACTCTACGTCGATGCACACGGTATCGGCGGGTGTCCCGAGCAGGTCGGCGTAATAGCGGCGCGGGCTGAGGGTGGCGGAAAACAATACGCTGCTGCGCGCCGCTTTCAGGCGCGGGCCGATGAACGCGGCCGGCACCACATTGCGCAGGCACAGTTGCGACAGCGGTCGCTTGCGATCGAGGTCGCGCTTGCTGATGTCGAACAGATAATGCTCGTCGTACAGCTCCGCGACCCGGCCAAATTGCAGCAGGTCGAAGTAGACATTCTGCAAACCGCTGTCGAGCCCTTGCGGGTGATCGTTGAGGTAATCGCCGATGGCCGCGCAGCACAGCGAGATCGCTTGCAGCAGTTTTTCCGGCGCCTTGTCGTAGGCCTGATACGGCGCCAGTTGCGGCGCATGCAACGCGTTCCACTCGCGGTTGACCCGTTGCAGGACGTTTTTCAGCGCCTGCGGGGCGGTTTTGCGCACGCTGCCGAAGGTGCCCTGATCCAGACTGGCGCTGTACATCTGCCGGCCGCGCTCCACCAGGTTGTGCGCCTCGTCTGCCAGGACGGCGACTTTCCACTGATTGAGCTGGGCCAGCCCGAACAGCAAAGCACTGAAGTCGAAATAATAGTTGTAGTCGGCTACCACCACGTCGGCCCAGCGGGCCATTTCCTGGCTCAGGTAATACGGACAGACCGAGTGTTGCGCGGCGACGTCGCGCATGGCCGCCTGATCAAGCAGGTTGATGCGACTGGCCGCTTCGCGGGCGGCGGGCAAACGATCGTAGAAGCCTTGCGCCAGGGGACAGGATTCACCGTGACAGGCCTTGTCCGGGTGTTCGCAGGCCTTGTCCCGGGCGACCATTTCCAGGACCCGCAAGGGCAATGTCGGCGTCTGATCGAACAACACCTGACTGGCGTCCAGCGCCAGTTTGCGCCCGGGGGTCTTGGCGGTCAGGAAGAACACCTTGTCCAGTTGCTGCGGCGCCAGCGCCTTGAGCATCGGGAACAGGGTGCCGAGGGTCTTGCCGATCCCGGTCGGCGCCTGGGCCATCAGACAACGACCGGTGCTGACGGCCTTGAACACCGATTCGGCCAGGTGCCGCTGGCCGGGGCGAAAACCGGCATGGGGAAAGCTAAGGTGCTGCGCCGCTCGATTACGCGCATCACGGTGCGCCATTTCCTGTTCGGCCCAATGCAGAAACAAGCGGCATTGGTGCTCGAAGAAGTCCTGCAGGGTCTTGGCGTCGAAGGCTTCGACCAGGCAGGTTTCCTTCTCGCTGACGATGTCGAAATACACCAGCGCCAGGTTGATCTGCTGCACATCGAGCTTGCGGCACATCAACCAGCCGTAAACCTTGGCCTGCGCCCAGTGCAATTGCCGATGATTGGCCGGTTGCTTGCTCAGGTCGCCACGGTAGGTTTTGACCTCTTCGAGGCAGTTTTGCGCAGGGTCGTAGCCATCCGCCCTGCCCTTGACCTTCAGTTGCAGGTACTCGCCTTCCAGCGCGACTTCACTTTGATACTGCTCGCTACGCCGCGAAGCCACGGTACGATGCCCGGCAATGCCTTCCAGCGCTGTGGGGGACGGTGTGAAACGCAGGTCGAGGTCGCCGCATTTCGCGGTGAACTCGCACAGTGCGCGCACGGCAATGCTGTAGCTCAAGCGCTCTGCTCCGCCCATTGCACGTAACACACGGCAACCGGCATCTGGTGTTGATGGCAGAACTCCAGCCAGCGCAGCTGGTTATCCTGCAAGCGGTCGCCGGGGCCTTTGACTTCGATCATCCGGTAAGTTTTGTGCTGCGGCCAGAACTGGATCAGGTCGGGCATGCCAGCACGGTTGGCCTTGATGTCGAGCAGCAGCCGGTTGAACCAGTGTTTCAGGTGTTCGGCCGGCAGACAGGCCAGTGCCTGCTCCAGCAAGGCTTCATTCAAGGCGCCCCAAAACACGAATGGCGACTGGATGCCCCACTTGGCGACAAATCGTTCGCGAATGGTCTGCGCATAGCGACCATCGTCGAGCTCAGCCAGACAGGCCTGGAACAGTTCGGCGCGGCGTTGCTGAAAGTCTTCATTCAGCAAATCCACCGGCCCGCGCTGGAACGGGTGAAAGAACGCGCCCGGCAGCGGCGCAAAAATCGCCGGCCAGCACAACAGGCCGAACAGCGAATTGATCAGACTGTTTTCCACGTAATGCACCGGGCCATCGTCGTCGTGCAGATGGGCCTGCACGTAGTACTCGACCGACAACCCTGGATCGCTGCGCAGCAGCTGCAGATCCAGGCGCTCCACCGGTCTGGCCGCCACCCGTTTCAATGGCGGACCACCGAGTTTGCGCCGCAGCCGTGGCACGATGCGTTGCAGGCCTTGTTGTTCGGCAGCACTCTCCACGGCCTGCTCCGCCACAGTGGCGAGTTCCAGGGCCAAGGCGTATTCACCGCAGCGCTCCAGCACCCGGATCATGCGCAATCGCGCGCCCGGGTAGGCACAGTCGCGGTAGATGTTCAGGGCCAGGGCAAACTCGGTGGTGCGCTCGCAATACTGGGCGATCTGGAACAGCACCTTGCCACGCCGCCGTTGCAGCCACGGGTTATCGAAATGCATGGCGCTGACCTGCTCGACAATGATCTCCAACGGTTCGCCGGCCTCGAAGCGCAGCTGGCAGGTGTGCAGAAACAGGCAGGCGTCAACGTCTTCGCGGCTGCGCAGACCACGGGAGTCGGCGCAGAACTCGACTTTTTCGTAGGTGAAGATCCCGAGGTCGGCGAGGACGAACTCCGACCAGTCCTGGTACAGGTTGCCGAAGAACATCAGGCGCAAGCGGTCGCACAGGTCCATGATGGTCAGGCTGAACAGACGCTCGGCGAGCAACGGTGCCCAGTCGCACAGGCGGCGGGTTTCCGGGAACAGCCCGGCGAGTGCGGGCAGCCAGTCGTCCTTGCGGCCCTTGGGTTGCTCGATGAACGCGGCGAACGCTTGCAGGATTTCGGCCTTGAGCAACACCTCGAACACCTCGGCCAGCGCCAAGGGGGCGTGTTCATCCAGCCAGCCATGCTCCAGCAACGGTCGCGCAGCCTCGGCGATGTCACCGATCTCGGCATAAGCGAGTTTGCCGGCACGAAAATGCACGCCCTTGCGCATCACCATGCGCACCAGCAAACCTTGCGACGGTTTGGGCAATGCCTTGAAGTCGCGAATGAAGGCGTGCTCGGTTGCGCTCATCACATCGGCATAGCGCAGCTCAAGCCAGTCAAGCACTTGCCGGAAGTTGTTGAGGTAATAGAACGGATCGTCGAGGGGATTGGCAGTCACGGAAATTCAGGGCCATGGCGAACGAGTACTGGTTATGCGTACAGATACCAGCTCAGCCCCGTCCGGTGCAAACGGAAAAGGATCAGTGGCATTTTTTGACCGGCGCATCGAACTTTTTCCCGCGTGATGGCACCAACCGCGTTAGAAGACCGACATTGCTCGGTATCACATGGAACGAGGATCTAGAAGTGGGTATGAAAATCAAGACGCTGGGCATTCCTCTGGCAGTTGCGGCTTTGCTGGCTTTGGGCGGTTGCTCGACCCAGACCGTGGTCACCCTGCAGAACGGCACTCAGTATTTGACCAAGGACATGCCGAAGACCAAAACCAAGGACGGTTTCTATGAATTCGAGGATATTTCCGGGGCCAAGGTGAAAGTGCGCGCCGATGAGGTTGCCACTGTTCGCGAAGAAGACTGACACCCTGCTGCCGTTCGTTCCCACGCTGTGCGTGGGAACGATCAAGATCGCCGCCTCGGCAGCTCCTGCACAGGCGTCTCGGGTTATTCGAAAGCGGGCATGCCCGGGATGCTGTTGTCGCAACTGAAGTAGCTGCCGCCACGTCGTACCAATTCGCCTTGCAGGCGCTGGCAACGCTCCAGGTCCTGCTGGGCCATGCGGTCAATGCTCGGATTGCCTGTGGTTTGCGGCGGTGGTTTGCCGTCACCCAGGCGAATAGTCACGAAGGGCTGTTCGGGCTGGATCTGAAAACGGCTTTTCTCCTCGACCGGCTCGACCGCTTTGGTCTTGGCCGGGCTCGGCAGTTGCTCGATGCTGGTGCCGTAACGGCTCAGAATCGAGGTTTGAGGCAGATCGGCCCAGACATTGGCGGAACACAGCGCCAGTCCGACGAAACCGATAGACCCCTTGAAACTTCTCACGTGTGAATCTCCTGTACTCAATGGCGGCTAGCTATAGAACGTGTGTGCACGTTCTGGCTTTAGGCCGCTTTTCCTGTTTGCACAGGGTTTGAGTCAGAGAATGGCCATCGAGTCACTTCCAGCACCCGATTGTGGCGAGGGAGCCAGCGCCCTCGCCACAGGTTGTGTGTTGCCAATCAATATCAGGCGATCACAATACCGTCGGCACTCAAGCTATTGAGCGCAACCCCGACCAGCGTCACCGAATCATTGCCAAACGTCAGCACCGTGTCCTGCCCCACTGTCGCGGCATGGGCACGCAAGTCATCGGTCGGCAACACCCCCTGCACGCCCAGGAACACCAGTTTGTCGTTGGACGTAAACCCGACCACCCGGTCCTGGCCGAACGCCCCGTTGAACAGGAACGTGTCCGCCCCGCCGCCCGACTCCATCAGGTCGTTGCCGGCGCCACCGACGAAGACGTCATTACCGGCGCCACCCACCAGATGATCGTTGCCATCGAGCCCGAACAGCCAGTCACCGCCAGCATGCGCCTTGAGTGTGTCGGCACCGCTGCTGCCTTTGACGCTCGACTCATACGCGGTGAGGTTGTTGCCGACCTTCAAGCCGCTGCTGGTGACGCTGTGGGTCACGTCGTCCTTGAACAGCCCCCAGAGGAAGCCCGGCTCCTTGGTGACGATGCTGCCGATATCGCGGGTGATGCTGATCCCGCCTTTGGCATCGCGGATGTACAGGTTGCCGGCGCCGTCGTTGGCAAAGTCGAAGGTGTTCACCGATTTCTGCAAGTCGAGGGTGTTATTGCCGGCGCCGCCGAGGATGACGTTGTAGCCGCCACTGTCGCGGAAGGTGTCGTTGCCGGCGCGGCCCTCCAGATAGTCGTTGCCACTGCCGCCCTGGATCAGGTCGTTGGCGTCGCTGCCGATGATAAAGGTGCTGCCCTTGTGGGTTTCGGCATTGCGATTGAGGTCCTGCACCCAGGTATTGGCGCGCGCCGGGTCCGACAGGTTGGCGACGATGATCGTCGAGTCCTTGCTGGTCAGGTCGTAGAACTTCGACTCGATGATCCGGTTCATGCCGTCGCCGTAAGCAGTCGGCAGGTGTGAGATCCAGGTCGGGATGTTGAGGATCGAGAACGGCAGCAGATTCCACGCGGTCGAGGCGTAGTGATCGTTGAAGCTGACGATGTTGTCGGTGGCCGATTCCTTCGGCGCGTCGTGCACGCCGATCGAGGCGCCGGTGAAGTTCGAGCCGTCGAGGGCGCGGAATACCGGATCGTTTTCGTAACCGACGTTGAGCACCTTGTCGGTGCTGCTCTGGGTCGGTGAGGCGTAGGCAATGTAGTTGGAATCGGCGAAGAAGCCGCCCCATTTGCCGCCGCTCAGGTCGGCCATGCTGTTGACTGCCAGCCCGCCGAGGCTGTGGCCGCTGACCAGCACGTCCTTGCCGGTCAGGCCGTTGGCCTTGGCGAACGCCACGACATCACTGAGCAGGTTGCCGAAGGCTTCACCGACGTAGTTCCTGGCGTAGTCCTTGGGACCGAACGCCGCCAGCAGGTCGTTGATCACATCGCCGATGGAGTCGAGGATCAAGTTTTCCCGCGGGCCGCTGGTGCCGCGAAAGGCGATGCCGATTTCCGTCAGATGGCCCTGGGCGTCGTACTTGCCGAGGATTTCGACCTGCGCGGTAGCGTAACCGGCCTTCTCGCCGAAGAAGGTGCCGCGTGCGTCGGTCTTGCCTTCATACCCCAGTTGCGACGCGGTGATCGGCGTCCAGCCGGCCTTCTTCACGGCGTCGAGGGCGAGTTTTTCCGAATCGAGGTTCCACGGAATGCCGGGGATAACCCCCTGGGAGTCCGTGCCGCCCAGCAACGCCGTGACCAGCGTGGCCGGCAGGCCAAGGCCGAAGCCGTTGTGCTGATAACCCGTGGCAAAGCCGTTATCGAGGTTGTGGTAGGAATACAGCGTGATCGCCATGGCGTCGCTGAACAGCGCCTTGGAATCGGCTGTGCCGAAGTTTTTGTAGTCAAACACACCCATTGCTATTGCCTCTCTTTTGTTGGAATTGTCAGAGATAGCTCACAGCCAGGGCGCCCCTTGGGGGACGCCCCGGAGCATTTCAGAAACTACGTTTAGCGTTTAACTGCAGGAGTGAGGCTGCTGGCGATAGCGATGTGTCTGATTAATAAATGCAAACTGACACACCGCTATCGCGAGCAGGCTCGCTCCTGCAGGGAGTACTAGGCAAAAACGAATGCCGAGTCCGACAGGTTAGCCACTCCCACCCCGATCAGGGTCACGGCATAGTCGCCAATCTTCAGCACGGTGTCGGCCCCGGACTGCGAGGCGTGCTGCTTGTAGTCGTAGCCCTGCCCCGCGCCTTCGACGCCCATGAACACCAGTTTGTCGCTGCCCTGGTAGCCATTGATGGCATCGAAGCCGAACGCGCCGCTGAACAGGAAGGTGTTGTTGCCACCCACCGCCGTCATCACGTCGTTTCCGGCGCCGCCGACGAAGGTCACGTGGCCCTTGTCGCTGACCAGTTTGTCGTCGCCACCGAGGCCGAACAGCCAGTCACCGTCGGCGGTCGCGTGCAACGCATTGCCGTACGCATCGCCGTTGAGCGAATGGGTGTACTGGGTCAGTTGGTTGCCATTGCTCAAGCCCTTGGCCGTGACGCCCCAGGTGATGTCCTTGCTGCCCCACCACGACCCCGCCTCCTTGCTCACCAGCGCACCGATGTCGCGAGTCATGCTGATGCCGCCGTAGGCGTCGCGCACGTACAGCGTGCCGTCTCCGTCGTTGGCGAAGCTGAAGTTCTGCAACGGTTTCTGCAATTCGAAGGTGTTGTGACCCTGGCCACCGAGCAGGATGTTGAAGCCACCGTCGTCACGGAACCGGTCATCGCCGGCACGGCCTTCAAGGAAGTCGTTGCCCGCCCCGCCCTTGAGCCAGTCGTTGCTGTCGGTGCCGATGATGAAGGTGCTGCCGGTGTGCGGCTCGCCGCTGCGCCCGAGGTCCTCGACCCAGGTTTTGCCCCGGGATGCTTGCTCCAGGTTGGAGACGATGATCGTCGAGTCCTTGTCGGTGAGGTTGTAGAACTTCGAGTCGATCACCCGATTCAAGCCATCGGCATACCCCAGCGAACTGTGCGCCGACCAGCTCAGCGGATTGATGATGCTGAACGGCACCAGGTTCTGTGCGGTGGACGCATAGTGGTCGTTGAAGTTGACGATGTTGTCGGTAGTCGAATCATGCGGCTTGTCGTGCTTGCCCATCGAGGCGCTGCTGAACGTGGTGCCATCAAGCACGCGGAACACCGGGTCGTTCTCATAGCCGATGTTCAATACATTGTTGCCGGTGCTGCTCTGGGTCGGCGAGGCAAACGCAATGTAGTTGGCGTCCTTGAAGAACCCGCCCCAATTGTTTGCACTCAACTCGGCCACGCTGTTGACCCCGAGCCCGCCGAGGCTGTGGCCGCTGATCAAGACGTCCTTGGCAGCGATGCCATTGGCGATGGCAAACGCAGCGACGGCCTTGAGCAGGTTGTCGAAGGCGTTTTTCGCGTAGTTGCTCGCATAATCCGCTGGCCCGAACGCCGCCAGCAGATTGTTTTTCATGTCGCCGAAGGTGTCGCTGTAGTCCAGCCCGCCGGTACCACGGAAGGCCACACCGATACCGATCAGTTTGCCGGAGGCGTCGTACTTGCCGAGCACTTCGGCTTCGGCGCTGGTAAAGCCGTCTTTCTCGCCGAAGAACGTGCCCTTGTCGCCAACCTTGCCCTGATAGCCCAGCGCCGTCGCGGTCACCGGGGCCCAGGCCGTCGCGGGCAACGGTTTGCCGGTCGGTGTGTAGGCGTACAACGTCAGCGCGATGGCGTCGCTGTACAACGCTTTGCCATCAGCATTCTTGTAATCGAACAGTCCCATGCTGTGCCCTCTCTTCCTTCAAGACCGGCAGTTCTCGCAAGAACTGCCGGCATGCCTTAGAACTGCCAGTCGAGGGTCAGACCCACGCCGTGGTTCTTCTCGTTGTTACCGATCAGCCCGTTGTAATCCAGGTTCACCCGCACATCGCGATTGAGCGCCAGACCGGCGCGTACGCCCACCACCGCCGCATCACGATCCATCGACACGCTCTGCACGGTGAACGCGCTGTTGCCATTGGCGAAGGCCAGGTGGCTGTCCGCATCGACGCTGCTCAGGTTGTGCTGCCAGCCAAGGCTCGCCCCCAGTTCCAGCTGATGCTGGTCCGACACGGCAAACGTGCGCTTGGCACGCACACCCAGGGTCGAGAGCACCACGTCGCGGTTGTCTTCGCCGCTTTTGAGCGCCGCCGCGTCACCCTTTTCGGTGAAGCTTTCGGTGTTCAGGTGCACGTACGACAGATTGGCGAACGGCTCCAGGTTCATCGGTTGCAGGCCCAGGTCGTAAGCCGCTTCAGTGAACACCTGAGTCGTGGCGGCGTCGTGCTTGGTTTTCTGTCTGCCGCTGACACCACCGAACTGCAGTTCACGCTTCACGTCCACGCGATGCCAGCTGTAGGCCGCACCGGCGGTCAGGCGCAATGCGTCGATCTGATGCCCCAAGTACGCACCCAAGTGGTAGCTGTCGACCGACGCCGACGAATGCGTGCCACTGCCCATGTTCAACGAGCTGTCGCTGTAACCGGTAACGAAACCCAAGCGAGTATCTTCAGCAATCAAGCCGTCGACACCGGCCAGCAAACCACTGATCGAGCTGTTGGAGTCGGCATTGTCATGCCCGCCATCGCTCTTGCCCCACGAACCCAGGACCTTGACCCAGGCGTTGCTGCGGTCATCGGTCGGTGCACCGGCGTTGAACAGGTCACGTTCGCGCAGACGCTCGCCCACTGCCTCACGCAGGTAACGGCTGTCGTTGATCAACAGCGTGCCGATAGCCGGGTGGATTTCGCCGGACAGTTGCTGGAAGGCCTGTTGCGCCGAGGCCGCGTTCGGCGACAACAGCAAGGTTTCGAACAGCGCATTGCCCGCGCCCAGCCGTTCGGCAGCAGCACCGACCGCACGCTGGTTCGGCGTCAGGCCGACGCTGGCGAAGGAGGCTTCGTTGCGCCCGACCGCCAGCTGGATACCGCCCGCCGAGTAATCGAGGATGCCACCGAGGAACGCGTAATCCGGCAATACCTGACCGAAGCGGCCTTCGATCCCGCCCGCTGCTTGCAGGATGTTGTAGCGGGTGCCGAGCAGGCTTTGCACTTCGCTGGTGGTCAGCAAGGTCGGGCTGTTTTCCAGGGACATGCTCACCGTCGCGCCTTCAATCACCGCTTTGCCGGTGGCGATGATCTGGTCGCTGCTGGTCGGCGACAGTTCAACGGCATAGGTCGAGCCCGGGGCGAAGGTCACGTCGCCGGCCACGTTCAAGGTGCCGATGGAGTTGCCGGGTGCCACGGTACCGCCGCTTTTCACCGACAGCGCGCCAATATGGCCGTTACCGCCGAGGACGCCGCCGTCATTCACGGTCACCGCCGATTGCAGCGAACCGTTGATCGCCAGTCGTCCCTGATTGACCAGGGTCGGGCCGCTGTAGGTGTTGTTGCCGGTCAACACCAGAGTGCCGAGGCCCTGCTTGGTCAAACCGCCATGACCGGAAATATCGTTGCGCCAGGTGTCGAGGCCGCAGGTGATGTCGTTGCAGACACGCTCGGTGGGCTTGCCCTTGTCGATGATCGCGCCGATACCCGGCAAATCAGCGACGAACTGACCGGAGCCGTAAGCCCCCTGAATGCGGAACTCTTCGGGGATGTCCTGCTCGTTGACGAACATCGCCGGGCCGTCGATGCCCTTGCGCAAGTTGATCATGCCCCAGCCGTACAGGGCGTCGATGCCCGGTGCGCCGAGGTCGGTGGCGGTGGTGCGCAGCACCGTGGCGACCTGGTCGCCGGACATGTACGGGAAGCGCTCCATCAGCACCGCCATCGAGCCGGCCACGTGTGGCGCGGCCATCGAGGTGCCATTGTAATTTTTGTAACCGGTGGTCAGGTTGTCGGCGTTGGTGCCTTCGATGATCGCGCTGTAGATTTTCGTGCCTGGCGCCGAGACGCAGAAACTCGCGGTGTAGCCGCAACGCGAAGAGAACGTGCTCATGATGTACGGGTTGGCGCTGGCCAGGTCCGGGTTCTTCTGCAACGCAGCGACGGTGATCCAGTTGGGCGCGATGTCCGGGACGAAATAGCCGAGGCCGGCGATGGCGTCCGGGTTGTTGAGGTTGTAGTCGTTACCGGCGGCGAAGATCGTCACGATACCGCTGCGGGCCGCCGCGATTGCACCGTCGTAGGCGCCGCCGGGTTTGGTGCCGAGCAGCGTGCGGATTTCGTTGAACTGCAATTGCGCGTCGTTGACGGTGAAGTGCGGGTACGCCGGATCGCGGCCACCGAGGTCGAAACGGTCGGTGATGCCGATGCCCCAGCTGTTGTTGATGATCCGCGCGCCGCTGGCGATCAGCGCATCCCAACCGGCCTTGTACACCGCGCCGTCATTACCGCGCACGATACCGTCTTCCGGGCCGGGGTCGCCGTTGTCGGCGCTGATGATCTGTGCGCCGAACGCTACGCCGTGCATCGGCCCGCCGTCACGACTGCCAGCGGCGATACCCCCGACGTGGGTGCCGTGGGCACCGAGCTTGCCGTCGGAGCCGACCGAGGGCGAGCCGTCGTACAGGAACGCATCACCCGCCTTCACCGGAATGTACGGGTCGGTGTATTCGCGGATCCCGCGCGTGACCAGGGTGATCACCTTGTTGCTGCCGGAGAACTCCGGATGCGCGGCGTACACCGGCTGGTCGAAAATGCCCAGCTTCACGCCTTTGCCGGTATAGCCGGCGGCATAGGCGTAATCGGCACCGATCGCACCCAGGCCCCAGTCGGCCTGGAATTCGGCGCTGCGCCAACTCGAGGGATCACCCTTGCGACCGTTTTCCACGTAGGGCGCCGCGTGCGCGGTGCCCCAACTGGTCAGTGCGCACAACACGGCGCACGTGAGGGTTTTCAGGGCAAAGCGGCCACCCGTTTGCGCGGGGGTATTGTTGTTATTCATCCAGCGACCTTCCTTAGTGATGTTGCGAAAAATCCGTTTATCTCGAATGCATGCACTGCCTTGTGGCGAGGGGATTTAAGCGGCCCCCTGCAACCTTTCAGGCAAACCGAGTCGTATGGGTCTGCGACTGCTGCGCAGCCGAACGGGGATAAATCCCCTCGCCACAGGTCTGTGTTTGCGCAGCCTGCCGCAGCTCCTGCAGGGATTGGCGTCCCTCCCCTCGGTCAGAACTGCCAGTTCAAACTCAAGCCAACGCCATGACTCTTTTCGCGGCTGGCCAGTTGTCCGGTGTAATCGAGGTTCACCCGCACGTCCTTGCTCAACGCCAGGCCGGCCTGCACGCCCACCAATGCGGCATCGCGCAGCAGTGCCGAGCTCTCCACCGAATACGGCGTGCCGCCGCTGGCAAAACGCAGGTGCTGCCCGGAGTCGATAGCGCTCAGGCTGTGCTGCCAGCCGAGGTGGCCGCTGACGTCCAGCGATTGCTGCGCCGACAGGTTGAAGGTCTTCAGCACGCGCACACCGAGGGTGCTCAGTACCGCATCACGCTGGTCGCCGGTGCTTTTCAGTGCCGCTGCATTGCCCTTTTCCCTGAAGCCTTCGGTGTCCAGGTGCACATACGCGAGGTTGGCGAACGGCTCCAGTGCCAACGGTTGCAGGTGCAGTCGATACGCCGCTTCACCGAACACTTGCGTGGTGCTCGCATCGACCTTGGCCTTCTGTTTGCCGCTGACGTTGCCGTACTGCAAGTCGCGCTTCACATCCGCACGGTGCCAGCTGTACGCCGCTCCGGTGCTCAAGCGCCAGGCGCCGGTTTCATGGCCGGCGTACGCGCCGAGGTGATAGCTGTCGACCTTGGCCGATGAATGCGTGCCCGAGCCCATGCTCA
The DNA here is from genome assembly GCF_014268495.2 of Pseudomonas monsensis. NCBI lineage: Bacteria > Pseudomonadati > Pseudomonadota > Gammaproteobacteria > Pseudomonadales > Pseudomonadaceae > Pseudomonas > Pseudomonas monsensis. The sequence continues at coordinate 3,372,602 of NZ_CP077087.1, read as the reverse complement.
ATGAGCTGTCGCTGTAGCCGGTGACCAGACCGATGCGGGTCTGCTCGTCGAGGGCGCCGTCGACACCGGCCAGCAGGCCGCCAATCGAGGTGCTGTAACCCGCCGTGTCATGGCTCGAATCGGTGGTGCCCCAGGCGCCGAGGGCCTTGATCCAGCCGTTGCTGTGCGCCGCCGAGGCATCGTGCAGACGTTCACCCAACGCGTCGCGCAACTGGCGGCTGTCATTGATCAGCATCGAGCCGAGCGCCGGATAGATCTCGCCGCTCAACTGCTGGAAGGCTTGTTGCGCGGCCGGCGCGTCGGCCGCCAGCAACAGGCTTTCGTACACCGAATTGCCGGCGCCGAGACCTTCCACCGCCGCCGCCACCGCACGTTGGTTCGGGGTCTGGCCGACGCTGGCGAACGCGGTTGCATTACGTTCTATGTCGAGCTGAATGCCGTTGCCGGAATAGTCGAGGCTGCCACCGATAAACAGGTAATTCGGCAGCACCGCACCGAACCGGCCCTGTATGCCGCCCGCCGCTTGCAGGATGTCGTACTGGCGCCCGAGCAGGCTTTGCGTCTCGGCGCTGCTGAGCAGTGTCGGGCTGTTTTCCAGCGACAGGCTGACCGTGGCGCCGCTAACGGTTGCCGTGCCGCCGGCAACGATCCGATCGCTGCTGGTCGGCGAGAGTTCTACCGCGTAAGTCGAACCCGGCGCGAAGGTCACGTCACCGGCCACGTTCAAGGTGCCGATGGAATTGCCCGGCGCCACGCGGCTGCCGCTGTTGGCGGTCAATGCGCCGATGCGCCCGGAACCGCCGAGCGTAGCGTTGTCGTTCACGGTCACGGCAGACGTCAGCGCACCGTTCACCGTCAACAAGCCGCCATTGACCGTGGTCGGGCCGCGATAGGTATTGTTGCCGGTAAGAATCAGCTGCCCGGCGCCGGACTTGATCAGGCTGCCCTGATAAATCCGCTGCGCCGCCGCTGCGTCGCGGGCGCTGCCGATGGCATAGTCGGTCTGATCCTGCTGACTGGCACCGCCCGGGACGCCGTTCTGCCAGCCCTTGTCCTGCAGGGTTTGCTGCCAGGCATTGTGCTCGGCGAGATCCTCGCTCTGACGCTGGATCAGTGCCTTGTCGGAGATGTCATTGCTCCAGATATCGCGCTGCCCCGCCCCCAGACTGGCATCGAACGCGCCGAGCAACTGGCCCGGCCCGCGCATGGCCCGGTTCAGGTTGACCACGCCCCAGCCGACCTGAGCGGTCGGTGCGTCGGTAGCCGAGCCATCGAGCTGCGTGGCGGTGGTCAGCAGTACTTCAAGCGCCTGCTGATTGTTCATGTACGGGTAACGCTCCATCACCAGCGCCAGGGCGCCAGTGGCGTGCGGCGCCGCCATCGAGGTGCCGGACTTGATCGCGTAACCGCCACCGGGGATGGTGCTGTCGATCTTCGCCCCCGGCGTGGTGATGCACCAGTACTTGGCGAGACCGCATTGGTTGTACTTCTGCTGATTGCCTTGGTCGAGCCCGGAGACGGCCAGCCAGTGACCTTCAAGGTCCGGCTGAAAGTACGGCAGCGCCGAACGCACGCTGGCATTCGGGTAACCGCTGTTGCCGGCACTGAACACGTTGATCACACCACGGCGCGACACGTCGCCTGCGGCGTCGAGCCACGTGCCTTGGTTGTAGTGTTGGGCGTAGGCGGCGTGCAGATCGGCCAGGGTGCGATAGCTGACATCCGGCGGCTGACTGCCCCAGCTGTTGTTGATCGCGCGCACGCCGGCATCGGCCAGGGCGTTATACACCGCTTTGAAATAACGCGGGTCGGGGTTGGGGCCGAACAGGAAGCTGTCGTTCTTGTTGGTGTTGCCGACGTAGAGCTGCGCGTTATACGCCACCCCGTGCATGCCGCTGCCGTCGCGGGACGCCCCCATGGTGCCGACCACGTGGGTGCCGTGGGAGTCGTTGTTCGGGTTGAGGGTGCCGTCGACGTTGAACAGCGAGCCGTCAACGTAGCTGCCGCTGGCCAGTACCGGGTGATAGCGGTCGCTGGCGAACTCGGGATGGGCGGCATCGAAACCGGAATCGAGCGCGCCGATTTTCACCCCTTTGCCGGTGATGCCGGCGGCATAGGCTTGGTCGGCCTGCATGCGTTCCAGGCCCCAGTCGCGCAGAAACTCGGTGCTGCGCCAACTGGCGGGATCGCCGGGTTTGCCGGTTTCCAGGTACTGCGCCTGGGCCTGCGCAACAGAAACTGCAAGCAACAGGGTGCCGACCGATGCCGGCTTGAAGCGTACGTCCATGTTCACCACTCACTTTTATTGTTTTATGCAGGTTTGTCTGCGGTGCTGCCTGTTCCCCTCACCCCAGCCCTCTCCCCGAGGGAGAGGGAGCAGACCGAGCTGTCTTGCGTCATTCAACGACCTGAAGAAACGGGTCGATTGTGGATTCAGCGCCGCTCGATCAGGTCGGTGTACCTCTGAAATATCCCCCAATCGGTCCCCTCTCCCTCTGGGAGAGGGTTAGGGTGAGGGCTCTTGAGCTACCACAAAAGCTTCATCCACCCGCGCCAGATCCTGTTCGTTCAAGGTCCCGGCGTAGTAATGCAATTTGGTCCAGGCCATCAAATAGTCGTACCGCGCCTGCGCCAGATCGCGGCGGGTGGTGAACAGTTGCTGTTCGGCATTCAAGGCGTCGAGGTTGGTCCGTTCGCCGCCGAGAATGCTTTGTTTGGTCGACACCACCAGCGCTTCCGCCGAGGTCAGCGCTTTCTGATAAGCACGCAATTTGCTCACCCCGGACAGGCACGCACTGAACTGACGCCGCAGCTCGATCAGTGTCTCGCGCGTCTTGCCATCCAGTTCGTACTCCGCCTGTTCCATGGTGCGACTGGCCTGGCGCGTCGATGCCGACACCCCGCCACCGGCATACAACGGCACGCTGACTTCAAAACCGATGGTGTTGGTTTCGTACCGCTGGTTGTAGGTATTGCCGCTTTCCGATTCGTTCTGCCGCATCGACGCGTAGGCGCTGACTTTCGGCAAGTGCCCGGCGCGGTTGCGCTCCACTTCGTAGCGTGCCACTTCCACCGCCTGGCGTTGCGACGCCAGGTTGGGGTTATTGCTGATCGCCATTTCGTGCCAGGTGTCGTAGTTGGCCGGCATCAGCGCGAAGGTCTGGAAGTTCTGATTCAGCGGCACCAGATCACCGATATCCACCGCCGGCACACCGACCAGAGCGCCCAGTTCACGCAGCGCGGCATCCTGCTCGTTGCGCGCCTCGATCTCTTCGGCGGTCGCCAGTTCGTAACGCGACTCGGCTTCGAGAATGTCGGTGCGGGTGCCCTCGCCCTGTTTGAACATGTGCTCGTTTTGCTGGAACTGCTGCTCGTAGGCCTTCTTCTTCGCCTGGGCGATATCAATCTGATCCTGGGCAAACAAGGCCTTGGTGTAGTTGTCCAGTACCCGCACCAACAGTTCCTGACTCTTGCCACGGAAGTTCTCGTCGGCGAACAGCGACTGCGCCACGCCTTTGCGATACGCGGCATAAGCCTCGTAGTCGAGCAACGGTTGTTGCAGGGTCAGGGCCGAGCCGTAACTGCTGTAGTTGCGGTCATCGGTACGATTGCGCGCACGTTCGTCGAGCGAGGTCGCCTTCGACGAGTTACGGCCCTTGTTGTAGGTGTAACCGATTTTCGGCAACAGCCCGGCGCGGCCAATGGCGCGGTTCTCCAGGCCGGCATCACGCTCCTTGATCGCGCCGAGGAACACCGGGTCGTTGCGCAACGCTTGTTCGTAAATCTCGAACGGCCCCATCGCCGCCACTGCTGTGTGACTCGTCAGGAGCATCATTGCCGCCGCGAGCATGGAAAGCTTATTCATACAGCCGAACATCCTTATTCCTCGGTCAACGCGGAGCCTGCCCGGTCGAGCAGCGGTTTGAACAGATAGTTGAGGAGTGAACGTTCACCGGTACGCACGAACATCTCTGCCGGCATGCCGGGCTTGATCACCAGACCGTTGAGTTTTTCCATGGCCTGATCACTGACACTGCTGCGCAACACGTAGTACGGCACGCCGGTTTTCTCGTCGATCATCTGGTCGGCAGAAATCAGGCTGACTTCACCCGGTACCCGCGGGGTTTTGCTCTGGTTGAACGCGGTGAACAGGATGTCCACCGGCAAATGCGTGCCGACCTTGTCGATCAGGTTGATCGGCAAGTGCCCTTCCACTTCCAGGCTGGTGCCTTGGGGTACGATCTCCAGCAGGGTTTCGCCCTGCCGGACCACGGCGCCTTCGGTGTGCACACCGAGGTTGACCGCCACGCCATCGGCGGTGGCGACAATCTCGCTGTGTTGCAGGTCGAAACCGGCGGAGGTCAGTTGCTCGGACAGCGTGACGCTTTTCAACTGGGCATCGGCCAGTTGCGTGCGAACTTCCTTCTGATATTCCTCGCCGTGCTGTTGCAGTTTCAGCCGCGATTCGAGGATGCCCTGCTCCACACGGCCGCTTTCCCCGGTGTTCTCTGCCAGTTGCTGCTGCACTTGCGACAATTGACGCTGATATTCCATCAAACGGTTGCGCGGGATGTAGCCGTTGTCTGCCAGCGGCTGCAGGTTGCTCAGTTGTTGCTGCAGCGAATCGGCCTGGGCATTGAGATCAGTGCGCGCACGGCGCATGCCGGCCAGTTGCGCGGTGGCGCCTTCGATGCTGGCGCGCAACCCGGCCTGCTCGCGGTAGAACGCTTCGCGACGGCTGCTGAACAGTTGACGCTGGCCTTCGAGCACCAGGGCCAGACGCGGGTCCGGATCACTGCTCAGTTCGGCCGGAAAGGTCACCTGCTTGAGGTTGTCACGCTCGGCCTGCCAACGCGCCAGGCTGGCCCAGGCCATGCGGTATTGCGCTTGCAGCGATTGCACGTCAGCCGCAACCTGGGTCTGGTCGAGACGAAACAGCGGTTGCCCCTGTTTCACGATCTCGCCTTCGCGCACCAGAATGCGGCTGACCACACCGCTGCTCATTGACTGCACGGCTTTGCGTTTGCCTGTCACCACCACGGTGCCCTGCACCGGAATCCCCTGATCCAGCGGCGCCAATGCCGCCCAGGTGAAGAAGCTGCCGGCGCCGACGATGGCCAGAATCCAGCCCATGCGGGCGAAAAACTTCGCGTCGCGCTCCGGGCGTTCAGTGATGTAGGCGTGTTCCATGTTCGCTTCGTTTTCAGTGTTCATGCTGGCGCTGCTCATACACCCGAATTCCTTGTCGAGGGCTGGTACTGCCGGCTCATGCTGAGCCCGCCCGGTGCTTGTGCAGCTTTCTCACGTTGTTGCTCCTGCTGGCCGGACAGCGCCTTGAGCACTTCCTGACTCTGACCGAAGGCCTGCAAACGACCCTCGTTGAGTACCAGCAACTTGTCGGCCTGAGCCAGCACCGAAGAACGGTGCGTCACCAGCACCACCGTGGTGCCCTGGGCCTTGAGCTGGGCGATGGCGCTGGCCAGGGCGGCTTCGCCGACGGTGTCGAGGTTGGAGTTCGGTTCGTCCAGCACCACCAGACTCGGCGTGCCGTACATCGCGCGGGCCAGGGCCACGCGCTGCTTCTGGCCGCCGGACAGACCGCTGCCGTCCTCGCCCAGTTGTGTGTCGTAGCCCTGCGGCAGACGCAGGATCATCTCGTGGACGCCGGCCTGTTGTGCGGCCGCCACCACTTTCTGCGGGTCGGCCTCGCTGAACCGCGCAATGTTCTCGGCGATGCTGCCGCTGAACAGTTCGATGTCCTGCGGCAGGTAGCCGATGTACGGACCGAGCTGGTCGCGGTTCCAGCGATGGATGTCGGCGCCGTCCAGGCGCACGATGCCGCCGAGGGTCGGCCACACGCCGACGAGGACTCGGGCCAGCGTCGACTTGCCGGAGCCGGAAGCCCCGAGCACACCCAGCACTTCACCGGCACCCAGATGGAAATTGACCATGTGCAAGGTCGCTGCACGTTGCCCCGGTGGGCCCGCGCTGACTTGCTCGAAGGTGATCTGCCCTTTCGGCGCCGGCAACGCCATCGCTTCGTCGCTCGGTGGAAACGCTTGCAGCAAGGCGTCGAGACGGCGATACGCCAGCTTCGCCCCGCTCCACTGTTTCCACACGGCGATCAACTGGTCGATCGGGCTCAGAACGCGGCCCATCAGAATGGAACCGGCGATCATCATCCCGGCGGTCATGTCGCCCTTGATCACCAGCAACGCACCCAGCCCCAGCACCAGCGATTGCAGGCACAGGCGCAGGGTTTTACTCATCGAGCTGATCACTGCCCCGGTGTCACTGGCCTGATTCTGCAGGCCGAGGAAACGCGAGTGCACCTGGAACCAGCGCTTGCGCAGCGAACCAAGCATGCCCATCGCCTGAATGGTTTCGGCGTTATGCAAATGACTGGTCGCCAGTTGACTGGATTTCTGCGAAAAACCGGCGGCATCGCCCAACGGCTTTTTGGTCATGTATTCGTTGAGGCACGCCAGCGCGATCAGCAGCAGCGCGCCCGCCGTGGCGAGGACGCCGAGCCAGACGTTGAACAGGTAAATCACGAACAGATAGACCGGGAACCACGGCGCGTCGAAAAACGCAAACAGCGCCGGCCCGGTGACGAACTGGCGGATGTGGGTCAGGTCGCCCAGCGACTGCCCGGCATTGCCCTCGCCCTTGAACAGGTTGCGCTCGAACGCGGCCTGATAGACCCGCAGGTTGAAACGGCGCTCCAGTTGGCTACCGATGCGGATGACGATGAAGCTGCGGATTACCTCGAGCAGGCCGATAAAGGCAAAGAAACCAACGACCATCAGCGACAGCATCGCCAGGGTGGTTTCGTTCTGCGACGACAGTACCCGGTCATACACCTGAAGCATATAAATGGAGGGCACCAGCATCAGCACGTTAATCAGTGCGGTAAAGCAACCGACGCTGATCAGAATGCTTTTATAGTCACCCAATGCCTTGATGAGGGGAGCGGTGGCTGGGGCCTTCGCCATCTTCATTGATTATTCCTGAGAGATATCTCTCGCCAGTCTTTGACGAGACTTCAAATTAATTAACCGCACACAGTCGGCGCTTTCTTTGCCGGTGGCCGCTTACACTTTCATAACAACTAGCGCTATTTAATGCGGCGCAGCTGCCATGAACATCGCGGCTTATAACCTTTCATTGACGCTTTATATTAAAACCCTTTCATGCGCTGCCTGATCAAGACTATTGCGCCGAGCGCTCAAGTGTAATCACCAAGCCTGATTTCAAAGTCGTCAGATAAAGCCCATCACGTTGTCGGCTGAAAAACTGGATTCTTGAGCCTTCCTTACCGGTGACCGACAGGCCATCGGGCTCGGGAAACCAGCCGATGGGTGTTTGCTCAAGCCATGCGCCCAGGCAGTCGGCACCTTTGCCCAGGGTCTGATTGGCCTCCAGCTCGATGACGCACGTGTTCGAGGGTTTGTCCTGCAGGGTCTGCGCCTGCGGCGCATCTTCGCGCGCCGTCAGCGTCGCCTGCCATTGCCCGGCAAATACCGAGGGATCTTCGAGTCTGAGGCTGCTTGCCATACTTGTTTCTCCAGAAATCATGATGAACGCCGCGGAAAGCCACGCCACTGCCTTGTAGGTAAAAGCTTTACTGATCATGGGAATATTCGCTCCGGCGCGTAGCCTTGCCTACAGATCCAACCGATGCAAGTAAAGAAAGCGGCGCATGACGCGCCGCTTTCCCTGTTACATCACGCCACGATGTCGCTGGTCGCTGCCTGGCCCACGGTGCTGACCTGGAAGTCGGCCACGCCGTGCCCGGAGAAGTCCACCGACAGCAGGCTGTTGCCGCCCGACGAGGTCAACACGGCATCGCCCGCCGCACCGGTGAAGGCGCTGACGAAGTGAAGGCCGGCGCCGTTGGTGATGCCGGTCAGGTCGATTTTGTCCAGACCGCTGACGAAGTCGAGGATCTGATCAATCGCACCCGGCTTGGAGTCGGAGCTGGCCGCGAACACGAAGGTGTCCGAACCCGCGCCGCCCCACAGCTTGTCGGCACCGCCAGCCCCGTAGAGGATGTCGTTGCCGGCACCGCCCTTGAGCTCGTTGGCCACGCTGTTGCCGATCAGCAGGTCGTTGCCCGAACCGCCGATGGCGTTCTCGATGATCGCGCCCTTGGCGATGGACACGTTACCCACCATGCCGCCAACGTCGGAGAACGAGGCATCATTGAGGTTGATCTTCTGGTTCTGGGTGAACCCGGAGAAGTCCAGGGTGTCCTTGCCGCCCGCGTCCCATACCGAGAACACGAGTTTGTCGCTCGACGACGAAGCACTGAGGAAGTCGCGACCGGTGTTGGAGTTGAAACCGTAGGTGGTGTCACCGGTACGGGTGGTGGTGTTGGCACCGTAGAGCTTCTGAATCGCCGCGATGTCGTCCATCAGCGGGCCGGACGCGTAGGCTTCTACCCCGCCCTTGCTGAAGTTCTGATTGGTGTTGCTTTCACTCCAGTAACTCATAAGGCTGTAACCGCGGGTGTCTTGCCCGTAGGAAGCATCCTTGTAAGTCGGGTTGCCTTCGCCGGCGTTATAGTCGCCAGGGTGAGACAGGCCCAGGGTGTGGCCGATTTCGTGCGTCAGGGTCTGACGCCCGTAATTGTTCAGGCCCGGTGTCTTGTTAACGTCGTAGCCACTGCCGGTCAGGTACCAGGACTGACCGTCATAGCCTGGCTCGGTGCCTGGCAGGAAGGCAAACGCTGCTGCACCGTCCTGGCCGCCGCTGTAGTTACCGAAGGTCATGTGACCGTCGCCACCACGGGCAGCTTCGGTGAATGTCACGTTGGCAACATCCGCCCAGGATTGCATGGCGAGCACGGCCTGGGCTTTCTGCAGGGCGCTGAACTGACTGAAACCGGTGACGCCCAGACCGCTGAAGTTGGCGGTTTTGGCCGTCAGAAAGGTGTAGGTCAGTTCGATCTTGCCGCTGTTGTTGAGGTCGTGCCAGGAAGCACCGTCCCGCAACAGTTGGGTAGCGGCTTGATCCACCGAGAAGGAGGGTTTGCCATTGACCGTGAGATTACCGCCACGGTCGTACTGATGGCTGAAGCTATTGATCTGGTTCCAGGCGGAGCTGGTGGCAGCCAGAGACTGCACGGCGCCGACAGGCACAAATGTGTCTGCGGTGGTATCAATAGCGTTAGCTTTTACTTTCGACATAAACACACTTCCTTGTTTAGCAATGGAACAGTTTTTGTCCGATAGCGACAATCTCTGGCGAGATCGTCCTATCACTCGCCCAATGAAGGCGTAAGAAACCTGACACAATTTGAAATCTGTCGTAAAGCATTTTTTTGAGATCAAATTAAGCTGTTTCGAAAAACTGCCGTAAACAAAGCGTGCGGGGTCGAAAGAATGTTTTAAGCGATGTGCTTTCGCCTAATTGTCAGACGATTTTCTATTTAAATATTAAATATCGGTAAGTTGTTTTTTGTTAGCCGCGTCTCACTTTCCTGCACTTTATTAGTGCGTGCCAGCGCATTGATATCAATCGTTCAAATACTGGAAATCCCTGTGGAAGCGGGCTTGCTCGCGAAGGCATCGGATCAGTCAACATTGCCGTCGAATGACACACCGCTTTCGCGAGCAAGCCCGCCCCCACAGGGATTTGTAGACGCAAGAATATCAGCTGCCGGTGCGGATTTTGTTCCAGACACGGGTACGGATTCGGTCGATGTTGAGCGGCATCGCCTCCAGCGCAAACAGCTTGCCCATCATCTCCGGGCTCGGATAGACCTTGGTGTCATTTTTGATCGCCGGGTCGATCAGGCTGTCGGCCTGTTCGTTACCGTTGGCGTAATGCACGTAATTGCTGATGCCGGCCATGACGTCCGGCCGCAGCAGGTAGTTCATGAACGCATAGCCGGCCTTCTCGTCCGGCGCGTCGGCAGGCATGGCAACCATGTCGAACCAGATCGCCGCGCCCTCCTTGGGAATCGCGTAGCCGATCTCGATGCCGTTTTTCGCTTCCCTGGCGCGGTTTTCCGCTTGCAGGATGTCGCCGGAGAAACCCACCGCGACACAAATGTCGCCGTTGGCCAGGTCGCTGGTGTACTTCGAGGAATGGAAGTAACTGACATACGGTCGCACTTTCATCAGCAGCGCTTCGGCCTTTTTGTAGTCTTCGGGGTTCTTGCTGTGTGGCGGCAACCCGAGGTAATTGAGCGCCGCCGGCAGTAGTTCCGGGCCGTTGTCGAGGATGGCCACCCCGCATTTCTGCAGTTTTTCCATGTACTCGGGCTTGAAAATCAGATCCCAGGAATCCACCGGCGCGTTGTCGCCCAGTACCGCTTTGACCTTGGCGATGTTGTAACCGATGCCGGTGCTGCCCCACAGATACGGGAAGCCGTGCTCATTGTTCGGGTCGTTGGTCTGCAACGCTTTGAGCAGCACCGGATTGAGGTTCTTCCAGTTCGGCAACTGGCTCTTGTCGAGTTTTTTCAGCGCCCCGCCCTGAATCTGCCGCGCCATGAAGTGGTTGGAGGGAAACACCACGTCGTAACCGGATTTACCGGTCATCAGTTTGCCGTCGAGGGTTTCGTTGCTGTCGTAGACGTCATAGGTGACGCCGACACCGGTTTCCTTCTCGAAATGCTTGGTGGTGTCCGGCGCGATGTAGTCGGACCAGTTGTATACCTTGACCGTTTCGGCCGCGTGACTGATGGAGGCGGCCAGCAACAGCGGCGCCAGTGCGAGGGTTTTCTGGATCATGGGTCGATTCCTGTAGGGGCTTTTTTTGTTGGCAGGCAATCAAAGGATCAAACAATCAGAAAATCAGGACATAGGTCTTGCGCACGGTCTCCTGGATATCCCAGACACCGAGCGTGTTGGCCGGCAACATCAGTGCGTCGCCACCTTGTATGTGCAGGGTTTCGCCGCCACCGTCCGGGGTGAAAGTGCAACGGCCGGAAATGAAATGGCAAAACTCCTGGGCGGTGATCTGCCGGCGCCAGCGCCCGGGGGTGCACGCCCAGACGCCGGTTTCGACGCCATCGTCGCGCTCGACACTGGTGGTCGACGCAATGGCGACCGGCTCGCCCAGCGGCACGGCCACCGGGTTGGATTCGTCCAGCTGCAATGTGGCGGTGTTCTTGAACTGCGTAATGCTCATGGTCTGACCTGCTGTTGAATAGAACGGCGTTTAGTGCATGAAACCTTCCATGAAGCCAGCCACCCGACTGGCGAGTTTGCGCCGCCAGGGCGCGGTCGCCGGGTTGGCCAGGGTCTGGTCCTCATGGACAAAGCTTTTGATGATGGCGTTGTAACCGAGCCAGCGGCACGGCTCCGGTTCCCAGGCGCGCAGGGCGTGAATGCCGCCGTCCGGCAACACCCAGGGTTGCTGCGTCAATTCGGTGTCGCGCTCGAGAATCAGGTCCGCCAGCGTACGGCCACCGAGATTGCTGGCGCCGACGCCCTCGCCGCCGTAACCGCCCGACAGCGCGATCCCGTTGGCGCGGTCGCAGAGCATGTGCGGCTTGAAATGCCGGGACATGCCGAGATTGCCGCCCCAGGCGTGAGTGATCTGCACGTTTTTCAACTGCGGGAACAGTTCACCGAACAGATAGCGGCGCAGTTCGACTTCATCGCGGGTCAGATCGAAGTTGTGGCGCAACTTGCCGGCGAACTGATAGCCGCCACGAGCGCCGAAGATCAGGCGATTGTCGGCACTGCGCTGGCCGTAGGTGACCTGACGGCTGAATTCACTGAAGGCCTGGCCGCGATTGAGCCCGATCTCGTCCCAGGTGGCCGCAGACAATGGTTCGGTGGCGACGATCAGGCTTTGCACCGGCAACTGGTAGCGCCCCAAGGGCGGCAAGGTCACCGAATACCCCTCCACCGCCGGCACAATCCAGCGACTGCGCACACTGGCCTTGGCCGTGCGCAAGCTGCCCGACTGCCAATGGGTGACCGGACTGTTTTCGTAGATCTTCACGCCCATGCCCTGAACCGTCCGCGCCAGGCCACGCACCAGCTTCGCCGGGTGGATGGTCGCTACGTGCGGCGCAAAGATGCCGCCGTACGGTTTGGCCACGCGAATCTGTTGTGCCAGTTGTTCAGGGCTGAGCCAGCGGTAGTCGTCGTCTGTCAGGCCCTGGCTGTGCAGTTTGGTCAGGTAGTCGCGCAGAGTGGCTTCCTGCTCGGGATAGCGTGCCGCGCAATACAACACGCCGCCCTTGCGATAATCGCAGTGAATACCTTCGCGTTCGAGGACGATCTCCACTTCATCGGGGATGCAGTGCAGCAGATCGAACGAGGCGCGACGCTGTTGCGGCGACAAACCGGCAAGCAAGCGATCCTCGCCCAGCATATTGCCCATCAGCCAGCCGCCATTGCGCCCGGACGCGCCGAAACCGGCGGTTTGTGCCTCGATAATGGCGATGTCCAGGCCGGGGGCGAGTTTCTTCAGGTAGTACGCCGTCCATAACCCGGTGTACCCGGCGCCAATGATCGCCACGTCGACATCCAGATCCTGCTCCAGCGCTGGCCGCGCCATGAGCGGCTCGTCGAGTTGATCCATCCACAAACTGATAGTGCGCCACGCCGGCATGCAAGACTCCGCCACTGAAAACCTTCGATGGCGTCGATCCTAGTGCGTGGGCTCAGGAGAAGTCTTGCGCGCGTGTCCGCAAAGAAATTTGTTTGGCGTACGCCTTCGGCGACTGGCCGGTGTGCTGGCGAAAACAGCTGTAGAACGCCGACAACGAGTTGAAGCCGGCGGCGAACGCCAGTTCATCAATACGCAACGGTGGCGCGGCAATGTCCAGCGAGCGCAGCAGATGCTGCAGGCGCGCCTGATTGACGTAGCGATAGAAGCTCTGCCCCAGCACCTGATTCAACAGGTAGGAGATCTGATTGCGACTGTAGCCACACTCCTTCGCCACCCGTTGCAGGTCCAGTTCGGGATCGAGATAGGGTTGCTGGCGCTCGAAGTACTGCTGCAGATCGTCAGCCATAAAGCTCAATTGGCGCGGCGACAGGCCGAGGCGACTGACCGCTGGACGCTGGCTCGGTGCCTTGCTGCTTTGATTCTGCGTGCGCACCAGCGAGGCGTATTCGTTGACGCGCCAGATCAAGCCGTCTTTGACCGTGAGCGCCTCACTGGAACGGAACGACACCAGCCCTTCACCACCGCGCAATGTCACTTCGTACTGGATGAAGGCGGTATTGCCGTCGACACGGATGCGATCGCAATGCTCGAGCAATTCGTCGGATTCTCGCGGCATGCTGACGCGCACGTACTCGCGCAACTCGTCGAGGCCGAGCACGCGATTCTGGAAGAAATCGTTGTACTGAATGTCCGGGTGATACAACGCCATGACGCTGTCCAGGTCGCGATGCTTCCAGCTCAAGTGATAGCGCATGACCGTGGCGGCCGTGGCCTGGGTCTGTTCCGGGCCGTCATTATCGGCGTGCATAAAGGGCTCGGCGAAAAAGAACCGAGCTTGCCCAAGTTCGGCATCTGCATCAATGCCTAATCGCTAGTGGCCTTTTGGCGATGATTGTGTAGGCCGTGACTTACATCAAAAAATGCGAAGCAATCGCAAAATGAACTGAAAAATCTCACAGGAATTTCACATCCGGATGCTACTTTTAAGGTCAGTCACCGGTTGAGCCAATGAAGGCTCTTCCCTCCTAACATGGGCAAAAGGAAGCGCTCGATGAAGAAGGCGGGCAACACATGAATAAAGGGTCAAGCAAAGTTACGTTCCCCAATGCCTGCCAACTGATGCGCTGGCATTTTCATCCCATGGGTTTCGAAGCCACGATGGATGCGCCGGGCAGCATGATTGCCCGCCTGTTTGATCGCGCCAGCGGTGAAACCATGATCGCCATCGCCGGCATCCCTTGCGCCACCGTGATGAATGCAGCCGATGTCGAGCGCATCATTGAGGCGGTGGAAGATGAGCTGGAATCCTTCGTACCTCCAGAATCCATTAAAAATTACGCCTAAGCTTTTGATAGAAAACAAAAAAGCCCGCACTGATGCGGGCTTTTTCATGGGTGCGCCAGGCATGGCGCGTTGCGCGCAAGCGCAACCAGCTTGGCTGTGGTGGCCATGCTGGTGACTTGGAGGTGAAAGTCCTCTACACACCCGGCAAGGGGAAGTGTTAGCCAGAGGCAAGGGTGTCGCGGGCGACCGCGAATCTGAAGGAAGCCCGAGGCAAAATGCTGGCCTGACGAACAGGAAGCGGATAGAGGCGGCGCAGCGGGGTAAGACGGCCCAAATCGTCAAAGCCCAATACTTGCACGGAACGCTGTGACGTAAATCCGACAGGCATAAGCAGGAAGGTCGCGCGAATTACCCTGGGAGATCTGCACGTTTGCCACTGTGCTACCGAGCGTCGAGAGGCGACGGGATGAACGTGCAGAAGTCAGCCGAAGCCGTAGTAAGTGACGAGTAACTCCGTCACCAAGGGCCGAACAGGTTATGCCGTCAGTAGGCGTCAGAGTCTCGTTGAGTACCGAAATGCAGAAATTTCTCCCAGAGAAGACTGTCACTCCGAGTCCCGGACAGAATCCGAGGATGACGGCTGACAGCGCACAGGTATCACCGGCGGCTGTGACGTGGACGAACGCGGAGCCGGACACGCTGATGGGGCGGGTGCTTGCACCCGCCAACCTCAAGCGTGCGTATCAACGCGTAGTCAGCAACAAGGGCGCACCGGGTGCCGATGGCATGACGGTCGACCAATTGGCAGGCTACGTGAAACAGTATTGGCCGATCCTCAAAGCTCGGCTGCTGGCCGGCGAGTATCACCCGCAAAGTGTACGCGCCGTCGACATCCCCAAATCCAAAGGCGGAACACGGCAGTTGGGTATTCCCTGCGTCGTGGATCGCCTGATCCAGCAGGCTTTGCTGCAACAGCTCACGCCGACCTTCGATCCGTTGTTTTCGGACTACAGCTACGGCTTTCGTCCGGGCAGAAGCGCCCATCACGCCATCGAAACAGCCCGTGACCATGTGGCGGCGGGACACCGTTGGTGCGTGGAGCTTGATCTGGAGAAGTTCTTTGATCGGGTCAACCACGATGTGTTGATGGCCCATGTTGCGCGTCAGATCGAAGACAAGCGGGTGCTCAGGCTCATTCGCCGTTACCTCGAGGCCGGCATGATGGCGGGCGGGATCGTCAGCCGACGGCAGGAAGGGACGCCGCAAGGCGGCCCGCTCTCGCCGTTGCTGTCGAACATCTTGCTCAACGAACTCGACCGCGAACTGGAACGACGGGGCCATCGCTTCGTACGCTATGCCGACGATGCGAACATTTATGTGCGCAGTCATCGTGCAGGCGAACGGGTCATGGCCAGTGTTGAGCGCTTCCTGACTCAGGGCCTGAAGCTGACACTGAATCGGGAAAAGAGCCGTGTGGCACGGCCTTGGGCCTGTGATTACTTGGGTTATGGGATGAGCTGGCATCAACAGCCGAAGCTGAGGGTCGCGAGCATAAGCCTGCACCGCCTGCGCGACCGACTCCGGGAACTCTTGCGTCGGATACGGGCCCGCTCAATGAGATATATCGTTGAGCAAATGACTCCCGTGCTGCGTGGTTGGGCTGGCTACTTCAAGCTGAGTCAGAGCAAGCGGCCACTTGAGGAGCTGGATGGCTGGGTGCGTCACAAACTTCGTTGCGTCATATGGCGTCAATGGAAGCGGCCCTCTACGAGGGCGCGCAACCTGATACGTTTGGGCCTCGACGAGGCGCGGGCGTGGAAATCGGCGGTCAATGGCCGAGGCCCATGGTGGAACTCGGGAGCGTCACATATGAATCAGGCGCTACCGAAGAAGCTATGGGATCGACTCGGGCTGGTCTCAATACTGGATACGATAAACCGGCTTAATCGCATAACCTGAACCGCCGTATACGGAACCGTACGTACGGTGGTGTGAGAGGACGGCGGTTGTGAAACCGCCTCCTACTCGATTCAGGCACTTTGTTTGTCGGGGCGATGGTCGACAAAGAACGGTTTGCCCTTGGCGACCCGGTCGGATGCTCGGGGCATGTTCACCGCCTGCGCGTCCTGCGGTTCGACGTACCAGTAACAATGGCTGACCGCGCGGGTGATGCCGACGTAAGCCAGGCGCAGGATCTCGTCCTTTTGCGCCGTGTCGTAGGGTTCACTGTCGCCGCTTTTGCCCAATCCGGCCATGCGATACACCTGATTCTTGTAAGGCGAACTGGTCAGGTGCTGGCAATCGCCGAGCAAAAACACTGCATCGGCCTGCAAGCCTTTGGCACTGTGATACGTCAGCTGCTTCAGGCGTCGGGCTTCGTAGGGCAATCTCGAATCCACATTAACTACCGACTGAATATGCTCTTCAATCAATGACTTATCGCTGCTTTTTCGATAAAGCATCAAGATCGAATGACCTTGGCGATAGTGTTCGGCAAGCCGTTGCGCCAATCCCTGATCATCACGTTCCAGCACATTGACCGGTTGCACCGGCTTGGGCTCGCCACTGGCCCTGGCTTTCTTGCCGGGAATCGCCGGCGCTGCGCGGACGATGTGTTCAGCCGCATCAATGATGTGTTGGTGACTGCGGTAGTTGTCGCTCAGCATCACCCGCGTGGTACTCGGTGACGGGAATTCCTTGTTGAATTCCATGAAGTAACTCGGCGAACTGCCGCGCCAGCCGTAAATCGACTGCCAGTCATCCCCGACACACAGCAACGATGAGCGTTGCGCGCCTCGCCCGACATGCATGGCCGGGCCCCGGCTGCGGATCTCCGTGAGACTGGCGCGAATCCAGGAGACGATTTGCGGCGACACGTCCTGGAATTCATCGATCATCAGGTGTGCCATCGGCCGGAGCAATTCGTCACCGAGCAGTTTCAGATTTTCCGGCGAGTGCTCACTGAACAGCGCAAACATTCGGTTGTAGGTCATCACCGGCGGTTTCTGATCGAGCAAGTGATCTTCGAAAGCGCGCCAGAACAGACTCAGCGCCTCGAAGAAGAACCGGTCCGGGTCATCCTTGGCGAAACTCATGCGGCCCACCGCGTCCGGCACGTCCAGACCCAGGTTTTCGATGAAACCGGCGGCGGCGACAAAACAGTCGAGCAACGGCGCCGATGCCAACTCGCCCTTGACCTTGTAATCGAAGCCGGGACCGGCCGTCGCGTCGCCCGCCAACGTGGCCAGAACGCGCTTTGATGATTCGTAACTGTCCAGCCAGATCAATGGCTTACGACAGAAAGCTTGAAACAGGGTGCGCTTGACCGCCCATTCCGCACGTACCGTCAGCTTGGCGTTGGGCCGGCAGACTTGCGGGTTTTCCCTTGGATCGAAGCCGAGCACGACCCAGGCGTCCAGACTCGGAATGTAGCCATGGCAGTGGAATGTCGAGCCGTTGATGTCGAACGTCTGGCGATTGGGCTCAATGCCCTTGATCGGCCAGGCACCCGCACGAAACCACAGATCCTCGACGACATCGCACAGCTCTTCATCGCGTCGGGACGCAAGCTCGGTCACCGCCATGCGCTTTTGCACATCCGGGTGATCGCGCTCCAGCTCCTTGAGCTGCAAGCCCGCCCGGGACAGCGGCTGGATCAGTTGCCGAAAACGCTCGTCTTCGTTGAACAAGCGGTGATAGCAGGCATTGAGTTGCTGGCGCTGGGCGTCGTTGATCCGCAGGTCGAACGGATTGCTGTCCACCTCGTCTTCAGCGCCCTGAACCCGGTGACTGAGGTTCTCGAACGCCTGCAAGCGCTCGAAACCCGGCAAGCTGCGCACCATCGGCAGAATGCGCGAATGGAAGGTGCGCACCAGCTCCCGCGCCTGCTTCAGGTTCAGCGGCTGGCCCCAAAGGGCGAACAGTTCGAGCAGTTTGTTGATGAAATCCTTGCGCGACTCACGGGTGAAGGTCACCACGGTCATCGAGTCGAGCTCAAAGCCCAGATAATGCGTGAGCAACAGAATGCGCAGCACCAGCGTGGTGGATTTGCCGGCGCCGGCGCCCGCGACAACGGATGTCGACGGTGTATCGCTGAAAATCATCTTCCACTGTGCTGCGCTCGGTTGCGCGGACTCGGGCAGTAACCGCGCAACATCAGCCTTCATACGCTTCTTCAGCTCGGCGGTGAGCGGCAGGCGCCAGTCATCGAATAAATGGTTGTCGACATTCGGCGGACGATGTTCAGTGCTGCGACTGTCACGGATCAGCAGCACCTGCCGCCCTTCTTCCAACCCTTCGAGCTTGCCCTCTTTGAAGCCGTATTCGACACCGGCGGTATGACCGCTGCGGAAACCATCAGCCTGGCCGTGCAACCACGACGCTCGGTGTTGCGCGCGCAGGCGGGTCAAGCCATGACCAAAGAAACGCGCGGCCAGACGCTTGAACCAGGGCATCTCGGCCAAAGGACGAAGTTCAGGGGGAAGATCGGGTGTGTGTTGCGCCACGCTGACGGACTCCGGGGTGAGGCTGTTGCGGCTATGGTGTCTGTATTCGCCGCCGAGTTCTAGCGAAATGCTTACAGGTCATCGGCTTAGCGGATGAACTGAAGGTACGATGCGACGATTTTTCAGCTGTTCCCATCAATTTATTCGATGCTCATGCCGCACTTTTTACGCTTTTTATCGATGCTTTCCTGATAGATGATCGCCGTCATATACCACTGGGTGCAGTCCGCACGCCCGTGGCGAACCTTCAAAGGAGACGATCATGCTTGAACTCAGACCCTTCAGCTCGCTGGGCGGCGCCCATCACGGCTGGCTGGATGCCCATCATCACTTCTCGTTCGCCGAATACTATGACCCTCAGCGCATGAGCTGGGGCAACCTGCGCGTATGGAACGACGACGTGATTGCCGCGGGCACCGGTTTCCCGCAACACCCGCATCGCGACATGGAAATCATTACCTATGTGCGTGAAGGCGCGATCACCCACCAGGACAACCTCGGCAACAAGGGCCGTACAGAAGCGGGCGACGTGCAAGTCATGAGCGCCGGCACCGGTATCGCGCACAGCGAGTACAACCTGGAAGCGAAAGACACCAAGATCTTTCAGATCTGGATTCTGCCGACCGAAACCGGTGCACCACCGTCGTGGGGCGCGAAACCGTTCCCCAAAGGTCAACGCGAAGGCTTTGTAACCCTGGCCAGCGGCAAGGCTGGCGACGACCAGAGCTTGCGGATCCGCGCCGATGCGCGCCTGGTGGCCGCCAACATCAAGGCCGGGGAAACGGCGGAATATCGCCTCGATGAAGGGCGCCGGGCGTATCTGGTGCCGGCGACCGGCGTGATTGAGGTCAACGGTTTGCGCGCTCAGGCGCGGGACGGCGTGGCCGTGGCGCATGAACGGGTGCTGACCGTGACCGCGATTGAAGACAGTGAAATCGTGCTGGTGGATCTGGCGTAAATGGCAGGCAAAAAAACGGGCGACCATGACGGTCGCCCCTTTTTTCTATCTACCGCCAACACGGTTCTTATGGCGAGAGATTATCCCCACTGGGTCGCGAAACGGCCCTGCTTTTCCATTGAAGGGGACTGCTGCGCAGTCCAACGGGGATAAATCCCCTCGCCACAGATAGCCCCCTCCAAAAGCAGATAAGCCCTCACATCGCATACGCGTGGCATTACTTGGCGGAAATGGCGCCATCCACCAAGGTCTGCGCTTCAGCCACCAGTTGCTTGAGGTGGTCGTCGCTGATGAAGCTTTCGGCGTAGATCTTGTAGATGTCTTCGGTGCCCGAAGGACGCGCCGCGAACCAGCCGTTTTCAGTCATTACCTTCAGACCGCCAATGGCCTGGTCGTTGCCCGGTGCATGACTGAGGATGCTCTGGATCTTTTCGCCGGCCAGTTTGGTCGAAGTCACTTGCGCTGGCGACAGCTTGCTCAGCAGCGCTTTCTGCTCCGGATTGGCCTTGGCATCGACACGTACCGCGAACGGCTCGCCCAGCTCATCGGTCAATGCGCGATAGGCCTGGCTCGGGTCGCGACCGGTTCGGGCGGTCATTTCAGCGGCCAGCAGCGCTGGAATCAGACCGTCCTTGTCGGTACTCCACACGCCACCGTCCTTGCGCAGGAACGACGCACCGGCGCTCTCCTCCCCGCCAAACCCCAGAGAACCGTCGAACAGACCGTCGGCAAACCATTTGAACCCGACCGGCACTTCGTACAAACGACGACCCAGACGCTTGGCCACGCGATCAATCAAACCGCTGCTGACCACGGTTTTACCCACGGCGGCATCAGCGCGCCACTGCGGACGGTTCTGGAATAGATAGTCGATGGACACCGCCAGATAGTTGTTCGGAGCGAGCAAGCCACCGGACGGCGTGACGATGCCGTGACGATCGTGATCCGGATCGCAGGCGAAGGCGACGTCGAAACGCTCCTTGAGGCCGATCAAGCCCTGCATGGCATGGCTGGACGACGGGTCCATACGAATCTGGCCGTCCCAGTCGACGGTCATGAAACGGAACGTCGCATCGACTTCCTTGTTGACCACCTCGAGATCCAGACGGTAATGCTCGGCGATGGCCGACCAGTAGCGCACTCCGGCGCCGCCCAGCGGATCAACGCCCAGACGTAGCTTGGCGTCACGAATGGCATCGAAGTCGATCACGTTGATCAGGTCGGCCACGTAGGTGTTCACGTAGTCGTGACGGTGAGTTGTGGCAGCCTTGAGCGCTTGCTCGTAGCTGATGCGCTTCACACCAACGAGTTTGTTGGCCAGCAACTCGTTGGCCTTGGCCTCGATCCACTTGGTGATATGGGTATCGGCCGGGCCACCATTGGTCGGGTTGTATTTGTAACCACCGCTTTGTGGCGGGTTATGCGAAGGCGTAATAACCACACCGTCAGCCAGGCCCGACGTGCGCCCGCGGTTGTAGCAGAGAATGGCGTGGGAAATGGCAGGCGTCGGCGTGTACTCATCGCCCTCGGCGATCATGACCGTCACGCCGTTGGCTGCCAGGACTTCCAGCGCGCTCGCGCCGGCCGGGGTCGACAGTGCGTGAGTGTCGATACCGACAAACAGCGGGCCAGTGATCCCTTGCGCTTCACGGTACAGGCAGATTGCCTGGCTGATGGCCAGAACGTGCCATTCGTTGAAACTCAAATCAAAGGAGCTGCCCCGGTGTCCGGATGTACCGAACGCCACACGCTGCGTGGAAATCGAAGCGTCCGGTTGGCCGGTGTAATAAGCCGTTACCAGTCGCGGGATGTCGACCAACAATTCTGCCGGTGCCGGTTTGCCCGCAAAAGGACTGAGAGTCATGCAAAACCTCTGAAATAGAGTGGTTCAGGAATACAGCGCAGTTTACTGGCAGTTTGACCGCAGTGCGATCAGATGTATCCGGAACGCTCCCGATGTTTTTTAACGTTATTCGCCGGGCGCCAGTCGCAAGGCGTCGCTCAAAAGTCCGACGACACTGGTCAGGTCGGGGTCGCCATGGCTCAGCGGGCTCAGACGCAGATGGTGCGCATGCAAGCCCCGCAGGCTGAACAGCTCGCCCGGGGCGATGATGATCTGCTGCTTGAGCAGCCGTTGAAACACATCCCCCATGTCGACCGGCCTTAGCGAGCGGACCCACACCGTCGCCCCGCCTTGCGGCTCGACGATCTGCAACACATCGCTGCGCTCGCGCAATATCTGGATCAAGTGGGTTCGACGTTCCTTGAGCAGTCGCCGCAGTACGGTCAAATGCTGATCCAGTCGCCCTCCACTCAAGAGCCGGGCAATCGCCTTCTGGCGGATCGGCGACAGGCGGAACGCACGCAACAGGAAATGGCGCTGTAGCTCGCTACGCCAGTGTCGTGACAGGACAAACCCGTATGGCGCCTCCGCGCCGATGAACTTCTCGAACGAGGAAAACACCAGCAGGCGATCGGGATCCAGATAATCACGCAAGCGAGGGGTATCGCCGCTGTCATCGAGTTCGCTATAGCAGTCGTTTTCCAGAACCCAGCTGCCGTGTTCGCCCAGCAAGCGGGCAATGGCCTGTCGATGAACGTCCGGCATCAGGCTGCCCCGGGGCATGCTCAACACCGACGACAAAATCACCAGGCGCACCGGTTCGCTGTTGAGCAACGACTCCAGTTGTTGCAGGTCAATCACGCCTTCGGCCAGCATCGGCAGCTCGATAACGTGAACTTCAGCAGCTTCCAGCAGGCGCAGGATCACCCAGTCGCACGGCGACTCAATCACCACGGTGGTTCGTCGCAACCCGAGCACCACGATCAGAATTTCCAGTACGCCGCGCAAATCAGCGCCGATATAGACGTCATCCGCCTGCCAGCAATGCACCGTTGACGAGGTGTAGCGTGCGGCCAGGACGGTACGCAGCTCCAGTTCGCCACAGGGTTGAACCTGCCATTGCGGCTGGCGCGGATACTGTCGCAACAGCTCCCGCTCCAGCATCAGCAGTGGGCTGTCCAGTGGCTGCAACGATGCCGGATCGTCGGCACTCAACACGCACATCCCCGGACGCCGGGCGTTGACGTAGACGGTCTCGAGCAAATCGCTGCCGCTGCCCGGTGACTCAGGTGTGATCGACGCCTGTGCGTAATACCCGGACTTGGCGATCGAATAGACTCGCCCCTCCTTCTCCAGCAGCGAATAGGCGTACTGAACGGTGGAGATCGAAACATTCAGGCGGTCCGCCAGTTGCCGCAAGGAAGGCAAGCGCAACGTCGCACTCCTGCCCGCTTCGCTGATCAGCAATGTCAGGTAGCGATACACCGCCTGGTAAACGAAGTGATCTTTTCCCGTCGTTTTCACGACCCCGTATCCGAGGGCAACGATTGATAACCTGACAAATGGCTCACGTTCAGCCTTCCGCTTTCCGATCGACAATTGTCACAGCGTCGTTCACGCCCGTACCCTCTTCGCGGCTTGCCGCCTCACTGGGCGCTGGCAGACTGATCGCCCCCATGGCGTAGAGCCGGATGATCAGCCTGACCGGCAAGCCGCTGACATCGGTCATCCACTTCAGCACCTGCTCTGGCGCATGCAGGCCCTGCATGGCCCGATGCAAATCCGGCAACGCCACCAGCATGCCGGGATGGCAATGGCGCAAGAACCGCTCGAGTCCGGCCCCGCTATCAATGAAAGGCGCAAACATCAGGCACGTCAGCTGGATCTGATTCAGATCGAAATTCGTCGACAGCCACGCTTGCGCCTGCATGCGCAGATGTTCGGACTCCTGCAAACTGTCGAACATCGAGAGCCATTGCTCGCAGACCGGTTCGGGGACCTGCTTGCGACGCATCTCCATCAGCCTGTTCTGCAGGTGCTCGCTGATTCCGGCTTCATAGGTTCGCGCCTCAATGAATTGCGCCTGCAGACCGCGCAAATGAGCCGCCACCACTGGCTCGGCGTATTCGTCGTCCCCGTGATACAGCGCCAGGTCATCAGCCTGGTAGCCCAGAAACTCACTGAGCAACGGCCAACGCTCTTCGAGCTTGCTGACGAACATGTCGTTGATATTGACGAAACTGGTACGTCGACAGGCTTCGAACTGACCTTCAGGACGCCAGGCCGCTCGCTCCTCTTCGGTGTAGAACTCCCGGTAATAATCGCCGCCCAACCCGTCGAGCAACGGAAACAGCGTCTCGAATCCGGCGGTATTCACCAAAGGCCCGGCGATCGCGGCCTTTTGCACCGCACGACTCAATCCATCGAGGAAGTATTGCTGTCGGCGTGGCGATTCCCCACCGATCATCGCGTCGACGCCGTTGTTCCAGCGGGCGATCTGACCGTAGTACTCGGCAGTGGCCAGGTAGGCGTCATCCCACATTTCGAGTTCTTCACTGAAACTTCGACGATGGCCGATCAGCAGCAGGTTGAGACGGTGGGCTTCACGTCCACCGTCGCTGACCGATGCCTGATGATCGAACGGCAGGACCTCGCGGTGATCCACCATCAACAGTTCAACCCTGGGATCGTCGTAGAGGAACAGCGCGCCGTAGCTGCGGTGCATGTTTTGCAAGGCCGTGGGGCCGAAGCCATTCCAGCGCAAAGTCGCGACCCGCAACTGGAAGGTCGCGGGCGCTCGGCCGGCGATACTCAACTGCGCCGCCCGCAGAAGCGCCAGTGTGTAGCAGCAATCACGGGAACCGGACTGGTTCACCAGCACCTTGAAATGACCGATGTTATCCATGCCGCCGGCGGCCACCACCAGGCGCTGAATCAGCAGTTGCAATGCTGTGCGCTCTGCGCGGGAGAAAAAGCTCAGCAAACGTTGCAATACTTGCTGGTAGACATAATTCATTGCCTGATCATGGATCGTGCTCATCGGTATTTACCCGGTATCAAAAAGATTCCTGTCGCAACGACTGAAACATCAGTCTCGCGACAATTCATCAATAAGTAATAGACGTTCAGATGCTAACACTTACAAATTCGTAGTTATTTGAAACACTTGAACAGCGAAATGCCCAATGCAAACTTTTGACATTCATTAACTACCTGTATTTAAAGGGTTTTTATCAGAGTCAAACATTCCTAGGAAACTTCCCACAAGGTCCCACGGAAAATGAGTACAAGAAAATACGAAGCAGTTTCCGAATAGGCCTACAGCACTTAAACAGAAATCGGCGCAAGCACAATCACTTGCTGATTGATGTTGCACAGGACAAATTGAATGCACAGACATGACTCATTCCTTGAGATGAAAGTAATCATTCAATTATCAGGGCTTATATCGGGATTAGAAGATACAGATGGCGGACAAAAACCGGTTCAGATGCCGATCCGTCCCCGATACGCTACCGGAGATATCTGTTCTTTTCAGGGGGAAGTTCACGCAGAAGAGTCCGTGGGGCCACGGACTCTGAGGGTTGGCTTTACGCCGGTTCGACTTGCAGTGCGACGCGCTCGCGGCATGGGCATTCGTCCATGTAGCGGTGTGCTTCTACGAACTCATTGAACGGGAATACACGGGTCTTGAGCGGCAACAACACGCGATCAGCGGTCAATTGGTTGATGTCACGCAAGGCACGCTGCAAGGCGACGTGATCCTGGGTGATACCCAATTCCGGCTTGCCGGTGAAATTGCCGATGCAGTGCACGAAGAACTGGATGTTCTTCTGGAACGCCGCACACGCCGGAAACGGTGTCTGGTTACCGCCCTGCAGGCCGTACAACACCAGGCTGCCACGCGGTGCCAGCACATCGCCAAGCAGCGACATCTGTGGCCCGCCCAGGCCATCGAAAACCACATCGACGCCACGGTTGTCAGTGATTTTGTTGATGCGCATCAACAGATCTTCTTCCTCGGTGACGATCACCTTCTCCGCACCAAGGGACAGCAGATACTCGCGCTCTTCCGCCTCTTTGGTGGCGGCAATGACCCGCACCCCCATCGCCTTGCCCAACTGGACAAAGGACGGTCCCGCACAATGGCTGGCGTCAGTCACCAAGGCAAACTGCCCGGGTTTGACCCGTGCCAGATCGGCGTAGGCAAAATAAGCGATCAACAGCGGCGTGTAATGCACACTGGCTTCGATCGGGCTGAGCACATCGGGATAACGGGTCAGCGCGGTGCGCGGCAGCACGATCGACTCGCCGTAGACCGGATAATCGTTCGGGCTTTCGGCCGGGAAGCTGGCTACCTTGTCGCCGATTGACAGGTCTTCGACATCGGCGCCGACGGCCGTCACCACGCCGGCCATTTCATGGCCAAGGCCTGAGGGCAGGCGTGCCTGGGACGAGGCCAGATTCTGACGCCAGAGTGTGTCGTACCAGCTGATGCCGATCGCCTCGACACGCACCTGCACTTCGCCAGGACCTGGCTGAGCGGCCGCATGCTCTTCGCATTTGAGCACCTCGGCCGGACCAAACTTGTGAAAACGGATCGTGCGGGACATCGCAAACCTCGTCAAATTAACCTCTAATGCCACGAACTCTATCTGGGCTTTCGACCCAAGACTATCAGTGGCTATTAATAGTCGACATGCCTGTCATTGATTCCGCAGTATGGACGGCATCGGCGAAATCCATGAAAAAACTGCTGCCATCGCCTGAGTAAAGCTGAATTTTCCGGTGCAGAGTACCAGCCTTTCCCCGTAAGATTCATGCCGGCCATTGTTCTCATATGGCTGCCCTCGTCAAGCTTGATGACTCTGCCAGGACTCCAGATGAATCGTAATGACCTGCGTCGTGTCGACCTGAACCTGTTGATCGTATTCGAAACATTGATGCACGAACGCAGTGTGACCCGTGCCGCCGAGAAATTGTTCCTCGGCCAGCCGGCGATCAGTGCGGCGCTTTCGCGCCTGCGCAGCCTGTTCGATGATCCATTGTTCGTGCGCACCGGCCGAAGCATGGAGCCGTCCGCCCGTGCAGTGGAAATCTTCGCCCTGCTCTCGCCCGCCCTCGACTCGATTTCGACTGCCGTCAGCCGCGCGGCGGAATTCGACCCGGCCACCAGTACCTCGGTGTTTCGCATCGGTTTGTCCGACGATGTCGAGTTCGCCCTGTTGCCGATGCTGCTCAAGCGCCTGCGCGCCGAAGCACCCGGTATCGTGCTGGTGGTGCGTCGGGTCAACTACATCCTGATGCCCGGCCTGCTGGCCTCCGGCGAAATCTCCATCGGCGTCAGCTACACCACCGACCTGCCGGCCAACGCCAAGCGCAAGGTCCTGCGTCGCAGCCAGCCGAAGCTGTTGCGTGCCGACACCGTGCCGGGCCCGTTAAGCCTCGACGACTACTGCGCGCGGCCCCATGCGCTGGTGTCGTTCGCCGGTGACCTCAGTGGCTTTATTGATGAAGAACTGGAGAAGCTCGGCCGCAAACGCCATGTGGTACTGGCTGTGCCGCAGTTCAACGGGCTAAGTACCTTGCTGGCGGGAACCGACATCGTTGCCACCGTGCCGGACTACACCGCTGAAGCGCTGACCGCGGCGGGTGGCGTGCGAGCGGAAGATCCGCCGTTGCCGACGCGCACGTTCGAGCTGCACATGGCGTGGCGCGGGTCGCAGGATAATGATCCGGGTGAGCGTTGGCTGCGGTCGCGGATTCAGATGTTCTTTGGCGATCCGGATAGTCTTTAGGTTTCGTCGGGCAGGCAGTTCGGCTAATCATTTCTGCCTTTCCACAAACCATGGAGCTCCATTCACTTCCAGTGGATTGCTACATTGGGGGTACATCTGAGGGCATGCTTTGGATGGTTTGAAAAGGATGCCCCCAGCCTAAGGCCAAGTGGGCTATTGATGAGGATAGCTCCGACCGGACACTCTGCGATTCGATAGACCGGCCTGAAGCTTTCAGCGGAACGGTGAACACTGGAATCGATGAACGAACAACACCACCTCCGTACAGACTCGTATTCTACCCAAGGAATTAATCGTTAAAAATCAATTGGTTAATTAGCATTATCGCGTTAGCTCTGTCCGAACAACTCAAAATCGGAGGGGCTGACACTTCCCGTGCAAACCAGGAATCGAACTTCAACGGCAACGATGTGTTGAAAAAGTAGCTCCTCTATCTTGCCTGCGGCAAAATATCTGCATTGGCCCGCAGGGAAGCACGCAGCATGATGGGACAGTTATCGAGTGGGCAGGATCGGCTGTTTTACTCGTTCAACCTCCAAGATCACATTTCCGCCAATCACCTTCTGCGCAGCATTGATCGGTGTCTCGATCTGAGCGACCTGCGCCATTACCTCGCCGATTTCTTTAGCCCGATCGGCGTCCGTCGATTGATCCTGAACTGATGATCCGCATGCTGATCGTGGGCTATTGCTACGGCATTCGCTCAGAGCGGCGGTTGTGCGCAGAGGCCCATTTGAACCTGGCGTATCGCAGGTTCTGCCGGTTAAGCCTTGAAGATGAAGTCCCCAGCCACTCGACCTTTTCCAAAAATAGACATGGCCGTTTTCGGGACAGCGATCTCTTTCGCTGGCTGTTCAATGAAGTGCTGCGTCGTTGCATGGACGCTGGCTTGGTCGAGCGATCAGGCATTTTTCGACGTGTTCGACAAACTACGCGAGATGCGGTTGATACCCTAGGCCGTGCCAGAACCGATGGGCCATCCCCTTGCGGGTAGATTCAGGAAGAGATCGAGCAGGCGAGAGATCAGCTACTACCTACGCACCAGATCATCAAGGAAGATTCCGATGCCGGATAGCTCTCAAGTGAATGTAGCCACAGCAGACGCCCTCACGCTGCTGCTACACAACCAGCACGCAATACGCGCAGCCAATGAAGAGGTGACAAAGTGGCCGCTTGATAACGGAGCGGAGAATGTAGCCGCTAACGCAATCGGGGCGATGGAGACGCTGGACAAGAATGCTCAAGGCATCACAGATGCCATCATGCGCCTGCGTCATTCTTAGGCATATCCCAAACTCTTGACGGATGCATGGATCAGGAGAGAGCCGTTGCAGGAAATTCTTGTCCCTCCAGTTTCTCCATCACCAACCCAATGAATGCAGACACAGCTAACGGCAAATGTTGCCGACTTGGGTAAAGCACATGCAGGCCGTATCCGGTTCTATGGTACTGCGGCAGCACAGACACAAGGCGCCCTGTCTGAAGATCAGACTTTGTCATGGCGGGCGGCAGCAAGGCAATTCCTAGCCCGGCCAACGTCGCCTTGCGCAAAGCTTGGGCGGTGTTTCCATTGAAACGGCTAGTGACCCGCACTTCTTCCGCTGCACCATTTGGCCCATGGAGAGTCCAGGTGGTGACGCCACTAGGATGGCCAAAAGTTACACAATCATGATTGACAAAATCTCCAAGCGAATCAGGTACACCTTTTTTTCTAAGGTAATTCGGGCTGGCCACCAGACCTTCGTTACCAGCTCCAAGGAGTTGGCGACCGACATATCCTGAGTCTTGCAACGCTCCGCCTCGAAACGCAATGTCGATACGATCAGCGATCAAATCGGCGCGTGCATCACTCAGCACAAAGTCGACGTCTACCCGTGGATGCGCCTCGAGAAAATCGGCTACCCACTCCATAGGAAAGAAGTCGAAAAAATCAGCCATTGCCGCAATGCGCACGGTGCCACTCGGCTCTTGGTTTCCTGTCATCAGCTGCTCACCAGCGTCAATCAGTCCATCCACGGCTCCACAGCATCGCTCGTGAAAAGCCTCGCCAGACTGGGTGAGTGTGAGCTTGCGCGTGGAGCGCTGCAGCAGCCTCGTACCGAGTTGAGCCTCAAGCTGTTGAACCCGCCGGCTTAAGGTGTTTGAGGGCATTCCAAGCTGCCGTGCTGCCTCAGCGAAACTACCGCTGCGCACCACTTTTACAAACAATGCGACGTCATTCAGATCGATCATCTTGCTACCACCCACGCCAAAAATGGATCAGTTCAATCCAATTATGCCATCTAATAAAGCAGTCAATAGACGCATATCCTTCAGTCATTGCTGCAGCTGACCTTCAGTTGCCGGAATCTCCTACGGGCTGACCGTCAAGGCTTTTCGGCATCACTGAGTTAATCCCCATCCAGTCCAGGCAGCCGGAACTCCGCTCGACGACATCGTCTGTCGGCAAGGGAGAACAAAGAGAAAACATATGACCGCCACCGTAGTAGTTCGACCACGCGCCATTGTCCATCGTACTGAAGGAACCACACATGGCCCCATAACGAGGCTTATGAGTCCAGGTGATCTAGGAGAGCTGTTAAAACCGTTTATTTTCCTGGACATTTTCAGCCTGAACGCCAGTGGTAGTAAGTCGAGTTTCGGCATGCATCCGCACTCAGGAATCGCAACGGTTACCTTCATGACAAAAGGGGATGTCTCTTATGAGGACACCACTGGGGCGACCGGTTTACTGCTCGCGGGTGGTGTCGAGTGGATGCAGGCCGGCAATGGGGTGTGGCACGACGCTACGCTAGCCAGCAAGTCCGCAATCCAGGGATTCCAGCTCTGGGTGGCATTGCCACCATCTCTTGAAAACGCACCCGCGATGAGTGTCTACCTTGCGCCGTCGCAAGTTCCTCAAGTGGGCCCCGCGCGTTTGCTATTGGGACGTTACGGGGCAGCCCAAAGCCTGATTGAAGTGCCGAGTGAAATGAACTATCTCGCCGTGAGTTTAAAAGACGGTGAGCACTGGCATTACACCCCTCCATCCGGTCACAACATTGCTTGGCTCGCTGTGAGTTCTGGAAGTCTGGACGCAGGTGGGTTGATCAATGCCGGCGACTTAGCCGTGTTCGAAGAGTCAGAGCACCGCATCAACTTCATCGCGAAAGGCGATTGCTCTTTCGTGATGGGCTCGGCGGTAAAGCATCCGTACGACCTAGTAACGGGTCACTACTCGGTTCACACGAGCAAGGCAGCTCTGGCGCAGGGTGAAACGGAAATACAGCGGATTGGCACACGGCTGCGGCAACAAGGACGGCTCAACTAGCGCCGCTCAAGCCGGCGTGAAATTCATCTCGACGATAACTATCCAACACCCCAAATCATACTGAGGCACGTCATGACAGCGAGCAATCTCAACCTTCTTTTGTCCCCCGCTCAAATCGCCAACCTACCCTTGAAAAATCATATGGTGATGGCGCCTCTGACACGAAGCCGGGCTGGCCAAGGTGATGTTCCAACTTCCACAGTAGTCGAGTATTACCGTCAACGTGCAAGCGCCGGCCTCATCATTACTGAGGGTTCCCAGGTCTCGGCTCAAGGCAAAGGCTACATGAGAACACCGGGCATCTTCACCAGCGAGCAAATCGCTGGCTGGAAACACGTGACCGACGCCGTGCATGCAGAGGGCGGACGGATATTTCTCCAGCTCTGGCACGTTGGGCGCCTGTCACACTCCCTAGTACAGCTCGATAATCAGCTGCCGGTAGCCCCCTCAGCGATCAAGGCTGATGGCGAGATCTACACGCCTGAAGGACTGAAGCCTTACGAGTCGCCACGGGCTCTGAGTCTGGATGAAATTCCTGGTGTGATTGCGGATTTTCGCCAAGGTGCTGAAAACGCGAAGCGTGCAGGTTTTGACGGTGTGGAAATACATGGCGCGAACGGCTACTTGATCGATCAGTTCCTGCGCGATGGCACCAACACCCGAACCGATTCATACGGCGGCTCTGCAGAAAATCGCGCTCGGTTTCTTAAGGAGGTTGTGGAGTCGGTCATCGAAGTATTCGGGGCTAGCCGCGTGGGCGTTCGCCTGTCACCGATTTTTAATTACTTCTCCATGAGCGACAGCGATCCCCAAGCGACATTCAACTATGCAGCAAAAATGCTCAGTCGCTACGGGCTAGCCTACATTCACGTTGTAGAAGTCGGTGCGGGTTCATTCGACTTCAGAGAACTGAAGCGTCGTTTCGGAGGCACCTACATCGCCAATGGCGGCTATGACGCGGAACGCGCAGAAACGTCCCTCAGAGAAGGAAATGCTGATCTGGTGTCCTTTGGCACTGCGTTCCTAGCCAACCCGGATCTGGTAGAGCGATTCGAACAGGGTGTCGCATTGAATGACGCAGACCCGACCACCTTCTATCAGGGTGAGGAGCGAGGTTATACGGATTACCCGACCATGGCCCAGATTCGATAACGATGAAGTGCTGCGGGAAGCGCAGTCGCTGCCAGCTGCCTCTCGCAGATTAATCGGGCCGGCAGGTAGCAATGCTGAGCCGGAGTAGGAGTAGGAGTAGGAGTCTGCGCCCTCTCCGGTAATCACCTGCAAATCTGCGGCAAGCCTGTCTTGACAAAAAAACTGTGATCACATATCACTTAATGAGGTTTTCTTGTCTACGCACTCCGTAGCCACGAAAGAACTCATGAACAAAAATAAGACAGGACGCATTAGCTATGAACGTGATGAAGCGGCTGACACCCTATACCGGATTGAGAGTTTTGATTTCCGGTGGGGCAGCAGGCATTGGTGAATCGATCGCGGCTGCATATCTCGAAATTGGGGCAAGAGTCCATGTATGCGATGTAAGTGAGCAGGCGATCGCACAATTTCGTGAGCGCTATCCAGAGGCTTTGGCCACATTAGCTGACGTCTCCGACTCTGCTCAAATTAAGCGAGTCTTCGAGATACAACAGGATTGGGTGGATGGGCTGGATGTACTTATCAACAATGCAGGCATAGCAGGGCCGACCGGCGGAATCGACAAAATTAGCGATGCAGAATGGGAACAGACAATAGACATCAATCTCAATGCGCAGTATCGCTTCGCTCATCATGCTGTCCCCCTCCTAACGAAGTCAGAACACGCACACATCATTCATATTTCATCGGTCGCGGGGCGCTTAGGCTACGCCTGGCGGACTCCATACGCCGCGACCAAGTGGGCCATCGTTGGTCTTATGAAGTCATTGGCAGCCGAGTTGGGCGAAAAAGACATTCGAGTCAATGCACTGCTGCCAGGCATCGTCGAGGGCCCGCGCCAGGATCGCGTCATCAGTGATCGCGCCAAACAATTAGGCATTTCAGAGCCGGAGATGCGCCAACAAACATTGAAGAAAATCTCATTGCGCCGGATGACTCCACCCGAAGACGTGGCAGCAATGGCCTTATTTCTATGCTCTCCTGCTGCTAACAATGTGACAGGACAAGCGATCAGCATCGATGGCAATGTCGAGTATCTTTGATTAGTCAGACCTACACGTCTCGCCACCGACCTTGGTAGCGAGACGCTTGTTGTGCGTGTGCTAGAGAACTCATTTCTCCCCAATTCCGTCACTTTCAATACCGGCACATCCGTGATCACAGATGTCTCATTTTCCTATCCCGGCTGATCGAACCTGCCTATAATTCTCGCCATGAACCTATCCACACTCGTAACCCCCATGATCCGCCAGACTCTCAGTGCGGACGTTTATGCCCAGCTGCGTGATCTGCTGATAAGCGGACGCGTTATGCCTGGGGAAAAGCTCTCGCTCAGATCTATAGCGGACGCTCTTGGTGTTAGCGTCATGCCAGTGCGAGAGGCTGTTCACAGGTTGGTCGCTGAGCAAGCGCTTGAAATGGCGGCTAATCGATATATTCGCGTTCCTGTACTGACAGTCAGCCAATTCCGGGAAATCACCAGTATCCGGTTGAATCTGGAGGGGCAAGCGGCAGCTCGTGCTGCGGAGCTTGTTGATTCGCAGGCGCTGGCTGAGATTGAAAAGATACACGAGGCATTTTGCGCAGAGTTTGCAAAAGGCGCTCCCGATGAGTCACGGCTGATTACGCTGAACAAAGAATTGCATTTCGCAATTTATAATCAGGCGGACATGCCCATCCTGCTCCAGATAGTTGAGTCCCTGTGGCTGAGAATAGGGCCTATCATCAACTATGACCTACGATCTGGCACTGAGCGTGTGGTTCAGCGAGTGCAAGCCAGTCATCACGCAGCGATGGTTGATGCTTTAAAGAAGGGTGACTCGGTTGCCGCCTGTGAATCACTGCAAGATGACATCAAAAGTGCTGCCGAGTTTATCCTGAATACAGGGGCGCTGATCGTTGCCGATGCGCACAAGCCTGTCGAAGCTGATTAATTCCACCAACATGTTTTAAAAAGAGGCGCCTGGTATCAGGGCGCCTCTTTTTTTCGCTCGCTTGTTACATTTGAGCGCCGATCATCCAAGGTACTGTTTCTTCATTGCCGACGCCCAACGCCTCGCTTTTAGATTTTTCTCCAGAAGCCACTCGTATGAGCATGTCGAAAATCTCTTTACCCTTCGATTCAAGGGTGGCATCGCCATCCATGACATCCCCGCAGTTGATGTCCATATCATCCTTCATGCGAGTGTACATTTTGGTATTCGTCGCGAGCTTGATCGAAGGAGCAGGCTTGGCGCCAAAGCACGAGCCGCGTCCGGTGGTGAACGCAACGAGGTTTGCGCCGCTGGCGATTTGGCCAGTGGCTCCCATCGGGTCGTAGCCAGGCGCATCCATGAACACCAAGCCTCGGACTGTAATGGGCTCGGCGTAACGATAAACGCCCATGAGTGCTGAGGAGCCACTTTTGGCAACTGCGCCTAGAGACTTTTCGAGAATGGTCGTCAGGCCGCCGGCCTTGTTACCAGGCGTGGGGTTGTTATCAATACTGCCTTTTTCGCGGTCTGCGTAGCTCTCCCACCATTTGATAAGGTCGACGATACCCTGGCCGACTTCACGGGTTGCAGCGCGACGAGTCAGCAGGTGTTCAGCGCCGTAGATCTCCGGCGTTTCGCTAAGGATGGCAGTTCCACCTTGCGCTACGAGCATATCGACAGCCACACCGAGGGCGGGGTTGGCCGTGATGCCCGAGTATCCGTCTGAACCGCCGCACTGGAGCGCCACGGTCAGGTGCCGCGCCGAGACCGGCTCGCGTCGGCACTCGTTGGCAACCGGCAGCATCGATTCCACGGCGGCAATGGCGGCATCCGCTGCGTTGCGGGTTCCGCCAACGTCTTGGATGACAACGGGAGCGATAAGCTTGCCGGTCTCGATACCCTGGGCCATGAACAGAGCGCCCATCTGATTGGCTTCACAGCCTAGGCCGATGACAACCACGCCAGCGAAGTTGGCGTGCTTGATGAACCCGCCTAGCGTGCGCCGCAGTTGGTTCACCCCCTCGCCATTGTGCTCTATGCAGCAACCGAAGCTGTGAGTGATCGGCACCACACCGTCCACGTTTGGGTAAGCATCCAGCACACCGTTTCGCGAGAAGTGTTCAACTACCATTTTGGTAACAGTGGAGGAGCAGTTCACAGTGCTCACTACACCAATGTAGTTTCGAGTTGCTACTCGCCCGTCAGCGCGGACGAAACCTTGGAATGTCACAGGAGAGGCAGCAGGCGACGCGACTTTGGCATCCTCGCCGAACGCGTAGTCTCGCTCGAACGTCGCCATCTCCAGATTGTGCGTATGCACGTAATCGCCTGGCTCAATGGGTTTAGTAGCAAAGCCAATGATCTGGCCATAACGTAGAACAGGATCACCTGGGTTTACGTGTGCAAGGGCGATTTTGTGCGCTGCGGGCACATCGGCGAGCACCACGATATTACCGAACTCCGTAACCACGGTTCCTTGAGGTATCGAAGCGCGTGCGATTACAACATTATCGTCGGGATGTAGTTTAAGTGCTAGGGATGTACTCTTCATTTTGTCCTCGCATTATCAGTAATACACGGCGCAGCCTGGGGCAATACAATGTTGTCCCGCGTTTTTGTAGTAATCGTTTCTTGTGCCTGACGTAGCTTCAGACTCAGGAATGCCGCGAGCGTTAAAAGAGCCGCTACAATAATGAGCCCATTCTTCGTGCTCCCAGTAGTTTGTTCAACGAAGCCCAGAAGTGAAGGGCCGAAGAAACCACCAGTAATACCAAAGGTATTCACTAACGCCAGCCCCGCCGCCATACCTGCTCCCGCCAGTCTTGAACTGGCAAAGAGGAATATCACAGGCTGAACAACGAAAAACATCGATGCCGTAAGAGTGAATCCTATTAGAGCTATCAGTGGAGTGGTAAAGGCCGCAAGGGTCAATCCAGCCGACATCAGGAGCAGCCCACCGAACATTATTTTGCGTGAAACTTTCGGAGTAGTTGCATACCTTGGAAGAAACGCTGCCCCGAGCGCTGCTGCGATCCATGGGATTGAGTTTAACAATCCTATTTGTAACGATGATAAGCCTCCGTACGTGCCAATGATGCCCGGCAAGAAGAAAATTACCGAATAGACACTAACTTGGTGGAGGAAATACACCGCGATCGCAAGCCAAATCTGAGGAATTTTAAGAACCCCCTTAAAAGAATGACCTACATTGCCGGAGGCGATTTCTTCATCATGTTCTTTCTTCAGAACTTGCTCTACTTCAGTGACTTGTTCCTTTGATAGCCAACTTGCCGTAGATGGGCCGTCCGGAAGCTTTCGCCAAATCACGACGGAGAATAGAACAGCTGGAATTCCCTCCAAGAAGAACAGCCACTGCCAGCCGTGCCAACCCCAGATTCCATCCATCTCTAACAGCAGCCCGCCAACCGGCCCGCTGATGATATTCGCGAGACAAACCCCGATTAGAAAATAGCCACTGGCTCGTGCCCTTTGCTCACGACCAAACCAATAGGTTAAATAGAGCATTACACCTGGGAACAATCCGGCTTCAGCTGCGCCCAGTAGCGCGCGGGCAATGTAAAACGTAGTCTCATCGGTAATGAAGGCCATACCGGCAGATAACAATCCCCAGGTGATCATGATCCTGGTGATCCAGAGTCGGGCCCCTACCCGGTGCATGATCAAGTTACTGGGTACCTCCATGAGTGCATAGGTAAGGAAGAAGAGCCCTGCACCAAAACCGTATGCGGCAGCGGAAATACCCAAGTCTACTGCCATGTGTGTTTTGGCAAGTGAAATGTTAGTTCTGTCTAGAAAGCTTATAACGTAAGCAAAGATTAACATCGGCATTAGTTTGCGAAACATTAAAGCGTTCAGCGACTGTCCCTTTTGTGTTTTTGTATGGGTCGTAGCTAACATGGTTCATTTTCTCCTCATGAGGATAAGTTGCTAAGGCGCTGGTGTTGTGCCGCGACCTTTAATTATCAAAATATCCTCTAGATAGACTTATGGGGGGGGGGGTGAGTGCCCGCGCTTAGAAATTGACGTTATCGCCACCTTTGAGCTTCAGGATTCCCCTGGCGTCAGCAGGTGTCGCCACTTCAAGTGAAAGCCCTTCGAGAATTTTTCGCATGCGCAATACTTGATCGGCGTTGCTTTTTGCCAATTGGCCCGGCCCGTCCCAAAGCGAGTCTTCAAGACCTACACGCACATGTCCTCCAAGCGTGGCTGATTGAGCACCAATGCTCATCTGCTGCTTTCCTGCAGGAAGCACCGACCACTGATAGTCATCTCCGAATAGACGATCAGCTGTGCGCCGCATATGCAGGACATCCTCAGGGTGACCGCCGATACCGCCCAAAATGCCGAAAACCGATTGGATCAAAAATGGAGGTTTGATGAGGCCGCGATCAATGAAATGTGCAGCGGTGTAGAGATGCCCAATGTCATAGCATTCGATTTCAAAACGGGTACCGTTCTCACTGCATGACTCCAGGATGTGGGCTATGTCGGTAAATGTATTTTTGAAAATGCGGTCATGGCTGCCGGCGAGGTATGGTTCCTCCCAGGCGTGTTTGAACTCCTTAAACCGATTGAGCATTGGGTAAAGTCCCATGTTCATCGTGCCCATGTTCAGTGAGGCCACTTCCGGTTTGAACTGATGTGCTGGACGAAGTCGATCTTCAAGCGACATTGTCGGTGCGCCACCTGTAGTCAGGTTGATCACCACATCGCTAGCCTCTTTGATAGCCGGCAGAAACTGCTTAAACAGTTCCGGATCCTGAGAGGGGCTGCCATCAATTGGGTTACGAGCATGTAGGTGAACAATTGAGGCGCCAGCCTCAG
Organism: Pseudomonas monsensis; assembly: GCF_014268495.2. NCBI lineage: Bacteria > Pseudomonadati > Pseudomonadota > Gammaproteobacteria > Pseudomonadales > Pseudomonadaceae > Pseudomonas > Pseudomonas monsensis. Next base: position 3,335,291 of record NZ_CP077087.1, on the reverse strand, counting down.
CGGCACCAATCGCCGCTTCGGCAATTTGACCTGGTGTTACCGGCAGGTAACGGGACATGGAAGGTGTATGAATTGCGCCGGTGACCGCGCAAGTGATGATGACTTTACGAGCCATGGTGACCTCCTGGTTACTTTTATTTTGATGTTCAGGATGAGGTGATGCCGTCAGGAATTTGGTGCTTGACGCTTGTGCGCAGCGAGAGCCATAAGGCGGCGGTCACGCCAAGCGGATCGCAATGCAATGCCTTCAAGTTCAAGTTTTTGGCGGCGCTCGTCATGTACTCGGGCGACTGCTGATTCCGACCAGTCGAAAGCATTTTCGGAATTGATCGTTTCGCGATTTTGCTGACCGTAGCGTTTGGCATAGTCAGATACGCCGGCAGGGGCGTTGAGATCGATGGTTTCGAAGGGGCCCATAAATGACCAGCGGAGGGCGAGTCCATCTTTGAGCACCCGATCAATATCCTCCGAGCTGGCAAAGCCTTCTTCATGCAATTTGAAGCATTCGTTGAGGACTGCGGCTTGGACTCGGTTCAATAAGAAGCCGTGGATCTCTCGGGATAGAACGACAGGGCTCTGCCCTGCTGCGGTGTAGATCTCATGCGCTCGAATCATCACTTCAGATTCTGTCCACGGCGCAGGGCAAAGCTCCACAAGAGGAACTAAATAAGGTGGGTTGGTAGGGTGTGCAACTACGCAGCGCCCCCGACCTGGTAGATCTTTAGTGAACTCGGAGGCCGGTAACCATGAAGTTGAACTGGCAAGAATCGCGTCCTTGGGCGCCAACGCATCCATTCGACTGAAGATATCGATTTTCGCCTCTACCGTTTCCCGAACGTTTTCCTGTACGAGCACTACATCACGTAGCGCATCAGCCAAGTCGGGAACGCAAGTAATGCGTGTCAGTACGGCGAGGGGGGCGTCATTAAGAAGATCGAATTCTGCGAGCTCATTAAGCCTCGCTTCGATGTAGGCATGGCTGTTCTGCATTGTCTGCAGATCCATATCGTGTAAACGCACCGGATGTCCTGCCCGAGCAAAAACAATCGCCCAAGCTCTCCCAATCAGGCCCGCGCCAACGATTGCAATGGGGCCACGCTCTGTCGCAGATGGAGTTGTACTTCGCATGATGTTCTCCAAATTTTGTATTTATGTTTAGGAGTAATCGTTTGAGCGGTTGGTGAACCATGCTGACGCTCAGATGTTCGCTCTGAGACAGATGCTATCCACTGTGATCACAGATCACAAGAAAATAATTCTGATCGTCTGACGATCGGCTATGCAAGGGATTCGAGGGTCGAGATAGCTCCCGCAACGGCCTAAGCCTCAGTGGGTCGGCGCGCTTTAGGTTTTTGTGCGGGAATAGAAAAGGCTTTTTTCGGGATTGAACCTTCGCGTTAAATAAACGCAGAAAAGCCCGCCTGACGAGCGGGCTCCTCAATCAGATCTTTCAGCCTGCGTGGCCTTGACCCGCTTCACGAAGGAAAGCGCGTACCGTGTCACAGAACTCCAATGGGTTCTCAGTCATTGGATAGTGGCCAGTACCTGCGAGCACGGCGATCTTACTGCCGGGAATGCGAGATGCTGTCTCCTCAACCTTCTCTTGGTACACCAACCAATCCGCGTCACCGCGCAGAAGTAAAACAGGCGCTTTGATCTTTCCAACTTGTTGCCGCTGATCAAAGTTCGCATAGCCTGTGAGGTCACCTTTCATCACCTGCGGCGTGGTGCGCGAGATCTGCCACACCACCTCCCTCGCACGATCTGGTGGAGTGCGATTGCCCGTCATCGAACGAGACCAGGCGCCGATGATCTCTGGCCCATTCATGAGCAACATATCGAGGAAGAACTCGGAAACCGTCGGGGTAAAATCTGCCCCTTCAGCTGAAATGATCGCGCTGTACGCATCGGGCCGACGTGCCCCCAATTCCAACACCAGATTGCCACCCATCGAGCATCCCATGATGGCGGGTTTCTCAAGTCCCAAAGCCTCCATAAGGTGCTCATTGAACTCCGCATGGCGAGTGAGGCTGTGGAATGGGCCTGATTCGGGTAGCTCTGATTTGCTATGCCCGGGGGCGTCAATTGCAATGACGCGGAACTCATCTGAGAGGCCGTCCAGTACGTGCCTGTACATCAGAGAATCTTGTGATGCTGCGTGGAAGCAAACGAGTGGACGCCCCTCCCCTGATTCTTCGTAATAAACGCGAATTCCATCAACGGTAATGTACCGTCCTACCGTCTCTTTCCCCGACGGCTTAGGCCCGGGAGAGTACGAGACTGGAGGGTTATTATTAGCTTTCCCTACACGCTTCATTGCGTCGAACGCGCGGGCCATCACATCTACGTACTGCCATGCAGCGAACACGTTGCCCTCAAGCTCAAGTTTTCCCAATCCAGGGGACAACGCTTCAAACCAGTCGATCTTTCCGTCAAGAACGCGCTGCCACTCATCATCAGCACCAGACACGATGATGTCAGCGCCCAACGGGCTTCCTTCCGGGTAAACCGCAACAACTTTACCGGCGAGAACCGCAAGCGTTGAGAAACCTGTGCTGTGCTTGAATTGAATGCGCCCATCAAAATAGCGAGCAGCGGCAGTCCAATCAGCATCACCGTTTAACTCGTCGGCGAATTGGCTCAACCATTTGGCATCATTAATAAGGGTCATGATTTTCTCCTAGCTTTAGCTATCCCCAAGGGGATTTTCTTGTAATTGCAGGTACGATCGGTTCGTTACAAACCCATGTTGCAAGAGGACTTCGATACCAGAGCCTTGTCGTACTTAAGGAACCAGCCGGTAGTTTCTCGAGTGAAGAAAATGGTGATGATGGCCGCCAGTACCATGAGACCGGAGATAAAGTAGAGCGCGTAGTTGTAGCCCGCAGCCTGCTCAAAGCCACCACCTGCGCCGATGAACATCCCGATCACGAATGGCCCAAAGCCACCGGCGTAAATACCGACGTTGACGATTGAGCCCGCCAAGCCAGTCGTGCCTTGCTTCGCAGAGTCAAACGCAATGGCATACAGCAACGTGTAGGGCGCGTTCATCGCGAACCCAGCAAACAACTGAATCGCGATAAGCCAAGTCAGGCTGACGGATGAGTATTTGAAGAGGTACATGCCCACCGCAAGCCACGCGAAAACAAGCACTAGGCAAAGTTTTCGGCCTGCACGGTCTGAAATCCATCCCCAAACGATCTGGCCGATACCACCGGTGATCGTGAAGAGCACCGAGTAAGCAGCTGCCTCTGCGAAGTTGTAATGGGCAACAAAGGCCAGGTACTGAGGTAGCCAGAAGCTGATGCCGAAGTAGCCAACGATTGCAAACATCGAGATTAGAGCGATAGCGGAGATGTTCGGATTTTTCATTGCCGACTTGAACGCGCCTTTGGGCACCTCCACCACACCTTGTACCGCTTCCATTGATGGAGGGGTCTCACCCACGGCTTGAGCGTGTTCAACAAAAGACTCGTAACGCTTCTTCGTACTGAACCACCAGTAGACCGAAAAGATGATGATCATCGGTACAGGGAAAAGCAGGAATGCCAAGCGCCAATTTTCCGGGCCATAAGCGTGGAGTAGAGCACTGATCGCCAAGCCACCGATCAATGTGCCCCAAGGGTATCCGGTGTGATGAAGTCCTAGGGCGAAACCACGGCGCTCCTTCGACCACCACTCAGACAAGGAGGTGACTTCGATGGCTTCGCCAGCACCACCAAATGCGTGAGACATCACTTGCAGCGCGACAAGCACTCCAAGCGAGCCAGTCAAGAAATTGAGGCCGGTCAGAAAGGTGAATAGCGTGTAAGCAATCACGATTGGCAGGTGACGGTATTTTCGCATCCATCCCTGACCGCCTTTATCAGCCCAGATCATGCAAGGCACGGCTATCAAAGATGTAGCGATCGTGATGAACGCGGCAAGCAGTCCAGTCAGCTCAGCGCTTGTCTTGAACTCGCTGGTGATGGAGGGCAATACCATAAAGAACATCTGGCGGGAGTTGGCATCCATGGCATACACGAGCCACAAAAGAGCCATCGCGCCCCACGAGGCTGCACCTGCTCCTTTCGGCACACGATTGACCGCAGGTAATGCTTCGATTTTGTCTTGAGCAAATCCCATGGGGATATCTCCGGGTGTTTATTTTTATTCTCCGGCTGAGGATCGGTGTTTTGCACACATACGCCTCAACATCCGAGATGATTCAGCACTTGTCGTACTGCTCACCATGGACAGAGGTTATGGCTCAAATTCAGGGCTGAATATAGCTGGCAAAGCACACCTGCTGTGACCGCCAGGAACAGGTCAGTGGCACAAAATGAGAGGAGCCCCAGCGAAACCTCGGCTAAGTAATTTCGGGGGAATAGGTTTCAGATTTAGATTGATCTGTTGAGCAGAGAGCAGAGAGCAGGCGACAGAGTTACCGGCGAGGTGGATCAGTGGCTCACTGGCCTAGGAGCCATAGTTGCGGGTTAGCGCGTGGGCAGAATGAAAATTGGCGGAGGTGCCGTAGTGGCTATCAAGTCGCTTTGGGTAGTCCTCTCACGACATTCCATGGATGTGCCATCCATTTTTCATGGAAAAACTCGATGAACACTCGGATGCGAGGACTCAGATGCTTTCTGTCTGAATAGAGCAGGTAAATAGGCTCCCGGATCTCCGCTTTGTACTCATCAAGCAGGAGCACCAGTGAGCCTTCCTGAATGTCTTTTCCAATGTGAAAATCTGCAAGGCGAACTATACCCGCACCTGATTTGGCCATGTCTCTTAGCAGCTCGCCCTGCGTAAACGATCCCCGGGGCTTCACAGGGGTCGTTACACCAAGGCCATCTTGGATAAAGGCCCATTTGTTCCAGGGACTGGCAAAACTGAAATTAAAGCATCGATGGTTCATCAGGTCTTTCGGCTGCTGCGGTGTTCCATATTTTTCGAGGTAGTCAGGCGAAGCACATAGCAACCATTCACACTCGCCGATTTTCTTCGCGATTCTGGAAGAGCTCGGAAGAATCCCACTGTGAATTGCTATGTCCAACCCTTGCTCAAACTGGTCAACGAACTGGGCGCCTAACTGAATCTCGACATCAAGACCGGGATAAGTGTCGAGGAATTCTGGCAACCAAGGCACGATTTGCTGCTTCGCAAAAGAGGTCATCGTGTGGATGCGAAGCGTGCCACTGACCCTTGAAGGAAGCCCTTCTGCCAGAGAGTCAGCTTCACTCATCGCCTCAACCACAGCTTTCGCACTGCGCAGGTAAGCAGCCCCCTCCTCCGTCAGAGTGAGGACTCGGGAACCCCTCTGGAAAAGCCGAACCCGAAGCCGATCCTCTAGCCGCGCTATCAATTTGCTGATGGCCGACGGAGTCATCTCGTGCGCCCTGGCGGCGGCAGAAAAACTTCCGCACTCTGTTGACCAGATGAAGGCTAGCATTTGAGAGTATTGATCCATTTAGCTACGCTCCTTACGCGACTGAATCCACCTGTTTATCTACACAAAAAAACGCGCCGTAGCGCGTTCTTTTTTGAACCAAAATCAGCGAATGAACTGCTCGATATAATCGTCCGGCAAGCCCAAATTTTTGTAATGGCTGCGGGCAGCTTCCAGCTTGGTGAAAACGTCTTCATAGCCAACCGCGACACCCTGTGGGTCGACGTAAGTGTAGCCACCCTGAACGTGGAACCAAGTAATCATTTCTTCGACATCTTCAGGGACGAACAGAGTGTGAGTCTCTCCTGGCGGCTCGAATGCAAAGGAGCCTTCATCAGCAACCCAATCGTGTTCGAGATAGTACCAACGCCCCTTCAACACGATCGCATGCACTGCACCTGAGTGGCGGTGACGTGACAAAACCCCGCTCTGCCGCACTCGGAGCAAGTTGATGTAGTACCCACCGCTAACGCTCAGCAGCAGTGGTTTGAAAGATACTGACTTGGTGACAGGCACCCAGAGATTATCGTCTTCGAGCCAAGTGGTCATAACTCCTGGATGCACCATGTCTGGAGACATGAAAGGCACCTGCGGCAAAGCATAAGGAATGGCAAGTTCATCAGGTTTAACGGGCGTATTCATTATAATTTCTCTCAACGTGTGACTGGCGAGCGAGCCAGGATTTCAATCGCTGAGTGAGAGTAGGTGATGCTCTCGCACAGGAGAATACTCAGAAATTCACACCATCTGTGACCACTCGTCACAGCGCGTAAGACTCATCCCGTTGAAGGCCGCGACTCATCTAAGACGCCTACTGCGGACGAGTTCAAGCGATTGACCCAGTAGTTTTTTCATTGAGTGGATAGCGGCCACCAGTGGATCGCGCCCCATCAGAGGGGACACATTTTCCCCAATACCTTCACTACCATGCAGACCTGTTCATCTGAAAGCCGCTTACACAGTAGTAATCGGCTTGAAATAATGAGGTTTAGCAATGACTTCTCTCAGCCCTTCCCTTGAGCTCAGTCCCGAGCTTGCAGCTCATCCGGCCTATTCGCGAGTGTTCCAGCCCGAAGGCCTCACCTTCGGATACATCATGCCCTTGGAGGGCTATCCGAATTCACCGTTTCCCACGCTGCAGGATCATCAACGCCTTGCTCGCATCGCGGACGAGGCTGGATTCGCAAGTCTGTGGATGAGAGATGTGCCCTTCTATGACCCGAGCTTTGGTGATACTGGTCAAATGATCGACCCGTTTGTATATCTGGGATATCTGGCTGCTGTTACCAAAAACATTGCCTTGGGCACAACGGGCATCGTTCTTCCGTTACGTGAACCACTGATCGTCGCTAAGCAGTCCGTTTCGGTCGACCAGCTAACCGGCGGTCGTTTCTTGCTAGGGCTATCCAGCGGAGATCGCCCGATTGAATATCCAGCATTCGGGATTGATTTCGAAGCGAGAGAAGAACGATACCGGGCAGGCTTCGAGCTGATTAAGACAGTCACTGAAAACAGCTTCCCAAGCGTCTCAACCAAACTTTTCGGCCAGCTGGAAGGCTTGCTAGACATGGTACCCAAGCCAGTTGGCCCTCGACTCCCCATGATTGTCGTAGGCCGGGCCCGTCAGACGCTTGAGTGGATAGCCAATAATGCCGATGCCTGGATTTGGCATCTGAGCGACTTCAATCGTTTGCCCGGCCTCATCCGCGAGTTCCGTTCTGCCAGCCAGACCGGCAATGTAAAACCATACGGCTACGCGACATTTTTCGATCTGGCGAAGGATCCGAACACACCGCTGGAACGAGGCTACAACGGAATAAGGATCGGGCGTAATGCTCTCGTGGAGCTCTGGAAACGGCAACAGGATGAAGGTGTTTCACACGTCGCACTGAATATCAAACCTCTGCAGCGACCAGCCGCAGATGTCCTGGAGGAGATGGCTGAGTATGTCCTGCCACACTTTCCCATAGGCCAACCTGCCTCGCAGGTGACCCAGTGACCGGCTCAAGTGATCGCACCTACATTAAGGGCGTTATAGCCACCTTTCTGGAAGCCTGGGAGAGCGGTAATTGGGAATCTGCTGGGGATATATTCACTGACAATTGCCAGTTGGTGACAAGCCACATGTCCGCTCATGAGGGTGGACGCAAGATTGTCAGAGCTTTCCAGCAAGACCGTGCCAAGGCTGATGGCTTTTCAGTGAAGGCAACCAATCACTATGTGGGAGGTGGAGAAACCGACGCCACTTTCAGTTTCTACGTCTATGGCCATATCAGCAAAGCCACAAAGTCGGCCAAGCTCGGATTTGGAATGACAGTCACGGGCTCTCTGAAAAAGACAGCAGACACCTGGCACCTCGACAGCGTGCTGATTGCCTTGAATTGGGTAACCGGGGACTACTCGCTTGCAACTCACTGGCAGCTTCCCCCAGGTGACGACGGATGGAGGATTGGCGATCCCGCTCCGACCATCGTGAGCGAACTGAACGCGCCATGGCTTGCTTTCCCAAGCTCAACGCCTTCGGTACCCAGCGAGGAGTGTATTGCTGAAACCTACGCTCGTTACTCATGGGCGCTGGATCAGGCTGATATGCAGCTACTTGCCCATTGCTTTGCCAACGACGCCGCTGGTGATTTCCAACCGATGGGCCTTATTGAAGGGCGTCACGCGATCATCGGCTCCTTCAAAGAGTTTCGCAGGCCCTGGCCGTGGATGCAGCATTTCGCGGACGTGCTGGAGATCAAGTCCGACGAGGAAAAGGGTGTAGCGGAAATGATTGTCGGCAGAGTCATTCCTGGAAACTCACACACGCAAGATGGCACGCCTCTCTATGGCGCGCATTACCGAATGCGGCTTCGTCGCAAGCATGAGGGCTTCTGGCAACTGACCTGGAGCGAGTACCGCCCAGGCTGGTTCAATGCCAATGAAGCACCAAGAGTTTAGTCCCTTCCTGGAACCGCTTTAGGGCCGTGGCGCCGTACTATCTCGGACGACGAGTTCGATTTGTATGCGCTCGCGGCGTGCAAGTGGGCGCCCCTCAATCAGCGCAACGATGTTGTTGGCGCTGCTGATACCAATTTTCGAAGTCGGCACCCTGACTGTCGTTAGAGCTGGCACGTAGGCAGCCGCGAACTCGATATCATCGAACCCGCTGACTGATAGTTCTTTGGGGACGTCGATCCCATTGGAGCGCGCTTCCGCCAACGCTCCGATACAGGTGAGGTCAGTGCTGCAGACAATGGCCGTAGGCTTGGGGTTAAGCTCCATAGCAATCCGCAGCCCGGCGCGCCCTCCCTCAATCGTGAATGGCTGCTCAATAATCCGTTCACTTGAAAGCTCTATCCCTGACTCGAGTAGCTGAGCGGTGATTCCTTTCAGACGGTATTTTGCCCGTTCGTTGTTAGAAACAACTCCACTGATCATGGCGATACTTTGATGACCAAGGCTAAGCAGATGCTTGGCTATCAATCGACCACCCTCCTCATTGCTGAATCCCACGCAGTGATGGTCGTGAGCACCATCTAGCGACCACATGAGAATGAATGGGCATTGGGCGGCAGTTAGTGCTTCATAAATTTCAGGACTATGTTCAGTACCCACTAACAGTAGGCCTTCAACGCCCCGCTCAATCATGTTCCTTACGTTTACCAGTTCCTGCGCCTGGTCGTATTCATGGGAAGAAATGATTAAGTGATATCCAAGCTCCGTTAGCCTTAACTGGAGGGCCTGGACAGCTTCAGCGAACGCAGGGTTGTTAAACGTAGGAAAAACGGCTCCGATGCTGTGCGTGCGCCTGGATGCCAAAGCACGCGCGGCCCCGTCTCGCACGTACCCGAGCTCTTGAACAGCTGCTTGTACTTTGGCCAGCGTGGCAGGTTTCACTAAGTGCGGGACAGCCAATGCTCTTGAAGCACTCCCCATCGAGACGCCCGCCAATTCAGCCACATCCTTGAGCTTCGGTTTCTCGATTTTTTTCATTGGAGATTCAGCATCCTCGATCGTAGCGCGGAGACAGGACGATCAGAAGAACGCCCTCGATTTGCGCAGAGGATGATAAGCCAACAGCCTGCCGTTCGGGAGCCGTTAATTGGAGGGAAAAACCTGAGAGCAGCGTTTCTGCTGCCCCCAGGCAAAAACACTTATTTAATGACGATCGGATTCACAGGAGCTCCGGTTCCGCCAACGACCTTTAGAGGGGCTGCGGTATAGAGAAACGTCCACTGACCGTCCTCAGCGCAGTCCTCAGCGAGAGGATCAAGCTGAGCGATCTCAGTGAGAGTAATGCCCAAATTCCTCATGAGTGCGTTGTGCAACGGCAACGCAACCCCTGACACGGGATCGACGGTGACTTCGTTAGCAATGGTGTCGGTGACGATGTTCGGAATTTCCATCTCCTGAAACCACTTCACCAGCTCAGGGCTGTAGGTCAGGCCTGGCTCGATAAAGTCTTTGTAGAACTCTTCCGGGTCGCGTTTATAAAACGAGCCGATCCATCCAGTGCGGATGATGAGAATGTCGCGCTTGTTGATAGAGACACCTTGAGCCCGGGCCGCAGCCATTAAATCCTCATGGTTGAACGTTTCACCTGCATCCAGCACATCTTTACCACGGTGGCGCGCTATGTCGATCAGAATGCCTCGGCCAACGATGCCTTTTTCACCCAATGGAGCAACGCTCGCCTTGGCCAGGGAACCGATAGTGGTATCGGCACTGTAGCCATTCCAAATCTGATCGTCGTACCAGACATGCCCAAGGGCGTCGTACTGAGTTGACCCTTGAAGATGAAAAAACATCACGTCGTCGGCGAACTCGTAAGAGCCCGGAAAATGTGGGCCTTTGCCACAGTTGTAGTGACCACGATCCATGATATTCATGCGTTTTGACTGGGAGCGACCAGGCCAGACCGGGTCACCAGCAGGATCTGCCATCCGCACCTGCAAAGTAAATGTCTTGCCTTGCTTGACCTCTTTGACCCCTTGGAGAACTTCGATACCTGTAAGGTAGTTGAGTGAACCTACCTCATCATCCGGGCCCCACTTACCCCAGTTCTTAGGGGAGTCTTTGAGCAAGTCATGAATATGCGGAACGGTCTTGTCTGTCATTTTCTGAGCCTCTTTTATTCTTGGATTAGCTGTGCTGCATTTAGCGGTTAGTTGAAACGTTCAAATCGTTGTCCCAGCTCGTCGGCACGAGCGAGTCCTCGGATGAGTCGTTCAGCCGTAAGGGCTGGCGCCATATTTTTCGCGTACACCGCACCCAGTGTTGCCTGGACGACAATGTCCAATTCCTCAGAGGTAAACGGAGACGTCTGGCCAAGGCCGTCGAGGGTGACGGGAAGATTCACATCATTCAGAAGCTGAGCGACCTCTAGGATCTCTGAGTCTGGGCGCTCTTCGACGGACATCTGCACCAGCGTCCCGAATGCGACAAGCTCACCATGCAGCATGGAAGTAATCGCAGGAATTGACGTAAGACCTCGCACAAGCGCATGGGCTAACGACAAGCCGCCACTCTCAAACCCAACGCCACTGATAAGGACGGTTCCTTCAACAACCCGCTCGACATCATCATTAACCTCGTGCCGGCCTACTGCTTGGTAAGCGCTGTACCCGTAGGTCATAAGCGTCTTAAACACAGCCTCTGTTAGCAGCAATGCCGTGTTCAACGCTGGAGTACCAAATGAGTTATTGCCTCCGGCAGACTGACATTGTTGCGCCTCAAACTTTTTACTGATGGCGTCGCCGATGCCTGCGGCGAAAAACCTTGCAGGCGCACGGACAATCACTTCGGTGTCCACGACTACTGCAGAGGGGTTCATGTTCAGGTACTCGACACCAACGACCTTGTGCGCTTCGTCGTAAAGCACAATCAAACGGCTGGTTGGGGCGTCGCTGGAAGCAATGGTCGGGCATACGACAATGGGGACATTAAGCTGAGCAGCCATCCCTTTAGCCGTGTCAATTGTCTTACCCCCGCCCAAAGCGATGATGGTGTCTGGCCTGTAATCTGCTGATCGCTCACAGAGAGACGCAATTGCAGCTTTAGTGCATTCACCAGGAAAAACGATACTGTTCGCCTCGAAGCCATGCTCTGACAATGCATTCCCTACCTCAGGCCACAGATGCCTCGAGACGAACTCGTCACACAAGACCAATGGGCGCGATTGCCCCATATCGGAAAGGATTCTGCCAAGCTGCTTTAGCGCGCCTGGCCCTTGCTCGTATCGGCCAGGAAAACCCATTGTTCGAACCATGCCACCACCCGCTGCTGAAAAACTGTGAGATAAATCGTTACGTTGAATACGAGCCCGGATGGATCAGCGCATCAACCAGCCACCCGCCACATCCACAATTTGGCCCGTGATGAAGTCGCTGTCGTTTGAAGTCAAAAAGCATGCTGCTTTAGCTACCTCAAGTGGCGTTCCAAGACGGCCCAACGGAGTCTCATCAACGACTGCCTGGTTCGCTTGCGCAGAAACGGTTTTTAGAAGCGGCGTTTCGATGCGTCCCGGAGCCAGTGCGTTTGCCGTAATGCCATAGGGCCCGAGTTCACCTGCCAGGTGACGGGTAAAACCGATAACTGCGGCTTTCGTGGCGCTGTAATGCGCCGCGACGATAGGGAGGTAAGCGCTGCCAGCAACGGAAGACATATTCACTATTCTTCCAAAACGGCGCTCGACCATCGCTGGTGCGAGAGCTCTGACCAAGTTGAACGAGCCGGTCAGGTTGATGCCAACGACGCGATCCCATTCCTGAGGATCCATTTCCCAAATCGGCGCTGGTGCGCCCTCGTGTTTGGGTGAAATACCTGCATTGTTAATCAAGGTGTCGATCGGGCCGAGCTGCTCACTAAGCTCAAGACAGGCTCGACTGCATTGAGCGAAATCTGATACGTCAGCTTTAGCCCAAGCCACCAAATGTCCGGCAGCACTGAGTTGCCGGGAAAGCTCGGAAACTGACTGTTCGTCGAAATCTACCAAGGCAACCCGCGCGCCCTCCTCGCAGTACAGCCGGGCAATTGAGGCACCGATGCCCCCTCCTGCCCCAGTAATGAGAACTGTGCGTCCTGAATGTCGAAGATTCGTCATGCCAAATTCCCCGCGCTGAAAAAACAGAAACAAGACGCGGTGATGCTCACACGCGTCCAATGCCGCACTGGCTGACCGAAAATTTCGGACTCATGTAGGCGGGTGGTTTTAGGAGATTTGCGTGGCGAAGCCAGTGCCCCCGTGCCGGAGCGGTCGGTGACTTTAGATAAGAGAGTGGCGAGGGCAGCCCGCGTGCTTGACCGAGCGCGGGCTAATGATGCAGTGACCATCATGATCTCCAGACTTGCCTAGGAATACGGCAAATATGAATCGCTTCACATCCATAGTCTGCGGCCATAAGCCAACAACATCTATGATCTGTTCACGATTCTATTTTTGTATTTATTCTTGAAAGATATATTTATGAAGCGCTTCATTTTTATTCGGATATTTGACCGCTGTCAAGCGTCTGCACGGTCACTTCCCACGCAAGGAGGGCCAATAGCTCCTACGAAACTGAGCAGTGGCGAATGCCTTCGCAGTCATGAGCATCTGCGCTAATCATATTGAGGATGTGGAAAACACCGGCGCACTAAGCCTCTGAGCCATTGGCTCCTTTGGCAGATGCACGGAATACAGGCGCAGTGCCCAACGCCTGGAGGTCGATACTCAAGTGAGAGGAATATGCGACGCATATGCTAGGCATCGACTAGCCGCGCGGGCCTCGCTCACGGGTCAGGCAGAGTGAATGCCTTCCGCCGATTGTTGCTCCCATGGTGGGCATGGTGACCAAGCCTCCACGAGCTTATCGATGAAGAGTCGAATTTTTGGAGATAGGTGCCGCTTGCTAGGGTAGATCACCCGAATAGGCTCTGCGGCCTCTGCATACCCCGCGAGCAATTGAACGAGCTTGCCGCTCCTCAAATCGTCGTTCACCACGTAGGAAGGAAGAGTCGCGATACCCAGACCAGCGACAGCTGACTGGTGCAATGACTCAGCACTGTCCATCTGTAGCCTTCCGCCATGAGTAACGGGCACAGAGCTACCATTCACGCGAAAATTCCAAGGAAGCAACCTCCCACCGCTCACGAAATGCAGGCACTGGTGCTCGGATAAATCCTCAGGCGTTTTAGGCTCGGCATGCTCAGCCAAATACTTGGGTGACGCGCAGGTAATCATTTGTTGGTAGGCCACGGTGCGCGTTAGCAACCGAGAATCTTCCTTCGGTGGCCCGATGCGCATGGCCAAATCAAATCCCTCATCGATCAGATCGACCAGCCTGTCAGAAAAGGTGATATCCACGCTCAGGGAGGGCCAATCCTTAAGACAGCACTCAATGTGCTGAAGGACATGAAGTCTACCCAGCGCAACCGGCAGACTCATCCGCAGTCGCCCACTGGGTGTCGAACGGCGAAACGCAAGGGCATCCTCCACATCGTCCAGATCCTGAAGAACGCCCACGCAGCGCTCATAAAGAACCTGACCGTCATCGGTCATGCTCAAACTACGAGTGGTGCGATTCAGTAGACGTACCTGTAAACGAGCCTCGAGCCTGACTATCGACTTCCCCACCGCAGAGCGCGTAAGGCCAAGTTGCTTTGCCGCCGCAGTGAAGCTTCCAGCGTTTACCGAGCTTACAAACGCGGCGATATCATTCAGGTTATGGAGTTCCATACGGCCTCAGTGGTCTCAACGTTCGGGCGGCTTAGCACCTGTTATGGGGAACCCTATTCCCCAATACTAAGCATAGTATCTCAATTAGCTAATCCACTCCCAACGATCAATTGAGGTCATTATGAACACTAAAGTCCAAGCAGCCGTCCAAACCTGGGCCAACAGCCTTAGCGATCTGGTACCCGTTCTTAAGGGAATCGATACCACCACAAAGATGAGCGACATCCGCGACTCCTACGCAAAAATGCTCGCGCAAAATCCAGCGCCTGCTGGCGTCAAATTTGAAGCAGTCGACATGGGTGGCGTGCCAGGCACACTGGTAACTCCGGACGAGATCAAAACCGATGCAGTAGTGATGTACATCCACGGCGGGGCGTACATTGTTGGCCGTCCAGACGGATACCACGGCATCGGCGGTAACTACGCAAAAATGCTCGGTGCTCGCGTATACATGCCGGACTACCGCCTTGCCCCTGAGCACAAGTTCCCAGCCTCTATTGACGACACATTGCGCGCCTACGAGTGGTTGCTTGAGCAGAAAATCCCAGCTAACAAGATTGCATTCTCGGGCGAGTCGGCTGGCGGCGCGATGGTTGTCAGCGTCATGGTTGCGGCTAAATCCAAAGGGCTTCCATTGCCTGCGGTTGGCTCCTCCATCTCGCCATGGGCGAACCTTGAACACACCGGTGCTTCCATGAGCAACCGTGAAGGTCTGGATCCTCTGAACTCCAAGCCTGTCTTGGACATCCTCGCCAGAGCATTCCTAGGCGACACATTGGCCAATCATCCTCTGGCCTCACCTGTGTTCGCGGACGTCACCGGTCTTCCACCAATCTTGGTGCAGATCGGCGAGAACGAGCTGATGTTGAGTGATGCAATGCGCCTTGCAACTCACCTGGCTGATAACCGAGTTCGCGTGAACCTGGAAGTATGGCCTGCGATGTTCCACGCCTGGCACTTCTACGCCACCATGCTGCCAGAAGGTCAGCAGGCTATGGAGAGTTCCGTTCGCTTCATCGAGGCTGGCTTGGCCGACGCTAACCGCTAAAACGCAGAACAACCGCGATAGCTTTGTGGCTGTCGCGGTTTTGCTCATCCTGTTTCTATAAAAGCTTCATCAGGCTATTCAAAAAACCTGAGCAAGCGCCCTGCCCAACCCGATCGAATTTCACCAGACGCCCCTTCTTGGCAGGTCGTGTCCACTGAACTCAGAAGATGGTTTTTCCGATGACACCAGACCGCAGCACGATCAACCCAAGGGTCTATGCGCTGACCTTCACTGCATTTGTAATGCTCTCCTCTGAATTTATCGTCGCAGGTTTACTACCTGAAATTGCAACATCGCTGGCCATCACTATTGGAGCGGCGAGTGGGCTGGTGACAGCTTTTGCTTTAGGCATGGGCATCAGCGCGCCAATCATTGGTGTTCTAGCACACCGGGCCTCGAAACGATCCCTTCTCATCGCCGCGTGCGTGGCACTTGTTCTCGGGAACGGGATTTCCGCAGTCTTTAGCGACTACTACATCATCCTCATTGGTCGCGTACTAGGAGGAATCGGTGTTGCTGTTTTCTGGACAAACGCCGCTCTGGCCGCGAAGTCACTGTCGCAAGGCCGCAATGAAAGCATGGCGATTGGTAGAGTCTTGGTAGGAATCTCGATCGCATCGGTCGTAGGCGTCCCGGTCGGCAAGCTTATCGCTGACGCCACCAATTGGCGGATGGCAATGTGGATGATGACGGCGCTGAGCTGTGTGGCTTTGCTAACCGTGTGGATTTGGGTGAGACCTACTGAAGAATCGCGGCAGAAAGAAAACCTGCGCGACACCCTACGTGTAGCCTTCAAGCCTGACGTTTCAATGACCTTGGTCAGTTCATGCTTAATGTTTGCTGGCGTTGCCTCGGTATTCAACTTCTTGTCTACCTTCCTGGAAAAGGAGACCGGCTTCGGTGAGATGAACGTCACACTGATCCTATGTCTCTACGGCGTCGCAGACATTGTGAGCAATTTGATCCTATCCAAACGTGTGAAAGATGATCTTGAGCCACTGTTCAGACGGGTCTTGGTGACCATGGCCGTCGGCATGTGCGCCCTGTCAGTGTTTGGCAATCTCACATGGGCTGTACCACTCGCCGTCATCATCGTTGCCAGCAGCCACGCTGGTGTCAGCCTGCTTATCGGAATCGACGTGCTAAAAAGGGCTGGGAACGCTGGTCAGTTGATCAACGCCATAAACGTATCAATGATAAATCTAGGTATCGGCATTGGTGCAGTCATCACTGGGTTGCTGGTAGATCGCGTGGGCGTTAGCACCATAGGTTGGGTTGGCGCATGCTTCATTTCTTTGGCGCTGTGTGTCCGATGGAAAATTGAACGTAGCCACGAACAGTATGGTAGCTGAGTTGTAGACCGTTGCTTAACATTACCTTGCGCCTTAAAGGAACGCCGGCTAGCGCGGGACACTCCAGTTCGATACCCAAGCGTCACGGGCTCAGCGGGATGACTGCTGGAACTAACACTCCAGTAACGCACAAATGAAAAGGGCTCCATGGGGCCCTTTTTGTACTCAAACCTTAGTCACTTGGTGAGCCAGGACTCAACGGTGGTGGAACCGTGTTTAGCTTTGCAATCCTTCTGAATCGCCCCGGCTTATCTAGACACCTTGCAAGCTCAACGAAAGCGATTAGCCGCTACTCATCCTCATAGTGGAGAGACACACTGAAAGCCATCAAGTCCCCCATTGCATCACCGCCAGGGCGCGCACTCGCAATTGTTCGTGGATCGCATGCGAATGGGGGCAAAACTGGGGGCATAGTTGGTTTTTCTAAGCCTAGAAGCACCGTCCTAGAGCCAAGTCAAAATGTTCTTTGGCGATCCGGATAGTCTTTGATGCAAGGCCCTGTACCTTGGAAACGCTTCCAGCGGGCCACTGAGTTATCCATGAGTCTTACACCCGCTCCCTCGAAGTGAGCGGGACGCGGTGAACCGTCGACCAACCGGAAGACGGCCGCTAATTTCTACAACTGTTGTTCTCCTCTGAACTGGCATACATCAAACACATTCGTCTGAACGGTCACGGATTGCTACGCCGAATTGATCTGGGTCAATCCGCAGAGCCGCGAATCAGATCGAAATAGCCCTGTGCATTGCACCCTGTGTCGAACCTTTTTTATCTCATGTGAGGAGCATCCCGACATGCCCGACTCATCGGTAAATCAGTGGGACGCATGCAGACCGGCGACGCGATTCATCCGCCAACCATCATTCGTGTTTTTTGCTTTGTGAAGGCTAACGACCATGGTCACCAATGACTCAATCAAATCGAGTGTCACTGGCACGAACGCAATCAGCCACAGTTGCGCACTGTTTGAAGAAGCCGATCGACTCAACGATCAGGCCTATGCCGTACTTGAGGAACCGTTTTCCACGCAGACCATGCACAAGTTCTCAGAAGCCAGAAAACGTGCCGACGAAGTGTACCGTCAGGCCTGGCAGGAATGGCAGTACTCCCACGGCGGGACCGGTCACTGAGCCATTCCGGGGCCGAGCTCGACTCGATCGCGATGATTTGATCCGCATCGGCGCGAATCGGTACGTCTTGCCCGTCAATCCGTACGGACGTCGCGCCGGCGATCACTCTTTTGGGTCTCGGGCCAGTTGATTTTTATCAACGGCGGATGCGAACGGTCAGACGGCGGAAGGCTTGACCATCATCAAGCTGCAAGGTGCTCGGTTGACCAGGCTTTCCGCCGTGCCGCCAATAAAGCCGTCGAGCCCGTGATGGTAAGACGTGCCCAGTACCACTAGGTCGAATGCATTTTGCCGGGCGAATAACTCGATCACCCGATACGGGACACCGGTCAGCAGATGTCGGTGACTTTCATCAAGACCATAACGCTCGGCCAGCGCTTCGAAGGCTTCTTCCTGAGTGTCGTTGATCGCCTCGCGCAAACTGTGATCCAGACTCAGGTTCGGCACACTCATTGCGGCATCGCCCACCACCGACCAGTTACTCACGTTCAATAGGTGCAGCGAGGCACCGCAGGCTCTGGCCAATCTTGAGGCCAGACCGAGAATGCGGTCGTTCAGGCCTTGAGTCAGGTCCTCGAGGTGGGACAGGTCCACCGCCGCCAGGATCTTCAACGGTTTCGGGTTTACGGCTTCGGTCACCAGATGCAAACAGGCGGGGCAATCTCGCAGCAACAACCAGTCCAGTGGTTGATGAAACGCCCGATCAAGCGCCGGGACATGGTGGGCATCCTTGATCACCAGATCGGCGTGGAAGTCATTGACGTACTCAAGCACATGCGCCGGTGTCGACTTTGCCCAAACCACTTCGGTCGTCACTTGCACGCCGCTGCCGCGCTCAATCCGGGCTTGCTGTTCCAGCCACTGCCGATGCACCTGCAAGTAACCCTCGCGCGCCTGCGCCATGGCGTTGTGGTCGAACAAACCGGCTACCGCCAGAGCCTGGACGTAATCGAACGCAACAATGTGCAACAACGCTCCGCTGGCCTGGGCCAATGCCTGGGCTCGATCAAACGCCGGGGTGCGGGTCATCTCGGTGGGGGCAATCAACAGAATCCGCTTCAGTTTGAACATCACGTACCTCTGCTGGCAGTGCTATGCCGGCCTGGTTGCCAGCCCGACGTCCGTGTCCGGTTTGAAGCAATCGCCAACTATTTACGCGCTGCCTTTTCAGCCATCCGCTTGGCGCGCTCATTGGCGTCATCGGCTGTACGCTGTGCCTGTTCAGCCTTCAATATCGCTTCATCGGCCCGCAAACGTGCCGTTGCCGCATTGTCTTCGGCAGACTCAAGTCGTGCATCGGTTTCCTGAGCATGGCGGTTACTGCATCCGGTGGTTGTAGCCAACAGGATACTCAGCACGATGATGGACAAGCGCATGTTCATGGTTTCCCCTTGATTGGTTGCGACATTGCTAAGTCGATAGTCTGAGTATCTGGCGATGTCCGCTACCGACTCTGATTTTTGTCAACTAATGACGGCATCGGTGGATGGCCGTGCAAACGGGCGTTGTTGATCTATCTCAATGAAGCTCCGCCGCTCAGGCGTAGAAAAAGACTGACCGGCATTCGCCGAACATGAACAACCTTTCAGAAGAGAGAGCGCCGTCATGAGCGATTTGAATCTGCGCAAAAGCATTTTGGAAGAGCTCGGATTCAGCCAGACATCAACGCCGCCGACATCGGAGTCAGTGTGGAGAACGTGGTCACGCTCGAAGGCCGGGGCCACCTGTGGCGTGAGCGCCAGAACGCTGAACCAGCGGTTTGGTCAGTGCGAGGCGTGACGAGAGTCGAAGATCATTTGTGCTGGCGTGAATTCAATTCTCCGAGCACCCCGGCTTCGATTACCACTTGATGCTGGAGAGTCACGATGCTGGTCGTCACTTTGATCAACACCCTGGTGGTAATCGCTGCCGTGTTGATTCATTACGAGTGTTTGTTACGCCTGAACGACTGGCTGCCGAAATTGAAAAACTGGAGCCGTTTTCGCATCGTTGCCGGGGTGTTTGGCGGGCTGCTGGCCCATGCCATCGAGGTCTGGTGCTTCGCCGTGGTTTACTTTCTGATGTCGCGCTCCGGGGAATGGGGGCGCCTGACGGGCAGTTTCGACGGTTCTTACATGGATTGCGTTTATTTCTCCTTCACTACCTACACCACCATTGGTTTTGGTGACATCTCCCCGGTCGGCGATCTCAAGTATCTCACTGGCCTGGAGGCCTTGACGGGACTGGTGCTGATCACCTGGACCGCGTCATTCCTGTTCCTCGAAATGCAAAAATACTGGAAGAGCAAATAGCCGTTCAATACGCACAAGACCTGATTTACATCAAACCTTGCGACCAGTCCTCAAGCTCAATAGAGACGAAGTTGCCCACGCCCCCCTGAAACCGGGTGGTCCCGTTCGTCCGTAATCACGGTGGAAGGCCAAATGAAAAGCACGTGCGAAGCTAAGAGACCTATGCTTACCACACCCCCTCGTGGCGTCTTCCTCATGCACGAAACATCTCCCCCGCCGGCGTTATGTCTCAAGGCAGCGTGCTCCAACTGCAGCGTACTTGAGTTGTGTCTGCCGATCGGCCTGGACGGGGCGGAGGTCGAGCGGCTCGACACCCTGATTGTCCAGCGTTTAAAGGTCAGGAAAGGCGCCGCCCTGTACCGTGCCGGGGACCCGTTGCGCTCGCTGTACGCCGTGCGCGTAGGCTCCTTCAAGACCAGCGTGTTGTCCGTCGATGGCCGCGAGCAAGTGACCGGTTTTCACATCCCTGGCGAAATGCTCGGTCTGGACGCCATCAGTGCCGATGAGCATGCATGCACTGCATACGCCCTGGAAGACAGCGAAGTCTGCCCGATCCACTTCGCGCAGCTGGAAAAACTGGCGCAGAGCCTCCCTTCCCTGCAACACAACCTCAATAAACTGCTGAGCCGGGAAATCGTCCGCGACCACAGCATGTTGATGCTGATGGGTAACATGAACTCCGATGAGCGCCTGGCGGCATTCCTGCTCAACCTCTCGCAACGCCTGAGCTCTCGTGGCTATTCCTCCAAAGAGTTCGTGCTGAAAATGCGCCGCGAAGAAATCGGCTCCTACCTTGGGCTGCGTCTGGAGACAATCTGTCGTGGCATCGCCCACTTGCGCGACCAGGGGCTGGTGGAGATCGCCGGGCGCAACGTGAAAATCCAAAACCTGGACGGCCTCAAGCAGATGGTGTCCGGCTGTAATCGCCAGACTCACTGACCCCGTCTGCAACGGAGGTTGATCATGCGCGCCATGGTGCTGCACGCCCCCGGCCAACCCTTGCAACGCGAAGAGCGACCTGTCCCGATACCCGCCTCCGATCAGATCCTGCTCAAAGTGCTGGCCTGCGGCGTCTGTCGCACCGACCTGCACTTGCTCGACGGTGAGTTACCGCAAGCCGTATTCCCACGGGTGCCGGGCCACGAAATAGTCGGTGAGGTCACGGCGGTGGGCCAGGATGTAAGGCCTGACTGGATCGGCCGACGGGTCGGCGTGCCCTGGCTGGGCTGGACATGCGGCGAGTGCGGGTTCTGTCGTTCGGGCCGGGAGAACCTGTGCGATCAGGCGCGGTTCACCGGTTGTCAGCTGGACGGCGGCTACGCGGAATACACGGTTGCCGATCCGCGTTTTTGCTTTGCCCTTCCCGAGACGCTCTCAGACCAGCAAGCTGCGCCCCTGCTGTGTGCCGGACTGATCGGCTTTCGTGCGCTGCAAATGGCTCGTGGCGCGAAGCATCTGGGACTTTACGGGTTCGGCGCTGCGGCACACCTGGCGATTCAGGTGGCGCTCGGACGCGGCCAGAAGGTCTACGCGTTTACCCGTCCCGAGGACGACATCGGACAAGCCTATGCCCGCTCCCTGGGCGCAGAATGGGCCGGACCATCCGATCAGCCGCCACCACACCTGCTCGATGCCAGCCTGATCTTTGCGCCGGTGGGCGCACTGGTGCCGGCGGCGCTGGCGGTGACGGACAAGGGCGGCTGCGTGGTGTGTGCCGGGATTCACATGAGCGACATCCCGACGTTCCCGTATCGTTTGTTATGGGGTGAGCGCAGTGTCCGCTCGGTGGCCAACCTGACCCGCGAAGACGGTATTGCGTTTTTCCAGGAGCTTCAACACACGCCCGTGCACTGTGACGTCACCCGGTTTGCTTTGGAGGACGCCAACCAGGCCTTGGCATTTTTACGAGCGGGGCAATTCAACGGGGCGATTGTGCTCACACCGTGACCACGTGCCTGACTGCCAGAATGCTCCCCGGCACCGAATACAAGGCGCGTTCGGTGGTGCTGCCGATCAAGCGATCGACGCCCACCCGATGCACCGTCCCCATGACCACCACGTCGGCCAGATACTCTTCGACAAACTCACTGATCACCTGCACCGGATGGCCCATGACGAAGTGCCGGCGCTCTGGCGGCACGCCATACCGCTCTGCCAGCGTGACGAAGGCAAGATGCAGGGATTCGCGTAACTCGCTGGCAAAATCGCCACTCCAGCCGCCAGTGACCATCGGCGCATCGCCATTGAACGCTGCTGACAAGTCGTAGGCATACAACAGGTGCAGCGGGACGTCGCATTGCAATGCCAGCGCATTCGCGGTCTGGATGATCGTGTCGTTCAAACCGCTGATGTGTGTGGCCGGATCAAACGGATCCACCGCGGCTACCACGCGATGCGGCAATGCGTACCGGATGTGATTGACCAAGTGCAAGGGAACCGGGCACTCACGCAGCAAGTGACAATCGAGCGGCGTGATGAAGACGCGTTTGAGCGCCGGTTCCAGCGTCACATCCTTGATCACTAGTTCGGACTTCAGTGCCTTGACGGCTTTCAGGATTTCCAGCAGCGGATGACTGGTGAAGATCACGTCCACCGTCACATTCAGTCCATGGGCGTTGAGTTGCTCGAGCTCCTCGGCTACCCAGCGACGATAGCGGTGCTGATAGCGCTGTGCATCCGCCCCATCGATTTTGTCCTCCCATAAGTGCGTAAACGGTACCGGCTCGACGAAGGCCCGCACATCCAGCGCCGCTCCGTTCACCTTGGCCAGCGCGATAGCACGGAGCATCGCCGGAGATTGATGCAGCGTCTGGTCAGCGACCAGCAACAGACGTTGATATTGACCCATTACACACCTCGGCTCGGCACCGGCGCTTTGGGCCGGTAGGTTCAAGACTGCGCCTGCCTCCCTGCCTGACGTTGATTTACATCAAACCGTTGCCAATGAAGAACACCATGGAAAAGGACGACCGCCAATTGATCCGCCCTCTCACAGAAAAGGATCTGTCAGCGCGAATACAACTTCATCAAGCGCGTGCCCCGCGAATCCAGGCACATGCGCATTCTCGCCCTGCCCGACCAGTTGATGGCCACTGACAATAAACAGCGCACGGCATTCATCGCCGTAATACTTGGAGCGATCTCGTTTCAGGACTGTAGGGTTTGCTGCGGCTTGATGGCCAACACACTGCACGGTGCTCGATGCAGCAACTGTTCGGCGGTGGTGCCGAGCAATTTGCTCAAACCGTGGTGCTGCACCGTTCCCATGACAATCACGTCAACCTGATGCTCGAGGGCGAACCCGCAGATACTCGGCACCGGCGCACCCTCGATGAAATGCCGGCACGCGTCCGGTACGCCGTGACGTTCGGCCAAGGCCGCAAACGCTTCATGCTGCGCGCTGCCCAGCGCCTCATAGATCCCGGTAGCCAACGGCAAGGCGCCGAACCCGATGTCCGTGGCGTAAACCGCCGCCCAGTCATACACATGCAACAGTTCGAGGCTGGCATCACATTGCTCAGCCAGCCGGGTGGCTGCATCAATAATCTGATCATTGAACAGGCAATCCTGTTCTTCGCTACGCAAGACATCGACGATGGCCAGTACATTGCGCGGGCGTGGATGGGTGTCACTGGTCACCAGGTGCACTGGCACGGGGCAATCGCGCAACAATTGCCAATCCAGCGGTGTGTAGAACACCCGCTCCAGCGCGGATTCGTGCCGGGCATCCTTGATGATCAATATCACCGGCATCTCGTTGATGAACTGCAGGATCTCGGCAAAGGGATCCTGAACCCAGACCACTTCGGTGGTGACCGTGATGTGATGCCTTGCCAGCAACGACGCCTGTTCTATGAGCCACTGCCGATGAGTGCGCAGATAACCATCGCGGGCCAGGCGGATTTGCTCAGGAGCAAACAGCCCGGCCACTGCCAGCGCTTGCACATAATCGAAGGCCACGATGTGCAGCGGCACTTGCATGGCCAGCGCCAGCGCGGCGGCGCGCTCGAACGCCGGCGTGCGTTCCATGGCGGGCGGAGCAATCAACAGTAAACGCTGAGTTTGCGACATGGGATACCTCGGCACGTGGCCAGCGAGAAGGAAACAGACCTTCAGCGTGAACGCTACGGCCGCTGGCAAATTGATCTTTGTCAGCAACTGCACGGATCGGTGGGCATCACCCGAGCAAAAGACCACTTCGATCAATTAGAGCAACAAGGTGCCTGCCCACATCGCCAGCGTCAGCAATAGCTGGCCGGGGATCACATAAGCGGCAAAGCGTTTGCCGCCGCTGACCCAGGCCACTACGCATTTGCTCACCGAGTTACTGCTGACGGCGATCAGCGCAGGCGCAGCGATCGCGTCGTAAGGCAACAGCCCGGCCTTGGCCAGGCTGGCAACAGAGGCCGTGGCGGAATGCGCGTCGGCGAAGCCGGTCAATGTCGCCGTGAGCATCACGCCCACCTGGCCAAAGTGGCTGAGCATCGCCGACGACACCAGCGTGATACCGGTCATGGTCAGTGTCACGACCAAGGCGAGCTTGAGATTAAATGCCCCTGCGGACTTGATCGGCTCGCTGCTCGCTCCCCTCCCCGGGTCGGGAAACATCAGGCAGACGCCGTACAACGCCGTGGCTAGCAACCCGCAACACAACGGCGCCCACACGCTGCGCAGTAGACTGGGATCAACGGTGGCGAGGATCAGCCCGACCTGAATCACCGTGGCAAGATTAGAGAAGATTGCGGCCGCGCCGAGGGTCCTGATGTTGGCCGGCTCAAGGCTTGCCCGTTGGCCCATGGTGGCAATCGTCACCGTACTGGAGGCGAATCCGGAGGCAATTGCGCTGACCACATAACCATAGCGAGTGCCCAAGGTGCGCACGGCGACATGGCCGATCGCCCCCACCAGCATCAGCAAAACCGTCAGGGTACAAATCGTGCGCAGATTGATCGCCGCGTAAGGGCCGATGTAACGGTCTGGTGCCAATGGCAGCACCACCAGCGCCGCGATCAGCAAAACCAGGCCGTCGCGCATCTCGACTTCGCTCAACTGGCTGTTGGCAAAGTGATGCAGCTTGTCGCGATAGGCCAGCAACCCCGCGATGACCACGCCAATGGCTATTGCCAGCGCGGGTGCGGTGCCACACAACGCGCCGAGCACCAACACCGTAAGCAAGGCTATTTCGCTGGTCACCCCCGGGTCGTCGCTCAGGCTGCGCCAATAGGCGACGGTGATCAGCAAGGTCACGCAGGTCGCCATGATCCCCAGCAGCAGAGCCGCGCCGACCTGCAGCGAGACATATCCCAGCAACGCGGTAATGGCGAACGTGCGCAATCCGGCGCTGTCACGTGTAGCGCCGGTGCCTTTGTGCCGCTCACGCTCAAGACCGATGAGCAGGCCGATCCCCAGCGCTGCCGCTGCACCAGAGAGATCGAAGAGTTCATTCATGGTCTGTAGCACCCGGCAGAGGTTTTAAGCGCAGCCCTGCGGTCACCTCAGCGCGATCATTCAACGCACTCGCCCAAGCGCTGAGTGACAACCGGCTCTGCGGGCGACGTCTGACCGAAGGCGTTGGGCCAGACGTGGGGCGCGTCGATGCGTGCCTGAAGCAGGCCCGCAAAGTCTTGCGCCGCGTCCAGATGCTTGAAGTTTACGTCCCAGTCATCCAGATGCACGACCCAGCCATGGGGTGCTTGTCTTTCTGTGATCCTGATGTTCATGGAAACCTCGATCAAACGGCAGGTCGACCGCATTCTCGGCACTGGGCAGAGCTTGCGCCGGGACTGCAGACCGGAAGTTGATAATGGTCAACAATCCGTGGATGCCTTCGCTTTTTCATTTGTGCGTCCCTTTTGCATTTCTGTGCGACAGATCCCGTTTCAGGGCTCCCGCAAGGCTCTGGCACGGTGTTAGTTTGTAAGTGTATGTGTATGTGTCGCAGCGTTGAGACACTCTCCCTTTACTGCCCTGCAAAGGAATGCCCTTCGTATGAATTTCCCTTTCAAACAACTGGCTGCCACCACCTTGATGCTGGCCGGGCTTGCGGCTTTCACTGCTCCAGCCCAAGCCAACATTACTCCGCAGCAAAGTGCTGAAATCCTCAAGGCCTACAGCGCCGAAACGACTACAGATTTCCGCCAGTTCCTGACCAGCCTGGCCAAGAGCGATCTGGCCAGGACTGCCGCCATTGGCCCGGCCATTGGCGCCTTTCTGGATAACAAAACGCTGACGGCTGAGCAGCAGAACGAAATCTATCGCCTGCTCGGCCTCTATGCCCGCGTGAAATACAGCGCAGCCGCCACCGAGACGCTGCGTGAGCTGGTGGAGATCCCGACCTATCGCAAG
The DNA here is from genome assembly GCF_014268495.2 of Pseudomonas monsensis. NCBI lineage: Bacteria > Pseudomonadati > Pseudomonadota > Gammaproteobacteria > Pseudomonadales > Pseudomonadaceae > Pseudomonas > Pseudomonas monsensis. Next base: position 3,308,996 of record NZ_CP077087.1, on the reverse strand, counting down.
GACGGCGTTGCCCAGCACGACAACCCGGAATTCATCAAGATCGGCGAGAAGATCAAGAGCCTGGCAGAGTCCTTCCATCTGAATTTCCGCAACATCGACAACCGCGTGTATGAGATCTCGCTCAACGGCGCTGGCGATGAAGTCGTCGGCATTCACGCGCATGCCGACGTGGTGCCGGTAACGCCGGAAAACTGGGTGCTCAAGGATGGCACCCGCCTCGATCCGTTCAAGATCACGCTGATCGGCGACCGCATGTATGGTCGCGGCACCGAGGATGACAAGAACGGTATCGTGGTCACGCTCTACGCGATGAAAGTCATCAAGGACGAAAAACTGCCACTGGCCCGCAACTTCAAGTTGCTGGTGGACACCACCGAAGAAACCACCGGCGACGCGATCCCGTACTATTTCGAGCGCAACCCGACGCCCAACTACAACCTGGCGCTGGATGGCGGATACCCGGTGGTGATTGCCGAGAAAGGCTACGGCACGGTGATGGCCGAATTTGCCAAGCGCAAAGGTGAAGGCAAAGGTGGGGAAATCATCTCGATGACCGGCGGTCTGGCGACTAACCAGATCCCTTCCGCATCCGTCGCCACGATTGTCAGCGATAAACCGGCCGCACTGGCCGCCAGCCTGCAAAAGGCCGGTACCGAGTTTGCCAAACGCAATGGCGGCAATTTCCAGGTGAACGCCAAGGTTGACGGCAACAATGTCTTGCTGACGGTGACCGGGGTGTCGGCCCACTCCTCCGAGCCGGAATCCGGGGTCAATCCGGTGGCGCGGATGCTGGTCTTCATCAATAGCCTTGATGGCAAAGTCGCGTTCAAGCACAACCACATCACCGATGCCGCGCGGTACGCCGCCGACAACTGGGGCCTGGATTACCTCGGCAACACACTGGGCGTCGGTTTCTCCGATTCCTTCATGGGGCCGCTGACCACTTCGCTGACTTACGTCGCAATGGACGACAACGCCTTCAAACTCGCGGTCAACCTGCGCGTTCCGAAGGGCAAATCGCCGGAGAAGCTCAAGGCTGAAATCGCCGACAAACTGGCAGCGTGGAGCAAGAAGAATCACGTTGCCGTCGCCTTCGACTATTCGATTGCCGAACCGATGTATCGCAACCCTGAGGGCGAATGGGTCAAGGCGCTGCTGGCGGTCTCGACGGAAAACCTCGGTATGAAACACGAGTTCGGCACGTCCGCTGGGGCGACGTCGGTGCATGAGTTGCCAAATGGCGTGCAATTCGGTCTGGCGCGCCCGGAGGTCAAGTACACCGGCCACACCGACGGTGAATTCAAGACCGTCGATCAATTCCAGCTCGATCTGCAGATCGTCACGGAAATGATGGGCCGGATCGGCCAGTTACCGAAGCTTTAACAGCATTTGTGGCGAGGAAGCTGGCTCCCTCGCCACAGTTTTTTAATCGCCGGATAATCCTCGCCGCTCATCGTTGCGCAGCAGGCAACACAAAATGACCATCAAACCGATTGATAGCCACCTAACGAAAGGTGCATGCTAGAGGGCTAGCTCGAGCCTTATATCATTCCGAATGATAGTTACCTTTGCTTCATTCGATTCGTGCCATCACACCTCGCCGAGCATCATCCGCCCATCTTCAATACATTGGCGGATGCATCCATGGAACAGTCACTCAAACATTTGCGCTTCCCGTTGGCCCTGTTGGCCGTGCTGGTGATGAGCGCTTGCGGCAAGACTCCGGAGACTGCCGCCACCATGCCCGCAGCGAAAGTCAGCGTGGCCAAGGTGCTGGAACAACCGGTCAACGAGTGGGACGAATTCACCGGGCGCCTCGAGGCGCCGGAAACCGTTGAAATCCGTCCACGGGTCTCCGGCCAGATCGACGACGTCGCCTTCACCGAAGGTGCGCTGGTCAAGAAAGGCGATTTGCTGTTCCAGATCGACCCACGTCCGTTCCAGGCCGAGGTCCGCCGCCTCGAAGCCCTGGTCGCCCAGGCCCGCGCCAACGCCACCCGCAGTGAAAACGAAGCCGGCCGCGGTGAACGCCTGCGTGCCAGCAACGCCATCTCTGCCGAACTGGCCGACTCGCGCACCAGCGCTGCGCAAGAGGCCCGCGCCGCCGTCGGCGCCCTGCAAGCGCAACTGGACCTGGCCAAACTGAACCTGAGTTTTACCCGCGTGACCGCGCCAATCAGTGGCCGCGTCAGCCGTGCCGAGATCACCGCCGGCAACCTGGTGACCGCCGACACCACAGCGCTGACCAGCGTCGTGTCCACCGACAAGGTCTACGCCTACTTCGACGCCGACGAGCGCGTGTTCCTCAAATACACCCAGTTAGCCCGTAACGGTCAACGCGGCGCCACTACCCCGGTGTACATGGGCTTGTCCAATGAAGACGGCAACCCGCACCTCGGCCAGATGAACTTCGTCGACAACCAGGTCAACCCGAAAACCGGCACCATCCGTGGTCGTGCGGTGTTCGACAACAGCGACGGCACCTACACCCCGGGCCTGTACGCACGCTTGAAACTGGTCGGCAGCGGCACCTACAACGCCATGCTGATCAATGACGAAGCGGTCGGTACTGACCTGGGCAAGAAGTTCGTGCTGGTGATGGATGCGGACAACAAGACCGCCTACCGCGCTGTTGAACTGGGTCCGAAGATCGAAGGCCTGCGCATCGTCCGTACTGGCCTGAACAAGGACGACACGATCATCGTCAAGGGTCTGCAGCGAGTACGTCCGGGTTCTCCGGTCACCCCTGAAGTAATCCCGATGGCCAGCGAGCAAACCATTGCCGCCCTGGCTCAACAACGTCAAGCGCTGGAAGCCAGCAACCTGCCCAAAGTCGCCCCTGCCAAAGGCGCGTCCGGTTCGGTTGTGAAGCTGGCTGCTACGACCCCACGCGGTTAAGGGACGACAACTCCGATGAATTTTTCCCAATTCTTCATTTCACGGCCGATCTTCGCAGCGGTGCTGTCGCTGCTGATCCTGATCGCCGGTGCGATCTCGCTGTTCCAGCTACCGATCAGCGAATACCCGGAAGTCGTGCCGCCAACCGTGGTGGTACGTGCCAACTTCCCGGGCGCCAACCCTAAAGTCATCGGTGAAACCGTGGCCGCTCCGCTTGAGCAGGCCATCACCGGCGTCGAGAACATGCTGTATATGTCCTCGCAGTCGACCGCCGACGGCAAAATCACCCTGACCATCACCTTCGCCCTGGGCACTGACCTGGACAACGCGCAGGTTCAGGTACAAAACCGGGTGACCCGGACCGAGCCGAAGCTTCCAGAAGAAGTGACGCGCATCGGTATCACCGTCGACAAGGCATCGCCCGACCTGACCATGGTTGTGCACTTGACCTCCCCGGACAAGCGCTACGACATGCTCTACCTGTCCAACTACGCGATCCTCAACATCAAGGATGAGCTCGCTCGCCTGGGTGGTGTCGGTGACGTGCAACTGTTCGGCATGGGCGACTACTCGCTGCGCGTCTGGCTCGATCCGAACAAGACTGCTTCGCGCAATCTGACTGCGACCGATGTGGTCACAGCGATCCGTGAGCAGAACCGCCAGGTCGCGGCCGGTCAATTGGGTGCGCCCCCTGCCCCGAATGCCCAAAGCTTCCAGCTGTCGGTCAACACTCAGGGCCGTCTGGTCTCCGAGGAAGAGTTCGAGAACATCATCATTCGCGCAGGCGACAATGGTGAAATCACCCGCCTCAAGGACATCGCTCGCGTTGAACTGGGCTCCAGCCAATACGCCCTGCGTTCGTTGCTGAACAACCAGCCGGCGGTCGCAATCCCGATCTTCCAGCGCCCTGGCTCCAACGCCATCGACATCTCGAACGAAGTTCGCGGCAAGATGGAAGAGCTGAAGAAAGGCTTCCCGCAAGGCATGGACTACAGCATCGTCTATGACCCGACGATCTTCGTGCGCGGCTCGATCGAGGCGGTGGTTCACACCCTCTTCGAAGCACTGATCCTCGTGGTACTGGTGGTGATCCTGTTCCTGCAGACCTGGCGCGCCTCGATCATTCCACTGGTGGCGGTGCCGGTATCGTTGATCGGTACGTTTGCGGTCATGCACCTGTTCGGTTTCTCGCTCAACGCGCTGTCACTGTTCGGCCTGGTACTGGCGATCGGTATCGTGGTGGACGACGCCATCGTGGTGGTGGAAAACGTCGAGCGGAACATCGAACTCGGACTGACACCCGTCGAGGCCACCAAACGCGCCATGCGTGAAGTGACCGGCCCGATCATCGCGACGGCGCTGGTGCTGTGTGCGGTGTTTGTGCCGGCAGCATTCATCTCCGGTCTCACCGGGCAGTTCTATAAGCAGTTCGCGCTGACCATTGCCATCTCGACCGTGATCTCGGCGTTCAACTCGCTGACCCTGTCGCCGGCACTGGCCGCTGTGTTGCTGAAAAGCCATGACGCACCGAAAGACCGCTTCTCCAAGGTGCTCGACAAGATCTTCGGTGGCTGGCTGTTCCGTCCGTTCAACCGTTTCTTCGACCGTGCCAGCCATGGCTACGTCGGCACCGTGCGCCGGGTTATCCGTGGCAGCGGCATCGCCCTGCTGCTGTACGCTGGCCTGATGGTGCTGACCTTCTTCGGTTTCTCCAGCACGCCGACCGGTTTCGTACCCGGCCAGGACAAGCAATACCTGGTGGCCTTCGCGCAACTGCCGGACGCCGCGAGCCTGGATCGCACCGAAGACGTGATCAAGCGCATGTCCGACCTGGCCCTGAAACAACCAGGCGTGGAAAGTGCCGTAGCGTTCCCCGGCCTGTCGATCAACGGCTTCACCAACAGCCCGAATGCCGGCATCGTCTTCGTGACCCTGAAACCGTTCGACGAACGTAAAGACCCGAGCATGTCCGCCGGCGCCATCGCCGGCGCCCTGAACGGTCAATATGCGAACATTCAAGAAGCGTACATGGCGATCTTCCCGCCTCCGCCGGTACAAGGTCTGGGCACCATTGGTGGTTTCCGCCTGCAAATCGAAGACCGGGGCAACCTGGGCTACGACGAGCTGTACAAAGAAACCATGAACATCATCACCAAGAGCCACAGCGTGCCGGAACTGGCCGGCCTGTTCACCAGTTACACCGTGAACGTGCCGCAGGTCGATGCCGCCATCGACCGCGAGAAAGCCAAGACCCACGGCGTGGCCGTCAGCGACATCTTCGACACCCTGCAGATCTACCTGGGTTCGCTGTATGCCAACGACTTCAACCGCTTCGGGCGCACCTATCAGGTCAACGTTCAGGCCGAGCAACAGTTCCGCCTCGAATCCGACCAGATCGGCCAGCTGAAAGTGCGTAACAACAAGGGCGAAATGATCCCGCTGGCGACCTTCATCAAGGTCAGCGACACCTCGGGCCCGGATCGCGTGATGCACTACAACGGCTTCATCACCGCTGAAATCAACGGTGCGGCAGCCCCCGGCTACAGCTCTGGCCAGGCCGAAAAAGCCATCGAGAAACTGCTCAAGGATGAACTTCCGAACGGCATGACCTACGAGTGGACCGACCTGACCTACCAGCAGATTCTGTCCGGCAACACCGCGCTGTTCGTGTTCCCGCTCTGCGTACTGCTGGCGTTCCTGGTGCTCGCCGCACAATACGAAAGCTGGAGCCTGCCACTGGCGGTGATCCTGATCGTACCGATGACCCTGCTGTCGGCCATCACCGGCGTGATCATCTCCGGCGGCGACAACAACATCTTCACTCAGATCGGCTTGATCGTACTGGTGGGACTTGCCTGTAAGAACGCGATTCTGATCGTCGAGTTCGCCAAGGATAAACAGCTGGAAGGTCTCGACCCGCTGGCTGCGGTTCTGGAAGCCTGCCGTCTGCGTCTGCGGCCGATCCTGATGACCTCCTTCGCGTTCATCATGGGTGTGGTGCCACTGGTGTTCTCCAGCGGTGCCGGTGCCGAGATGCGTCATGCCATGGGTGTGGCGGTGTTCTCCGGGATGCTCGGGGTGACCTTCTTCGGTCTGTTGCTGACGCCAGTGTTCTACGTACTGATCCGTAACTTCGTCGAACGCGGCGAAGCCCGCAAAGCGGCCAAGGCCATGAAACTGGAGGCGCAACAATGAGTCTGAAAGCCTTCCTGCCGAGTCTGCTGGTGCTGGCCCTCAGTGCCTGCGCCGTCGGCCCCGACTACAAGACCCCAGCCACGGAGGCGGCCAACATCACGGCCGTCACCGATGGCGCCGCCGGGCAAAAGAACTTCGACCGTTCGAAATTCGAAGGCATCTGGTGGCAGCAATTCGACGATCCGACCCTCAACCAGTTGGTGACTCAATCGCTGCAAGGCAACCGTCAACTGCGCGTGGCGTTCGCTCGCTGGAAAGCCGCTCGGGCGATTCGCGACGACGTCAGCAACGATGCGATGCCGACCATCACCAGCCGCGCCAGCAGTGATCTGGCCAAGGGGCAAATCCCCGGCCAGACCACTAAACGGGTCAACAGTGAACGCTACGACCTGGGCCTGGACATGGCCTGGGAACTGGACCTGTTCGGACGCATCCAGCGCAACCTGGAGGCCAGCGACGCTGACCAGCAAGCGGCTGAAGCCGATCTGTATCAGCTGCAAGTCACCATGATTGCCGAACTGGTGGACGCTTACGGTCAACTGCGCGGTGCGCAACTGCGCGAAAAGATCGCCGTGGCCAACCTGGAAAACCAGCAAGAGTCGCGCAAGATCACCGTCAGCCTGCGTGACGCCGGTGTGGGCGATCAACTCGACGTCGAACGTGCCGATGCGCGTCTGGCCTCGGTCGAAGCCAGCGTGCCGCAATTGCAGGCCGAACAGGTTCGACAGAAGAACCGTATCGCCACCCTGCTGGGTGAGCGCCCGGACAAACTGACCGTCGACCTGAGCCCGAAAGAGCTGCCTGCCATTGCCAAGGCGCTGCCGATCGGTGACCCGGGTGAGCTGCTGCAACGGCGTCCGGACATCCTCAGTGCCGAACGCAAACTGGCCTCGGCGACTGCCCGAATTGGCGTGGCAAAAGCGGACTTGTTCCCACGGGTCAGCCTCAGCGGTTTCCTCGGCTGGACGGCCGGGCGCGGTTCGCAAATTGGCTCCTCGGCGGCCAACGCCTGGGCGCTCGGCCCGAGCATCACCTGGGCGGCGTTCGACCTTGGCAGCGTGCGTGCCCGTTTGCGCGGCGCCGATGCCGATGCCGAAGGCGCGCTGGCGACCTACGAGCAGCAAGTGCTGCTGGCCCTGGAAGAGTCGGAAAACGCTTTCAGCGATTACGGCAAACGTCAGCAACGCCTGATTTCGCTGATCCGCCAGAGTGAATCGAGCCGCAAGGCAGCCGATCTGGCCGAGATTCGTTACCGCGAAGGCACCACGGACTTCCTCGTCCTGCTCGATGCACAGCGTGAGCGTCTGAACGCCGAAGACAGCCAGGCCCAGGCCGAAGTCGATCTGTATCGCGGCATCGTCGCGATCTACAAGGCCCTCGGTGGCGGCTGGCAACCGGAGACGGTAGCCAGCAAGTAAACGATTGTTAAAGAGCTCCTTTGGTTGGCCGCAACCAACCAATTTTTTGCCCCGCGTATCATTCGGTCGCGGGGCTTTTTTGTGCCTGACTTTCAGTCAGTGAAACTTTGTGGGAGCACGCCTGCTCGCTCCCACAAGGGTCAGTGGTTTGCTTGAGGCTTTGGGTTTTCCAGGACGGTAACGGTGGCCGTAGTGCCCGCGCGAAGCCGGTTCTTGCCGGCATAGTCGCCGTCAATGTCGATCCGTACCGGTACTCGTTGCGCCAGTTTCACCCAGGTGTAACTCGGGTTGATGTTGGCCAGCAGCCGACTGCCCGGGGCGTTCTCCCGGTCGGCAATGGCGAAGGCGATGCTTTGCACCGTGCCACCGAAGGTTTCTCCGCTCATCAACTGAATACGCACCCGGTCACCCTCGCCGATACGCGGCAGCTTGGTTTCTTCGAAGTAACCGCTGACATAGAAGCTATCGCTGTCAACCAGGGCCAACAGCGCTCCGCCGGCCACCGCGTAGTCGCCTTGTCGGGTCAGCAGATTGGTGACATAGCCGCTGACCGGAGACTCGACGCGAGTGCGCTGCAAGTCCAGCTCCGCCTGGGTCTGTGCAGCAATCGCCAACTGCACATTGGCTTGCGCCAGCCCGAGGTTGGCCTGGTTACGCAACAGGTCGGCCTGCGCCACCGCCACATCAGTGCTGGATTTCTCCCACTCCTCACCAGAAATCGCAAACCCCTGTTTCAGCATACGCCGCCGACGTTCTTCGCTCTGGCGCTGCTTGAGCAGCGCTTCACTGGCGACGATCGTGGCCTGGGATTGCCCCAGCGTTGCCTTCGCCACTTCAACGGAGCGCCGCGCATGCTCGACTGCCAGGCGATAACGCGCGGGGTCGATTTCCATCAGCAACTGGCCTTTGTCGACATGCTGGTTGTCCTGCACTGCCAGACTGACGATGCGCCCCGATACATCCGCCGACAAGGTCACCACATCCGCCCTCACCCGGGCGTCCCGGGTCCACGGCGCACGGGTGTAATGCTCCCAGGCAAACCAGCCGAGCACAATCGCCAGCATGACGACCGCCAAGGTCATCAATCGCGTCACTAACACTTTCAAAGCATCAGGCTCCCATCAACAGAATCAGCGTGGCACAGACGCAGGCATACAAAGCGCCTTCGAACAGCGCCTCATGCCAGACCAGTCGCAAGACCCCCAGCCGTCGCAGGCCCCAGTCCAGCACCATGAAGACCGGAATGGCCAGCAACAGGGCCTGGGCAATGGGCGGCAGGTAAACGCCGCCAATTTCGAAATCAATGGGCAAGGGCCGGCTCTCCTTCCGGGACGGTGCGCTGCAGCTGATCGCCGTGGCGCTTGAGGAATGACACAACAATCAACAGGGCCACGCGCATGCGAAACACCGACCACAGGTGTTCATGACTGGCAATGTGCAGATCATCCAGCTCATCGCCCAGCGCATGCAATTCGGTGAGCGGCGCTTGCCGGACATCCGGGCGACCGGCAACAAAGCGCCCGGTATGGCGCAACGCCGAGGACAGGCGCTGATTGAAGGCATCGGACAGCAACCCATTGTTCTGCGCTTGCTGGCGCAGCTGATGCATCGCCACTCCCAGCGCGATGCACGCCAAGCTGATTTCATACCGTTGCTGCATGTCACGGTCGTTCACGGCCGGCAACAGGCCCAGCATGCTGGTCAAACGGTCGACCATGCGACTTTCGAAAGCAAACTGCTCCGCATCCGTGGGGGGCACTTTCGTCAACTGGTACACCTGCTCACGTGCTTCGTTGTACAAACGGCGAAGACGCCAGGCCGGACGGAACGGAAAAATCCACGCGTAGACGAGCAGCGCAAGCATGGCCGCGCTGACATAGGCGCCCGCGAATTCGAACCATTGAATCGCCGTATTCTGCCCGGTGCCGACATTCTGCGGGCCAAGCATCAGAAAACTCGACAGCCCCAGCCCCATGCCGATCCCCGCCGTCGCCGGGCTCGAGAGGCCGACCGCGATTACATACAGCAGCGGTGCCAGCAACAACGCCAACAGTTCGAAATCACTGATCGCCGGTACCAGCATGAATTGATAGAGCGCGGAAACCAGCAGCGCCAGGCCCAGGCCACGGGCATAGCTTTGCGCCGCCATCAGCGGGCGAGGAAACGTGGCCATCAGCGAGCACAGGATGCCCACCAGAATCATTCCGCCCCGCGCACCATCCCAGGCGGTTTCGATCCAGATCAGCCCGGCGACCAGCAACGCGGTAAAGGCGCGGACAGCGTTCATCGTCGCCAGGGTGAAATCCAGATGTAGCGGGCTGGCCTGACCGCGATGAAGGCAACTGGCCTCGCGCCCGTCCTGAATCGCATCGCTCAACTCAAGTATCTGCTCCAGTTGCTGCAACAGCCGCGCCTGTTCCCAGCGCAAGGCCCATGCCAGGGAACGCAGGGTCGCGCTCATGTCTTCGGTGAGTTGTTCCGCCTCGTAGGCCAGCGCTTCGAACTGTTGCTGTAGCGTCACGAAGGCATGCCGCCGTTCAGCGGGCAGCGATCGGCCCTGCTCCGCCAACTGATCGAACAGCGCCAGTTCTTCACCACGCAGGCGCTGGACCTCAAGCGGCAACTCACCCTCCCAGCGCTCGGTCAGCAGTTCTCGCTGATGGCGCAACGCGGTCAACCGGGATGTCAGCAACATCAGCTGATTGCCCAACAGCAGCACCAGATTGTTGGCACTGCGCAACCGTGGCGCGTCGAAATACAGGTGCCGACGCAAGCCCTCGAGGGCGCTGATTTCACCAAGCAACTGCATTTGTCGGCGCTGGAACTCGGCGTCGCTTTCTTCGGTACGCAACAAGGCAGCGGCGTGGCTGGCAGCGAGCTTGATGACCTGATCGACTTTGGCAAAATACCCCTTGGCCACCGCCTCCGGCCGCGCGGTCAACAAACTCACCACGCACACACACGCCACAGCCAGCAGGGTTTCGGTGACACGTGTGACGGCCAGCAAAAAGGTGCCGTCCTGATCCGGAATCGCCAGCAATGCCACCACCACAGCGGTGTAGCCACTGAGTACAAACGCCTGAGAGCTGGTGTAACGCAACAGCGTACCGCCCGCCGTGCACAGCGCCAGCCAAAGCGCCAGCGTGGCAATGAACGGCAATGGCGCCTGCGGAAAAATCGCCATGATCAGCACCGCCACCGCAGCGCCCAGCGTTGTCCCGATCACTTGGCCAAAGCTGCGCGCCAGCGCCATTCCAGCCAGGGGCTGACTGACGATCACTACCGCCATGATCGACCACTTCGGTTGGTCCAGATCAAACAGAAACGCCAGGTAAAGCGTCAGCAGGCCGGCGGCGATGGTGCGCAACGCGAACAGCAGAACTGCCTGGCTGGGGTGAATGACCGCTTTGAAGTAAGTGAACAGCGCTTGCATGGGCACACTCGTAAAGTAACTCCTGCTAGCGTAGACACTGCCATGAAAGCGTGACGGTTCACAGAGTCGACGCAACCTGTAGGGCGATTCGCAGGTATGGGTTTGACTCATGGCGCTCGCTGACCGAAGCTTGCCGTTCTGCCAAAAAAACGCCAGTTCACGGAAACCTGCATGTCTTCATCGCGCCGCTACCTGTTTATCAGCCTTGCCCTTGTGCTTGTTGTCGTCGTGGCGTGGCTGTCTTTGCGCAGCACGGCCCCGGTCGTTCCGGAAGCCATCCGGCGTGGTTACAGCGAAGCGCTGAGCGCTGCCCGCACCGGTCAGCCGGGAGCTGCACGTCAGCTGTATCAGCAATTGGGTCGACCGGATCTGTCGATCAAACGCCGCGTCTGGCTGCACGCCGAATTGCCTAACTATCCGAGCCCGCAGGCTTTGAAACTGGCTGACGCCGACCTGCAAAACGAAGCCCCGGAGGTGCGGCTGGCGGCGATCCACAGCGTGGTCGGTCTGGTGCCTGGCGGGCAGCGCAGCCTGTTGCTGGGGCCGATGCTCGACGATCAAGACCAGACCGTTCGCTTTGCCGCCATCAATGCCCTGCTCGGCCTGACGCCGGATGAACTGGGGTTGTATTTCGCGCCGTTGCAGCAGGCGATTGACGGTTGGGAGCAGGCGCTCAAGGCGCAACCGGAAAGCGCCGCCACCTACGCTCAACTGGCGCGTCTCTACCTGCATAACGCTGAACTCAAAGAAGCCCAGGTCGCGCTGGACAATACTCTGCGTCTGGAGCCCGGCAACCTGCAGGCCCTGGTCATGCAGATCGACGTGCTCGACCGCCAGGGTCAGAGCGACGCCGCCCGGCAACTGCTCGCGCAGCAACTGAAAGCCCAGCCCGACTCCGCGTATCTGCAACATGCCCTCGGGCTGTGGCTGTTGCACCACGGCCAACGCGAATATGCCCTGCTCGGCCTGTCCAAAGCGGTCGAGCTCGAACCCGACAACAAGGATTATCGCTATGACCTCGCTACCACGCTGCACAGCGCGGAGGAGCTGGAAGCAGCGCAGAAGCAGTTGCAGGAAATCGTCCAGCGGCACCCGGCCGATCGCAAAGCGCGAGTGCTGCTGATCAGTTACTGGAAAGAAAGCGGACAGCTGCAGAATGTGCAGATTCTGCAGGCGCAGCTGGAACAGTTGAATCCGGATGATCCGGCGTTGCAACAAGGGCTCTGAACACGATCGACAGATCGCAGCCTGCCGGGGGTTTCAGCACACATCCTCAAGGCTCTCGAAATAAAAATCGGAACTGCCATCCCTGACGAGGGTCAAGTATTTCAGGCGAACGCTTTCAAGAAAGCGCCTCGCCTCCCCTAGTCATGAGAGGGCATTTTTTGTCTACATCTAACGCGTTGATCAGTGCAAAAGCCGCTACCGGCATCGAGGGTCTGGATGACATCCTGGCCGGTGGCCTGTCTCGCGGACATGTGTTTTTGCTTGAAGGTGAACCCGGAACCGGCAAAACCACCGTCGCTTTGCATTTCCTCCTGGCCGGCGCCAGCGCTGGCGAACGCTGTTTGTACATCACGCTGTCGGAAACCGAGCGTGAGCTGCGCCAGGGTGCGCTGTCCCACGGCTGGGAGCTCAATGAGAACATCGAAATCTTCGAGCTGACGCCGCCGGAAAGCCTGCTCAATGCCGAGCATCAACAGAGTCTGCTGTACTCCTCCGACCTGGAACTGGGCGAAGCGACCAAGCAGATTTTCGAAGTAGTCGAGCGCTTCAAACCGACTCGCGTGGTGCTCGACAGTCTGTCGGAAATTCGCCTGCTGGCGCAAAGCTCCTTGCGCTACCGCCGACAGATTCTGGCGATCAAGCACTACTTCGTGCGCTACGACGCCACCGTTCTGCTGCTCGACGACCTGACCACCGAATCCCTCGACAAAACCGTGCACAGCGTGGCCCACGGTGTGATTCGCCTTGAAGAATTGACACCCAACTACGGCGCCGAACGTCGACGCATACGGGTGATCAAGTATCGCGGGCAAAAATACCGTGGGGGCTTCCATGACTTCACCATCATGGGCGACGGCGTGCATGTCTTCCCGCGCCTGGTGGCCGCTGAACATCGAAGTGAGTACCCGCGCCTGCAATTGACCAGCGGCATCAAGGAGATGGATTCCTTGCTCGGTGGTGGTGTCGAAGCCGGCTCCAGCACCTTGATCCTCGGCCCGGCCGGTACCGGTAAATCGCTGATCTCGATGATCTTCGCCGCAGCGGCCGTGGGCCGGGGCGAGAAAGCAGCCCTGTTCATTTTTGATGAAGAGCTGGGCCTGCTGTTCGAGCGCATGCGCAATATCGGCATCGACCTCAAGGCCCTGCAGGCCACCGGTAATCTGCTGATCGAGCAAGTCGATGCCGCCGAGCTGTCGCCGGGCGAGTTTTCGCACCGGGTGCGGCGTTGCGTCGATGAGCGCGACATCAAAACCGTGGTGATTGACAGTATCAACGGCTATCAGGCCGCCATGCCCGAAGAGAACGCGCTGGTGCTGCACATGCACGAGTTGCTGCTGTACCTGAACCGCAAGGGTGCAGCGACCTTCATGACTGTTGCCCAGCATGGCCTGGTGGGCGACATGCAGGCTCCGGTCGACATCACTTACCTGGCCGACACGGTGATCCTGCTGCGCTACTTCGAAGCCATCGGCAAAGTCCGCCGGGCGATTTCCATCATCAAGAAACGTACCGGCAGCCATGAGTCGACCATCCGCGAATACCGGATTTCCTCTCAGGGCATGACCATCGGCGAACCGCTTGATGCCTTCCAGGGCGTGCTGCGCGGAGTGCCCACCTATCTTGGCGCGAGCAACCCGCTGCTGCAGGAAGAAATATTGTGACGGTGTCGGTACCTCTGGCCGAACGCGCGCTAATCCTGGCGCCCATGGGTCGCGACAGCCAGGTTGCCCTGATGATCCTCAACGAAGCGGGCTTCGGCGGCCAGATCACACCGGATCTGGGTGCGTTATGCGAGCAACTGGAGCCCGGCGCCGGGCTGCTGCTGATCGCCGCCGAAGCGTTGCGTGGCCCGGATCTTGAGGCGTTATTTGATTACCTTGAACAGCAACCGGCATGGTCGGACATGCCGATCGTGCTGCTGACCCATCATGGCGGCCAGGAACAGGGCCCGTCTTCGCGCCTGAGTGATCAACTGGGTAACGTGACGTTCCTTGAACGGCCGTTTCATCCGGCGACGCTGGTCAGTATGGTCTCGGCCGCCCTGCGCGGACGCCGACGACAGTACGAGGCACGTGACCGCCTGATCGACCTGAGTGAAAGTGAACGGCGCCTGCAATCGACGCTGGAGACTCTCGAACAACAAGTCGAGGAACGCACCGCGCAACTGCGGCACAACGAAGAAGCCTTGCGGCAGTCGCAGAAAATGGAAGCGGTCGGCCAGCTCACCGGCGGTATCGCCCACGACTTCAACAATATGCTCACCGGGATCATCGGCAGTCTCGAACTGCTGCGTCGGCGTCTGGCCCGTGGGCGCACGGATGACCTCGACAGCCTGATCGACCTGGGCGTCACCTCGGCCAACCGCGCGGCGGGCCTGACCCACCGTCTGTTGGCATTTTCCCGCCGGCAATCGCTCGACTCCAAAGCCGTGCAAATGAACGCACTGGTGGAGTCGATGGGCGAACTGCTGCAACGCAGCCTCAACGAAAGCATCCAGCTGGACATGCGTCTGAATGACCGGCTGTGGGTAGCCGAGGCGGATCCGAATCAACTGGAAAGCGCTCTGCTCAACCTTGTGCTCAATGCCCGCGACGCGATGCCCGAGGGCGGCAAACTGGTGGTCGAGACCAGCAATCAGGTCCTGGACCGCGAACTCACCGAGGCCTACGACAACCTGGAACCCGGCGATTACGTGATGCTCAGCGTTACCGACAATGGCAGCGGCATGCCACAGAGCGTGATCAGTCGGGCGTTCGACCCGTTTTTCACCACCAAGCCCATCGGTCAGGGCACCGGCCTGGGTCTGTCGATGATCTACGGTTTCAGCAAACAATCGCGTGGTCACGTCTCGATCGACAGCGAAATCGATCAGGGCACCACCGTCAAACTCTATCTGCCGCGCTTTCGCGGTGAAGAACTCTCGCGCTCCGAAGACATCGCTTATCAGGCGCCCGAGGCACTGCATGGTGAAACCGTGCTGATCGTCGAAGACGACCCGGCCGTGCGCTTGCTGGTCAGCGCGGTGCTCAGTGAACTGGGTTATGCCTTCGTCGAGGCCAGCGATGCCGATGGCGCGGTACCGATCCTCAACTCAACCCAGCGCATCGACCTGCTGATCAGTGATGTCGGCCTGCCGGGCATGAATGGCCGGCAACTGGCAGAGGTCGGACGGCAGTATCGTCCGGGTCTCAAGGTCTTGTTCATTACCGGGTATGCCGAGCATGCTGCCGTGCGCGGCGGGTTCCTCGACTCCGGGATGCAGATGATCACCAAGCCTTTCACCTTCGATCTGCTCACCGCCAAGGTGCGCGAGATGATCAACACCTGAACAGCGCCTGTAGAGGGGCGCTGATGAGGTCAGGCGAGCAGTTCCTGGATCTTTTCCTGTAATACGTCCAGATCGAAGGGCTTTTCCAGAATCGGCGCCTTGCGCGTGATCGGGCTGCCGGTCTCGCGGATTTCCTGCGGGTAACCGCTGATAAAGATCACTTTGAGATCGGGTCGCAGCTTCACGGCGGGTTCGGCGATCTGCACGCCGGAAATGCCGCCAGGCAGGCGAAAATCGGTGATCAACATGTCCAGATGCGGTTTGCTCGCAAGAATTTCGAACGCCTGCTCGCCGTTTTCGGCCTGCAATACGCGATACCCCTGTCCTGACAAGTAATCCGTCAGGATCATCAAGATAACCGGTTCGTCCTCGACGACGAGTACTACATCTTGTGCATCTACGCTCATGGGAAGCCTTTGTTCGGTCAATAGCTGCTGATACGACCGTGCGGTCACTCAGAGGTTGCGTCGGATTTGCCGTTTTCCTGGATTGGCAGACAAACGCGAAACAGGGCGCCTTCGTTGATTTCACTCTCGACGACGATGGAACCGCCATGGGCGGCGACGATCTGCTCGGAAATGAACAGACCCAGCCCGAGCCCGGCCACTACCGTCTTGGCGGAGACCCGTTCGAACTGTTGGAAAATACGTTTCTGATTCTCGGCACTGATGCCGATGCCGCGGTCCTGAACCTCGACCCGCGCCTCATCGCCTTCACGGTAAACGCGCACCTGGATCGGGCTTCGGCCGCCGTAACGCAGGGCATTGGTCAGCAGGTTGGACACCACCTGCTCGATACGGAACTCGTCCCAGTGACCTTCCACCGGCGCCGGCGCGGTGAAAATCACTTCGGTTTCCGCCGCCTCCATTTGTTGGGCAAAGTTCTGCAGCAGGTTGGCCACCAACTGCGACAGATCGAAACGGTTCGGCCGGATCGACAGTTTGCCGGTACGGATGCGCGAGACATCGAGCATGTCTTCGATCAGGCGAATCAGGCTTTTGATCTGGCGCTCGTCGCGGTCGACCATCGCGTGCATCTTGTCGAGGGTGAACGCGGCGGCGTTGTCCCGCGCCAGATGCATCTTGCGCAACTGGGTTTCCAGGATCAGGCCGTTGAGTGGCGTGCGTACTTCGTGGGCGACGATGGACATGAAGTCGTCGCGCATGCGCACCGCCTGCTCCAGTTCCAGCTGAGTGCTCTGCAGTTGTTGCAGCAGCGCTTCCTGCTCACGGCGCGCCTGCTCCAAGGCTTCGACCTGTTGCTTCATGGCCTTGCTCTGGCGGTAGAGGTCGACGAAGACGTTGACCTTGCTCTTTACCGCGTGGATATCCAGCGGTTTGTGCAAGAAGTCCACCGCCCCGCTCTCGTAGCCCTTGAACGCGTAGTTCAGTTCACGGCCGGCAGCGCTGACGAAGATGATCGGAATGTTTTTGGTTTTCTCGGTGCCGCGCATCAACTCGGCGAGTTCAAAGCCGTTCATGCCCGGCATTTGCACGTCGAGGATGGCCATGGCGAATTCGTGCTGCAACAACAGCGACAATGCCTCGTCCGCTGACAGCGCCTTGTACACGCTGCGGTCTTCGCGCTTGATCAGCGCTTCGAGCGCCAGAAGGTTTTCCGGCAGATCGTCGACGATCAGCAGTTTGGCTTGGATATTACTCAGCATGCGATTCGTTCCAGCTCGACAAGCAGACGGCCGATGCCGTGAATGGGTAGGACATGGTCCGGCTGCTGCAGTTTCAGCGCAGACCGGGGCATGGTGGCGACTTGCGCCTCTTCGGGATCCTGGACAATGGTCAGACCGCCACGGTGTTTGACTTGCGCCAGGCCGCGCGCGCCATCGTGATTGGCGCCGGTCAGCAGAACGGCGGCCAGCGCGGGACCGTAGACGTCGGCGGCCGATTCGAACAGGTAGTCAATCGACGGCCGCGAATGATGCACGCGATCTTCAAGGCTCAACGACAGGCTGCGATCTTCCTCCACGGACAGGTGATAGCCCGGCGTCGCGAAATAAACGGTGCCGGCGGCAATGTCCTGTTTGTCGACGGCCTCGTGCACCGGCATCTCCAACCGCCGGGAGAAAACTTCGGCCAACAGGCTGCGACGTTCTTCCGGCAAGTGCAGGACGACAATGATCGGCAGCGCGTAGCCCCGGCGCAGCGGCCCGAGCAGCGACAGCAACGCTTCGACGCCACCGGCGGAAGCCCCGACCACAATCGCCTCGACGCGAGGCAAATCCACGGTCTCGTTCATGATTTGCGGTAGATCCGTTCTTGCTTCACCAGTGGCTCGAACTGATTGGCATAGCTGGAAAAATCCAGCGTCTCCTTGCTGCCCAGCACCAGGAAACCGCGATGGCAAAGCGATTCATGGAACAGCCCGAAAGCGCGGTCCTGCAGTTTCTTGTTGAAATAGATCAGCACGTTACGGCAGGAAATCAATTGGGTTTCCGAGAACACGCTGTCGGTCGCCAGACTGTGGTCGGCAAACGTCACGTTTTCGCACAGGCTCTTGTCGAAAATCGCATAGCCATAAGCAGCCGTGTAGTAGTCGGAAAACGAGCTCTGGCCGCCGGCTTGCTGGTAGTTGGCGGTGTACGCCCGGACGTTCTCCATCGAGAAAATCCCCTGCTTGGCCTTTTCCAGCGAGCGCGGATTGATGTCGGTGGCATAAATGATCGTGCGATCGAGCAAGCCTTCCTCGCGCAGCAGGATCGCCATCGAATAGACCTCCTCGCCCGTGCTGCACCCGGCGATCCAGATCTTGATCGACGGATAGGTGCGCAGCAACGGCACCACTTCCTTGCGAATGGCGAGGAAGTGCGACGGATCGCGGAACATCTCGCTGACCGGAATCGTCAGCAACTGCAACAACTGCATGAACGCGGTCGGATCGTGCAGGACCTTTTCCTGCAGCGCCGAAATGGTTGCGCATTCGAACTGGGTCAACGCGTGTTGTACCCGGCGCTTGATCGAGGCGCCGGAGTAATCGCGAAAATCGTAGCTGTACTTGAGGTAGATAGCCTCGATCAGCAAGCGCAATTCAATTTCGCTGTTTCGTTCAACGGAGCTACTGCGTTCCACTAAATGCGTTCCATTTTCGGTAACCACACGCGAATCAGCGAGAACAGGCGATCCAGGTCGATGGGCTTGGCCAGGTAATCATTGGCGCCCGCCTGCAGGCAGCGCTCCTGATCATCCTTCATGGCCTTGGCCGTTACCGCGATGATCGGCAGTTTGCGCCAGCGCGGATCCTTGCGGATTTCCGTGGTGGCTTCAAAACCATCCATTTCCGGCATCATCACGTCCATCAGCACCAGGTCGATGTCCTCGACTTCATTGAGTTTTTCAATCGCCTCACGGCCGTTACGACCGATCACCACGACTGCGCCCTTGTGTTCCAGCGCACTGGTCAGGGCGAAAATGTTGCGCACATCGTCGTCCACCAGCAGCACCTTGCGACCTTCGAAGACCTTGTCGCGGCTGCGCGCAGTCTTGAGCATCTTCTGCCTTTCATGGGACAACTGCGATTCGACTTTGTGCAGAAAGAGTGTGACCTCATCCAGCAAACGCTCAGGCGAGCGTGCGCCCTTGATGATGATCGAGCGCGAATACTTGCGCAGATCGGCTTCTTCATCGCGCGTCAGGTTGCGCCCGGTGTAGACAATCACCGGCGGGAACGAGCAGATATCTTCGGTGGACATACGCTTGAGCAACTCGTTGCCGAGCATGTCCGGCAACTTCAGGTCGATGACCATGCAGTCGTAGATCGTTGTGCGCAACAGCTCGAGAGCGTCCTGGGCCAGGCCCACGGCGGTGATTTCGATGTCTTCATCGCCGATCAGGCGCGCAATGCTTTCGCGCTGCAGGTCGTCATCCTCGACCAGCAGCACGCGTTTGACCTTCTGCGTCAGCTTGGCTTCGAGACGGGCAAACACGTCCTTGAGTTCTTCGCGAGTGGTCGGTTTGACCGCATAACCGATGGCGCCCATGTGCATCGCCGCTTCGACGCGGTCCTCGACCGAGATCACGTGCACCGGAATGTGCCGGGTGCCGGGATGCTCTTTCAGGCGCTGCAAAACGGTCAGGCCGGAATGGTCCGGCAGACGCATGTCGAGCAGGATTGCATCCGGGACGAACTCGCTCGCCAGGTTATAACCCTCGTCCGCACCGTGGGCGACCAGGCACTGATAACCCAGTTCATGCGCCAGGTCGTAGAGGATATGGGCGAAATTCGGCTCGTCCTCCACCACCAGAATGCAGCGGGTGGTGAACGGCGCCTTGTCGCGATCATCGGCAAACCGTGGAATGTGCACCGGAGCCATCGGCGATGCCGCAGGTACGACCGGCGCGCTGACCACCGGGGTCGGCAACGGCGGCGGTGTATAGGCCATCGGTGTGTTCGGGATTCTGGCTGACTCGCTGTACTGCTGCGGCAGCACCAGGGTGAACACACTGCCCTGCCCCGGGGCACTGCTGACACTGATCGAGCCGCCCAGCAGCGTGGCCAGATCCCGCGAGATCGACAGCCCCAGGCCGGTGCCGCCGTATTTGCGGTTGGTCGTGCCATCGGCCTGCCGGAACGCTTCGAAAATGCTTTCCTGCTGATCGGCGGCAATGCCGATACCCGAATCGCGCACGATGAATGCGACACGATTATCGGGCTGGCCAGTGATGGTCAGGCTGACCGCGCCCGCTTCGGTGAACTTCACGGCGTTGGACAGCAGATTCTTGATCACTTGCTCCAGACGCTGGCGGTCAGTGAACAGGGTCACCGGTGCGTCCGGTTGCAAGTCAACGCTGAAGGTCAGGCGCTTGTCCGCCGCCAGCGGTTCGAACACGTTGCGCAGGCTGTCTGCCAGACGCGCGACACTGGTGTTCTCCGGAATCACTTCCAGTTTCCCCGCCTCGACCTTGGAAATGTCGAGAATGTCGTTGATCAGGTTCAGCAGATCGTTACCGGCCGAGTAAATCGATTCGGCAAATTTCACCTGCTCGGCAGTGAGGTTGTCCTGCGGGTTTTCCGCCAGCAGCTTGGCCAGAATCAGCGAACTGTTCAGCGGTGTGCGCAGTTCGTGGGACATGTTGGCGAGGAACTCGGACTTGTACTTGCTCGAGCGCTGCAGTTCTTCGGCGCGCTCTTCGAGCTGCACCTGGGCCTGATTGAGTTCGGTGTTCTTCAGATCCATCGCGTCGCGCTGTTCGGCCAGGGTTTGCGCCTGCTCGGCCAGCTGTTCGTTGGTCTGCTCCAGCTCGATCTGCTGGGTTTCCAGATGCGCCTGGGATTCCTTGAGAATCCGCGACTGTTCTTCGAGTTCTTCGTTGGCGGTTTTCAGTTCTTCCTGCTGCACCTGCAACTCTTCGTTGAGCTGCTGGGTTTCGGCGAGGACTTCCTGCAAGCGCTGGCGATAGCGTGCCGCTTCGATGGACGTGCCAATGTTGCCGGCGATCAGTTCCAGCAGTTCGATATCGCGATCGTTCAGCGGGCGCAGGAAGCCCAGTTCGATCACGCCGTTGACCCGGTCATCATCGCTGGTCGGCACGACCAGTACGCTGTGCGGCAGGCCTTCACCCAGACCGGAGCTGACCTTGAAGTAATCGGACGGCACCGAATCAAGGCGAATCAACCGCGCATGGCGGGCCACCTGACCAACGATGCCTTCGTCATTGTTGATCGACTGGTCCTTCTCCTCTTGCAAGCGGGAGAAACCGTAAGTCGCCACGCGCTTGAGACCGCCGTGTTCTTCACGCACATACAGCGCGGCCACGGCCGTACCGAGGTATTGCGCGCAGAATTGCAGAATATTGCGGCCCAACAGATTGAGCGTGAGTTGGCCCAGCACTTGCTCGGCGAGTTCAGTCTGACCGTTACGCAGCCAGGCCTGTTGCTCCAAACGTGCGGCACTGGCTTGCTGGGCGGCCAGGTTGGCGCTGTAGTTGGTCGACAGATTGACCAGATCGCGGCGGCCGATGTAGGCCAGCAAGCCACTGATACCGGCGATAAACAACAGGTACAGGCTGATGCTCCAGATCGTGGTCCGGCGCACGTCCTCATTGCGCGTGGTGCGCAGCATCTGCTCGGTGTCAATCACGTCTTCGAATTGCTTGCGAATCTCGTCCGTCAGCCGCTTGCCCCGCCCCGCCTTGACCGCGCCGCGGTAATCGCCGCTGGAACGCTGCAAATCGATCATCGATTGCGCGTAGTTGGCCCACTCGACCTGCAACGCCTGCAGACGGCGCAGACGATCGGTTTGCACCGGATTATCGGCCGTCAGCTCAAGCAAGGTGTTGAGCGCCACATTGATTCGTGGCTTGGCGGTCTCGTACGGGTCGAGGAAATGCTCGTCGCCGCTGAGCAGGAATCCGCGCATGCCGGTTTCCAGATCCACGGTGAGCTTCACCGCTTCGTTGGCGTTATTGATCACCCGATCGGTGTGCTCGACCCACTGGATGACCGACAGCAGATAAGTGATCAGCGAGACGAAGAACACGGCACTGACCAGGCCGACGCCCAAGGGCAGGCTGATGTTGCGACTCAGGAGTTTACGAAACCGTTGTTCATCAACCGAAGACGGAGAGGACATGGGGCAGCCTTGTCGAACTGTTGAAAACCAGAGAGTTTGCCCCAAAACGGCACAGTGGTTCCATTTTTCTCATCGTTTTAGCAGTGATTTCCCGCTTTTGCCCGCGCTGACCCGGCGGTCAACGGTTATCCTTGCCGTCAGGTGTCTCGCGATTCTTTTTTGTATCCGTGCGGGAACTTGTGGCCATGCGCCACTTACTCATGCAAGAGCCCGGTACTTTTGATCGACCGGCGCCCCTGAATTTTACCTTTGAGAGCCCTGATTATGTCCGACACCCAGTCCATCATCCTTGTTGTAGAAGATGACAACATCGTGCGCATGTTGATCGTTGATGTGCTGGAGGAGCTGGGATTCAAAGTACTTGAGGCCGATGGCAGCGAGCAGGCCCTCGAGACGCTCAAGGATCCGGCCCTGCGCATTGATCTGATGATGACGGATGTCGGCCTGCCGGTGATGGATGGCCGCGAGCTGGCGACTCACGCCCGTCTCCTGCGCCCTGACCTGCCTATCCTGTTTGCCAGCGGCTACGCCGAAAGCATCGACGTGCCCGCCGACATGCACGTGATTGGCAAGCCCTTTTCGATTGACCAGTTGCGGGACAAGGTCACCAGCATTCTGAAACGATGAAACCCGCCGGCCATTGCAGTCATGCACAGTGCCCCGGAATAACCAGAGGGAACCCGCCCTCCGGTTATTTCAGCCTTTATTGATTCGCTCGATCGCGCTTCGCTTTTTGCCGCTCTCTGAACGCAGTGATGTCATCGCTGGTGACTTTGCCTGCTTCAGGTCGAGCAGGTGCGGAATCAGGCTGCACCGCCGGCACAATGGCCTCCTCGGCGCTGACCGCTTCGTTGCCAAAGTCGAGATCGGAGAACAGGTCATCTGCCCCCAGCGGCTGGCGGAGCTTGTTACCGACCTCGCGCCCGCCCCCCTTCAACGGATTGATGTCACTTGCCGCGATGGCACGATTGATCGCTTTCGGGTTGGGTATGAACCTTCCGCGTGAGTCGTAGGCTCCCAGAATCAAGGCGGGAGGCAGATCGACGCCATAATTGATCTCCAGCGGTGGCAGGGTCTTCAAGCCGGAATCGGGACGAAAGGCCAGTTCGGTATTGGCATACAGATGAAAACCTTCCAGCTGCCGTGCATCAATGAAATAGGTATGGCCGCCCTTTTGCCCGCCATAGACGAAGGCGCCAGCCCCATCCTTCTTATAGAACGCGGAGGTGGAGATACCTGCGCCATCGGGACTGAGCGCGTCATGTGCACCACCGTAACCGCCCTTCAAACCGTTGATCTCATCGAGGTGCCTGATCGGCGCGCGCTGAGTGAAACCCTTCTCGAAAATGATCGCCGGGTCGCGCATGTCTCCCCGGAACACGAAGCCCTGATAGACATAGCCTTTTTCCGGGCCGGAAAGACGCACAAGTTGGGTATTCGTCGCTAGTGTCTGTGCCACGTTCGGCCCGCCGGACAGCTCCTGCAAATACCCGGCAACCAGCAAACCTTTGCCTGCCTCGGGTATTTGCTTGCCGGTGGTGCTCGCCAGTTGCTGGCGAAGCCGGGTTGCCGATCGGCGCAACACTGAAGGTCGATTACTGTTCTTGAGCGCCTGAAGCACCCGCCGGCTGATGTCTTTTTTGGCCAGGGCTGACAGGGCTTTGCCGAGTATTTTTTCAGCGATGGGGCCGGCCAGTTCAGCCAGCACGCCAATGGCTGCGTTGATTCTCAAACGCTCGGCTTCGGACGGATCATCCGATATCCCGGCACGCACCAGATCCGTTGCAGAGGCCCCAAGCCCCAACAGAAAGGGAATCAGCATACGAATCGGCGCGGAAGCCAGCGCGCCTGTTCCGCCGTACGGCAAAGAGGCCGCAAACGCGATGCACTGCAGAAGATACCCTGCGGCTTCCAGGGCGATATCGGTGAGACGCTCAGCCTGAGTTGAAACCAGCGTGTCGATGTCTGCCAGCGCCCTGTCGACCTGACGATCGAACAACGCCTGGCCGATATCCGGGCGGGATTGAAAGACCAGTTCCCGATAATTGGGTCGGGTGACAAAAACAGGAAACTCCAGGCCTCGATATTTGAAATCACGTACATGGGGCTTTTGCTGATCGCGCAAGGGAATCCGTTTCAACAGGTGTTTCTGAAAGTCGCTGTTGTTTTCTACAAACGCTCCGCGGGCGTCGTGGCCGGCGGGAAATTCGTAGGCAGCACTGTCTTCGCCCAGGAAGAACACCACACCGCGCCCAAGATTGCTGTGGCCAATAAATACGGCATTGTCGACCTTCAGATCAGGATCGCTGTGCAGATTGATGACGCGTGGCGCAATCAAGCCTTTGAGGTAATGGAAAGCAATAAGTTGATCGTCAGCAGAGCGCTTGTCGCTTTTGATGAACTCCACGACCAACTTGTTCAACTCGGCTTTTTTCAGCAGGCGAGCGAAGGCCGCCACTGCAGGGTTACTCAGGTTAGCGCTGACGTAGTGTTTGAAGTCAGTCTGGTAGTCCGCGTCAGTGAAACTGTCAACCAGCGCTTGCGGATACTCGGCGGGCCATTGAACCTCGACCCCGTAAAAGGGTTTCAACTGACGCAAGTGATAGTCCGTGCAGATTTCTGCCAGGGTAAACGTCTTCTCTTTCCAAACAACCGGTTTTTTCTCCCCTTTGAGTGAATCACTGCGTTGGGGCGCGTCAAGATCGTAATATTTAACCGCTAACTCGGAGTCAAACTGAATTGTTTCGCGCAGCTTCTCGTCTTGCACAATCTTCAGCACTGTTTCATCAATGCAATCCCGAATAAAGCTGGCCGGATCAAAACCCACGGGATCCGTGATTATCGCGCAGCCTTTCCAGACACTTTCCGCCAATTCCCTGGTATTTACACCGTCAAAAACATCATCTTGAGGCGCCGTCAGGCGGGCTGTTCGGGGATTCAGGGATAGTGCAACTTCTTCCAGTTCCGCCAATGGGTCCAGCAGCCACGACAACGAATCTTCGAAATCCTCATGAATTCCTGGCAAATACTTACTCATCATTAATCTCATGCGCACAGTATTAAAATGCAGGATGCATTTTTTTCACTACTGTCGGTAAACACAAAACTAACAACCCTTCTTCGCTTTCATAAAGACAATAGTTATTAGCATTCTTTACTTCAGCCACAACCCATCAACTATGGACTTTTATTAATCCGCTTGGCGAATCGCTGCATCCAGCCTTCGCGCCTGTGGTTTAATTGCGCCCGTTTATATGCCCCCTACTGCTGCGAAGGAACATGTTTCATGACTCACCCCACTGCCACCAAAGTCCTGGTCATCGGTTACGTCTGGCCGGAACCGCGCTCTTCGGCGGCCAGCGGGCACGTCATGCAGATCCTCGAAACGTTCTTGCAACAAGGCTGGGAAGTCACCTTCAGCAGTCCGGCAAGCCCCGGCGAGCACATGGCGGATCTGGCAGCGCTGGGCATTCGCGAAGTGCCGATCGAGCTCAACAACAGCAGCTTCGATACCTTCATCAGCGAACTGGCGCCGGATATCGTGTTGTTCGACCAGTTCATGATGGAGGAACAGTTCGGCTGGCGTGTTGAACAACATTGCCCGAACGCCCTGCGCGTGTTGGAGACGTCCGATCTGCAAAGCCTGCGTCATGCTCGCCATCAGCGTCTCAAGGATCGTCTGAAAAACAACAGTGATCAGGATGACTTCAGCGACTTGTTTGCACCGGCACTGCACGAAGAGTTCCTGTCCATGGCCGACAGCGATCTGGCCAAACGCGAAATCGCCGCGCTGTACCGCTGCGACCTGAACCTGATGATCTCCGCCGTGGAAATCGCCTTGCTGGTCGAGCAATTCGGCTTGCCACGGCATTTGCTGCATGAGTGCCCGCTGATGGTTGATTCGCCGAGCGCCCCGCCGCGGACATTTGCCGATCGCGCGCACTTTCTGAGCATTGGCAACTTCCGGCACGCACCCAACTGGGACGCAGTGCTCTGGATGAAATCCACAGTCTGGCCGCTGATTCGTCAGCAATTGCCGGATGCGCAGTTACACATTTACGGTGCTTACACGCCGCCCAAAGCCACAGCCCTGCATAACGCCGCGCAGGGCTTTCATGTGCTGAACCGGGCCGAAGATGCGTTGCAGGTGATGGCCGCGGCGCGGGTGTGCCTGGCCCCTCTGCGTTTTGGCGCGGGTATCAAGGGCAAATTGCTCGACGCCATGATGTGCGGTACGCCCAGCGTGACCACGCCAATTGGCGCTGAAGGCATGCACGGCGATGCGCTCTGGCCCGGTGCGATCACACACAGTGCCAGCGAGTTCGCCACCCGGGCTGTTGCGCTGTATACCGACGAGGCGCTTTGGCAGGCAGCCCAACAGACAGGCAACACCTTGCTCGGTGAGCGCTACCAACGCGCCATCCATGGTCCGGCGCTGATTGAAAAACTGCGTTATTGCCAACAGAACCTGCAAACTCTGCGAGCCCAGAACTTCATCGGCAGCATGCTGCGGCATCACTCGCACAAAAGCACACAATATATGTCGCAATGGATTGAAGCGAAGAATAAAAATAAATAAAGCCTAAAAACACACTTGGCATCAAACACAACATAGCCAAGCTGCAAACTTTACTTTAGAACTTCCTGCCTGCGCCATGCACAACTTCAGCATTGGCGCAAAATCACTAAAGCATGCAGGAAGCAAACAATTGAACAATCAAGTATTCAACTTTTCGCCGAATAACTGGATGGCGGCGACACCGCAGATCGACTCTTTATCGCTGCTGGAACTGACACTCCCCGGCACTCACAATGCCGGGAGTGACTGGCAGGCCTCGTACCCTTTTTTCGGACCACCCCGCCACTGGCTGGCGTGTCAGCACGATTCTTTTTATGCCCAGTTGCATAACGGTGCGCGTGCGCTTGATATCCGCTTGAGTTGGGATCCCAAGGGTGTGGGGATTGGGAAGTTCCGAGCCCAACACAACGGTTTTCTCAATTCAAGAACATTGGGCGACCTGCTGAGCGACACCAGAAATTTCCTCGATCGCAACCCGGACGAGTTCATTCTCATCGACTTTCACCAACTGGAAGGCGAAGGGTTCAACTTAGTCTACTTTCACGACATGGTCATTCACCTACTGGGCGATCGCATTATTCCTGCGCATAACCAACACCTCAGTCTGGGGCAACTTAAACGCATCAGTACGCAGCAACGGGTACTGGTCGCAGCGCCGTTGCCCAGAGAAGTGAATCGAAGCGTGTTTCTCGAACAGGTCATGCACAAGTGGAGCGGCAATGGCATCACCCATAGCGATGAGCTGCAGCACTACATCAGCGAAGTGATGAAAAGCCCGCCCGGGACCTGGAGACCGTGGTCGCTGTCCGCCACCAGTTACAGTGCTCTGGGTGGGCCGGTGGACATTCACCGTGAACTCGACCGCTGGTTTGATCCGCAAACCAGCGATTGGGCCATTAATTGCAACATCATCAATGTCGACTTCATCGAGGAAAGCCGGATTGTCGCGTACTGCCGGGCAGTGAACCTGAAAAAGGCCTTACCCCGCCCGCGTCCTATATGAGTCTGATGGCGGGGTAAGGCAACCGGACCAGCGCGTCTCAACCCTGGCAACCCACACGCCAAACGAGGCATGATCAAGGGGCGATAACAAAAAAAGTGCCTTGTCATGACCCGAACCGCCCGCGTGACCGACCCCTCCTACGAGTTGATGGATGACCACAACGGGTTGTCCATCATCTACCGTCAGCATGGTTTTCCTTGCCCGTTAGTGCGCTGGCACTTTCACAAGGAGTACGAACTTCACTTGATCGTCGCCAGTTCCGGCAAGGTGTTTATCGGCGACTACATCGGCAACTTTTTTCCTGAAACGCTGTTTCTCACCGGCCCCAACCTGCCGCACAACTGGATCAGCCAGGTGGAGGAAGGCGAAGTGGTCGAGAAACGCGACATGCTGGTCAACTTCACCGATGAGCTGTTCGACAGCGGACACCACGTGTTCGCCGAGCTCAAGACACTGGCTCCGCTACTGGAGCGCGCGCAGTACGGCATCGAATTTCGCAGTAAACGCACGATTCGCCAGGCCATGACGTTGATGCAACGGATCGCCGACTCTGGGGGCATCACCCGCCTTGGGCACTTCTTCATCCTGATGGAATTGCTGGCGGCCAGTGACGACTATCAACTGCTGTCCGGCGCCACCACTCCGCAACTGGCCGACGAACACAATATCGACCGCACCAACCGCGCGGTGGATTACATCTTCGCCCACTACGCCCGGGAACTGCCGCTGGAAGAAGTGGCCGAGCACCTGGGCATGAAACCCACCTACTTCAGTCGCGTGTTCAAACAAGCCACCGGCCGCAACTTCATCGAGTTCGTCAATCGCCTGCGCATCAGCAAGTCCTGCGAATTACTGGCCGACGGCGACAAACCGGTGACCGAAGTGTGTTTCGAGTCGGGGTTTAACAACATCTCCAACTTCAACCGGCGTTTTCAGCAGCTCAAGGGCATGACGCCCTCGCATTATCGGCGCCTCGCGGTGCAGCGTCTGACTGAACAAAACCACGGCTGACAACACAATTCTCCCGCAGGTCTTGATCTGTTCAGAGTCGAAGACCTGTACTGACTGGATAACCCTTCCCTGGGTTCTCGCCCGCAATCGCGAGTGCAAAAAAGTATCGGTTCAAGTGCTACGGATGATTTGTCAGCCCGACGAATGAACGCTGTAATCAGTGCACATTCTTCCTGCATTCGGAAGACACAAAAACAATAACTGTCCTTCTGCCGTCTCCGGGCGCAGAAAAGGAGTGCACGATGCAACCCACTGCAAAAGCTCTGCTTGCCCTCACCTGCATGACCCTAAGCAGCGTCAGCCTTGGCGCCCAGACCCTGACCATCGCCACCGTCAACAACAGCGACATGATTCGCATGCAGAAGCTCTCGAAAAACTTCGAGACCGAGCATCCGGACATCAAGCTCAATTGGGTGGTGCTGGAAGAAAACGTCCTGCGCCAACGCCTGACCACCGACATCGCTACCCAGGGCGGACAGTTCGATGTATTGACCATCGGCATGTACGAAGCTGCACTGTGGGGCGCCAAAGGCTGGCTGGAACCGATGAAAGATCTGCCGGCCAGTTATGCCCTCGACGATGTGTTCCCGTCGGTGCGCGAAGGCCTCTCGGTCAAAGGCTCGCTGTACGCCCTGCCGTTCTACGCCGAAAGCTCGATCACCTATTACCGTACCGACCTGTTCAAGGAGGCCGGCCTGACCATGCCCGAGCGTCCGACCTGGGAACAGATCGCCGGCTTCGCCGAAAAACTCACCCGCAAGGATAAAGAGCAGTACGGCATCTGCCTGCGCGGCAAGGCCGGCTGGGGCGAGAACATGGCGTTGATCACCACGGTGGCCAACGCCTATGGCGCGCGCTGGTTCGATGAGAAATGGCAACCCGAATTCACCGGTCCGGAATGGAAAAACGCGCTGAACTTCTACGTGGACACCATGAAAAAATCCGGCCCGCCGGGCGCTTCGAGCAACGGTTTCAACGAAAACCTGGCGCTGTTCAACAGCGGTAAATGCGCGATCTGGGTCGACGCCAGCGTCGCCGGCTCGTTCGTCACCGACAAGACCCAGAGCAAGGTCGCCGACCACGTCGGCTTCACCTTTGCGCCCCATCAAGTCACCGACAAAGGTTCGGCGTGGCTGTACTCGTGGGCGCTGGCGATTCCGACCAGCTCCAAGGCCAAGGACGCCGCGAAAGCGTTCAGCGCCTGGGCCACATCCAAGGAGTACGGTGAGCTGGTGGCCAAGACCGACGGCATCGCCAACGTACCGCCGGGCACCCGTGCCTCGACGTACAGCGACGCCTACATGAGCGCGGCGCCGTTCGCCAAGGTCACGCTGGAATCGCTGAAAGCGGCGGATCCGAGCAAACCGACGCTGAAACCGGTGCCTTACATCGGCATTCAACTGGTGACCATTCCTGAATTCCAGGGCGTGGGCACTCAAGTCGGCAAGCTGTTCTCGGCGGCGCTGATCGGCCAGACCACGGTGGACCAGGCCCTGGCCGCCGCGCAGCAAACCACCGAACGCGAGATGAAGCGCGCCGGTTATCCCAAGTAACCGCCACTTAACCTGTGGGAGCGGGCTTGCCAGCGATGGGGCCGGCACCTTCAACATTGATGTCGACTGCTCAATCGCCATCGCGGGCAAGCCCGCTCCCACAGGGTTCGCGTCGATGTCAGGAAGGTTGTCTTTCCTGAACATGTATCTGCACCCAAACGGTTGTGATCACCATGAATACTTCAACTGCCAAAGCCCACCTCGACCTGTCGCAACCCCAGCGTAAAAACCGTGTGGCCAATCCCGGCTGGTTTCTGGTCAGCCCGTCGGTGGCCCTATTGCTGCTGTGGATGATCGTGCCGCTGGGCATGACCCTTTACTTCTCGGTGATTCGCTACAACCTGCTCGATCCGGGGGTGAACGAATTCATCGGGCTGGAGAACTTCAGCTACTTCCTCACCGACTCGGGCTTCCTGCCCGGCGCCACCAACACCCTGTTGCTGGTCGGCAGCGTGCTGCTGATCAGCGTGGTGTTCGGTGTATTGATCAGTGCCCTGCTGGAGGCCAGCGAATTTCTCGGCCGCGGCATCGTGCGGGTCATGCTGATCTCACCGTTCTTCATCATGCCCACCGTAGGCGCGCTGATCTGGAAGAACCTGATTTTCCATCCGGTCTCGGGAATCCTCGCGTACGTCTGGCGGCTGTTCGGCGCCGAGCCGGTGGACTGGCTGGCGCACTATCCGCTGCTGTCGATCATCATCATTGTCTCGTGGCAATGGCTGCCCTTCGCGATCCTGATCCTGATGACCGCCATGCAGTCCCTCGACCAGGAACAGAAGGAAGCCGCACGCCTCGACGGCGCCGGCCCTGTCGCGATCTTCTGGCACCTGACTCTGCCGCACCTGGCGCGGCCGATTGCCGTGGTGGTGATGATCGAAACGATCTTCCTGCTGTCGGTGTTCGCCGAGATTTTCACCACCACCAACGGCGGCCCCGGCTACGCCTCGACCAACCTCGCCTACCTGATCTACAACCAGGCGCTGGTGCAGTTCGACGTCGGCATGGCGTCGGCGGGCGGTTTGATTGCCGTGGTCATCGCCAACATCGCCGCGATCATTCTGGTGCGGATGATCGGCAAAAACCTGACTGACAAAGCCTGAGGCCCGCCATGACTCTTCAACAATCCCGCCGGCTGCAAAGCCTGCTGCTCGGCACCCTGGCCTGGGCCATCGCGATCGTGATCTTCTTCCCGATCTTCTGGATGGTGATGACCAGTTTCAAGACCGAAATCGACGCGTTCGCCACGCCACCGCAGTTCATCTTCACGCCGACGCTGGAAAACTACCTGCACATCAATGAGCGCAGCGATTACTTCAGTTTCGCCTGGAACTCGGTGGTGATCTCCTTCAGCGCCACGGCCCTGTGCCTGCTGATCGCGGTGCCGGCGGCGTACTCGATGGCGTTCTACGAAACCCAGCGCACCAAAGGCACGCTGCTGTGGATGCTCTCAACGAAAATGCTGCCGCCGGTGGGCGTGCTGATGCCGATCTATCTGCTGGCCAAGAGTTTCGGCCTGCTCGACACGCGCATCGCGCTGATCGTGATCTACACCCTGATCAACCTGCCGATCGTGGTCTGGATGGTTTACACCTACTTCAAAGACATCCCCAAGGACATCCTCGAAGCCGCGCGCCTTGACGGCGCCACGCTGTGGCAGGAGATGGTCCGCGTACTGCTGCCGATCGCCAAGGGCGGCCTCGCCTCGACCGTGCTGCTGTCACTGATCCTGTGCTGGAACGAGGCCTTCTGGTCGCTGAACCTGACCTCGTCGAAAGCCGCGCCACTGACCGCGCTGATCGCCTCGTACTCAAGTCCTGAAGGCTTGTTCTGGGCCAAGTTGTCGGCGGTGTCGACCCTGGCGTGTGCGCCGATCCTGATCTTCGGCTGGATCAGCCAGAAACAACTGGTGCGCGGCCTGTCGTTCGGCGCCGTGAAATGAATCTCACCAACTCAACACAATCCCCTGTAGGCCTTCGCCAGCTCGCGATAGCGGAGTGTCATTCAGCGGCGCTGTCGGCTGACATGGCCCCATCGCGAGCAGGCGAAGGCCTACAAAAAAGCCTGCAAGGCTCATACGAATAACAACATTGCGGAGGCCCACCATCATGGCCAACCTGAAAATCAAGAATCTGCAAAAAGGCTTCGAAGGTTTCTCCATCATCAAGGGCATCGACCTGGAAGTGAACGACAAGGAATTCGTGGTCTTCGTCGGCCCGTCCGGTTGCGGTAAATCCACCTTGCTGCGGCTGATCGCCGGCCTTGAAGAGGTCAGCGGCGGCACCATCGAACTCGATGGCCGCGACATCACCGAAGTCAGCCCGGCCAAGCGCGACCTGGCGATGGTGTTCCAGACCTACGCGCTCTACCCGCACATGACCGTGAAGAAAAACATGTCATTCGCCCTCGATCTGGCCGGTGTGCCGAAGGCCGAAGTCGAGAAGAAAGTCGGCGAGGCAGCGCGGATTCTCGAACTCGGGCCGATGCTGGAACGCAAGCCGAAACAGCTCTCGGGCGGCCAGCGGCAACGTGTCGCGATCGGCCGCGCCATCGTGCGCAATCCGAAAATCTTCCTGTTCGACGAACCGCTGTCCAACCTCGACGCCGCCCTGCGGGTGCAGATGCGTCTGGAACTGCTGCGCCTGCACAAGGACCTGCAGGCGACCATGATCTACGTGACCCACGACCAGGTCGAAGCGATGACCATGGCCGACAAAGTCGTGGTGCTCAATGGCGGCAGGATCGAACAGGTCGGCTCGCCGCTGGATCTCTATCACAACCCGGCCAACCTGTTCGTCGCCGGTTTTCTCGGCACGCCGAAAATGGGCTTCCTAAAGGGCAAGATCGCCCGCGTCGACAGCCAGACCTGCGAGGTCTCGCTGGATGCCGGTACGCGCATCACCTTGCCATTCAACGCCGCCAGCCTGAGCGTCGGCAGCGCGGTGACCCTGGGCATTCGCCCGGAACATCTGGAGCCCGCACAACCGGGCGACTGCACCTTGCAAGTCACCGCCGACGTCAGCGAACGCCTGGGCAGCGACACCTTCTGCCACGTCACCACACAGGCCGGCGAAGCGCTGACCATGCGGGTACGCGGGGATCTGGCCAGCCGCTACGGCGAACAACTGAGCCTGCACCTGGACCCGGCCCACTGCCATTTATTCGATGCCGAAGGCGTGGCGTTGACCCGTCCGCTGCGCGCTGCAGCCTGATTTCGAGACTTGCCCGATGAAACTGAATAAACACAACCTGCACCGCCTCGCGGCCGAAGTGAAGCTGCCCGCCTACCGCCTCAGCGACACTCGCCAGGGCATCGCGCACATTGGCGTCGGCGGCTTCCACCGCGCGCATCAGGCGTATTACACCGATGCGCTGATGAACACTGGCGAAGCGCTAGACTGGGCCATTTGCGGAGTCGGCCTGCGCGCCGACGACCGCCGCGCCCGCGACGATCTCAAGGAGCAGGACTACCTGTTCACCCTGTTCGAACTCGGCGACAGCGACGACACCGAAGTGCGAGTGATCGGCGCGATCCGCGACATGC